>CAZMGG010000207.1:0-6853 GCA_964565715.1 uncultured candidatus Brocadiaceae bacterium | reverse complement strand
ACCACGCAGATCGGGAAGTCGCCGGCGATGCCGCCGCCGATCTGGAAGAAGCCGACGCCCGCGCCCTTGCTCAACACGCGGTAGTCGTCGTAGAGCTGGGTCATGTACTCGATGCCCGACTTGACGATCTGCGCGGTGCAGTCGCCGAGCTTGACGTGGCTGGCGAAGATGTTGCCGAAGGTCGAGTCCTCGTGGCCCGGCACCACCATCGGCAGGTTCTTCTGCGCCGCGGCCAGCAGCCAGCACTCGTCGGGGTTGCCCTCGAAGTGCTTGTCGGTGAGCTGCAGCACCAGCTCGTAGAAGTACTCGTGCCAGAACCGGCGCTGGCCCTGATCGGTGGCGCGCTTCCACATCGGCACCAGGATCTTCTCGACGCTGCGGAACGCCTCGTCCTCGGGGATCGAGGTGTCGGTCACCCGCCGCATGCGCTGCTCGAGGATGCGGCTGTCGTCGTTCTTGGTCAGGTAGCGGTAGTCGGGGAAGTCCTTGTAGCTGTGGTGCGCCACCAGCCGGAACAACGACTCCTCGAGGTTGGCGCCGGTGACCGACAGGCCGTGGACCAGGCCCTTCTGGATCGCCGGCGCCAGCGACACGCCGAGCTGGGCCGACGACATGGCGCCGGCCAGCGTCCAGTACATACGGCCGCCGGCGGCGATGTGGTCCCAGTAGGCGAACAGGGCGTCGCGCAGCGCGCGGGCGTTGAAGTTCTGGTAGTTGCGCGCGACGAACTGGAGGATCGGCTGGGCGGTGGCCATGGGGGGCCTTCCCTACCACGTTCGGCGCCGCGATTCACCAGGACCGGCGGGGCGGCGCTCAGCTGCCCTGGCGGAAGGCCGGCACGCGGGTGGTGAACTGCAGGGCCGGATCGGGCTGGCCCGAGGTCAGCAGCAGGGTGCCGAGCGAGGGCCCAGGCACGCCGCGGAAGGTCTCCGCGCCGTTGACGGTGACCACCACCTCCTTCTGCAGGTCGAGGAGCCGCGGGTCGAGCAGCACCCAGAGGTCCTGCGTGGACTTGTCGCAGGTGATGGCGACGGTGTTGGTCGTGCGGTCGAGGTCGGCGACCAGGGTGGCTTGCGGGCTCGGCAGCCGCCAGTAGAGCCAGTGGAACTGCCGCTTCCACGGCAGCACCGGCTGCCAGACGAGGCGTTCGGGCACCGGGTTGCGGGCGTGTCCGGCGATCCGGTCGAGGTGGGCGGCGTGGCCGCCCTCGGGCGCGCCGTGGCCGCGGCCGTCCACCTCCCAGTAGTCGAAGGCAAACCCGCCCCAGCGCTTCCGAGCCTCGCCGAGCAGGCGGACGGCGCACTGGTTGGGGCCCGGCGGCACCTGTCGGTCGTCGCGGCTCTGGTACACGGCGACCAGCACGTTGCGCAGGTTGGGGATCACGCCCTCGACGATGTCGATCGCCTGGTCGTTGCGGCCGAGGATCGGGGTCGGCGCGCCGGCGGACGGCGCGATGGCGGCCACGCGGTCGGCGTGGTGGGCGCCCAGCATCCACGAGCCGTAGCCGCCCATGCTGTGGCCGGCGAGGTAGACCCGGTCGGGATCGACCTTGAAGGTGCGCAGCGCCGCGTCCAGCAGGTCGACCACGAACTCCTCGGTGCCGGCGTCGGTCCAGCCGTGCTCGGTCTTCTCCAGCACCTCCGGCGCCAGCAGCAGCAGGTCGTGCTTCTTCGCGGCGTCCTGCCAGGCGCCGGC
Organism: uncultured candidatus Brocadiaceae bacterium; assembly: GCA_964565715.1. Taxonomy (GTDB): domain Bacteria; phylum Planctomycetota; class UBA1135; order UBA1135; family UBA2386; genus CAZMGG01. The sequence continues at coordinate 5,158 of CAZMGG010000207.1, read as the reverse complement.
GGCCTCGCCGGCGTCGCCCGCGCCGGCGCCGCCGCCGTGCAGCGCGATCAGCAGGCCGTTGGGTCGCTGCGTGTTGCCGCCCACCAGGTAGCGGCCGCGTCGCACGATCGGCTCGTTCGGGCGGCGGCGCTGCCGGCTGTTGTCCCAGAACCACTGGTCGCCGCTCCGCTCCAGCGTGCGGCCCTGCAGCCAGGCCTTCTGGATCCTCTTCTGGAAGTCGGCGAGCTGCGCCGGGCGCGGCGCGGGCAGCCGGTCGAAGCGCTCGACGATCTGCCAGCGGGCGAGGTGGCCGTTGCCGGTGCGGTCGTCGGCGGCGAGGAACTCGGCCAGCAGCTTCTGCTGCTCGCTGGTGTTGGCCGGCGGCAGCGGCTCCTGGGCGCGGATCGTGACCTGCGGCAGCAGGGCTGCCAGGGCGGCGGCGACGAGGAAGGGACTGCGCATGGATCCTCCGGGGCGGGGTCAGGATACGGCGGCGTTCACGCCGGCGCCGGTTCCGGCTCGTCGGACGGCGTCGCCAGGAGCGAGAGCCCCATCACCAGGAGCGGCACGTCGAACACGATCACCACCGCCATGGCGCCGTGATCGCCGCGGAACGCCCGCGCGCCCTGGAACAGGAACCAGGCGCCGATCGCCGCCGCCAGCAGGCCCACGCCGGTGGCGCGCGGCCAGCGCCGGCTGGTCGTGGCCAGCACCAGGAAGGGCGCGGTCACCAGCACCTCCGGGAACATGTCCCAGCCGCCGTGGGACAGCACGACGAAACCGAGCCAGAACGTGCCGAAGGCGACCAGCACCCACTTCGCCGCGTTGCGCGCGCCGAGGTAGCCGACCAGCCGGCTCATCAGCCAGGTGACGGTCATGACCGCCAGGACCAGAGAGGCCGGGTACTGGTCGTTGTCCAGGTTGGCGTGGCCCCAGTTCCGGATCACGGCAATGGCGCAGAGGAAGATGCCACCGGCGAGGAAGGCGTGGTGTCCGGCCCGCTGCGCCGCCAGCCGCTGGAACTCGTCGAGGTCGTCGAGCCAGCCGAACAGGCGCAGCAGCGACGGGCCGAAGGCGCCGAGTCCGAACAGGATCAGCCAGGCCATGTCGGCGGTGGCGCCGAGCACGAGCCCGGCGGTGATCAGCGCGGTGGCGATGGCGGTGACGAGGAGGGAACGGGGGCGGTGGTTCATCGCGGTTGCTCCGACGGTCCGTCCACCTCGAACAACGCCTCGACCGTGGTGCCGAGCGCGCGGGCGAGCCGCAGGGCCAGTTCCACCGAGGGGTTGTAGTTGCCCTTCTCGATGGCCAGGATCGTCTGCCGCGTGACGCCGATGCGCTCGGCGAGCTGCTGCTGGGTGAGTTCGCCGGCAGCGAAGCGGAGGCGGCGGAGGTGGTTCTTGACCGTCACGCCGGGCGATGTAATGGATACTTTACATGGTGTAAAGGTGGCTGTACATCGGAGGGGAGGCGGCGATTCGACGTAATCCATTTTCGAATAGTTGGTTACGTCGAACAGATCCCTGGTACAGGACGACGCCGCCCAGGCAAGGGGCGGCGTCGCGGGGCCCGACGGCGGCACCGTCGGGGTCGGATCAGGCGATGACTAGAACAGGCCCAGCGCGATGCAGACCGCGTTGCTGGTGAAGATGCCCGTCGCGTTGTAGCCCGTCGTGAACGGCGCCGACTGGCCGAACATGTTGATGCCGTTGAACGTCGGGTTGTTGGGGATCGTCAGCGAGATGCTGGACGAGGTGCCGGTCACCAGGCCGAAGTTGGTGGTGATCGGCGTGCCGATCTGCAGGTAGAGGTTGCAGTTCGGCATGCCATAGGGGGCCAGGCTGGTGCCGCCGGGCACCGACACGAAGCCGAGCGCCAGCATGTTGAAGAACGTGCCGGCCTTGATGTTGGTCGTGTCGAAGTTGAACGTCGTGCCGACGATCGGCCGCGTCGACAGGCCCAGCACCGGCGGCCGCGTGGCGTCACCGCTGAGGAAGCCGCCCACCGACAGGTCGCGCCCCGCCGTCGCCGTCTCGCCGCCCGGCGTGAAGCCGACCAGGGCCGAGTTGGTGTACGGGTTCTGCGTCGTGATGGTCGTGAGATAGATGTACTCCATGTTCCCGTTCGGATACATGACGAGCTGGAACGTCTCGCGCGGCATGTTCGCCGGCGGCGTCGGGTGCCATTCCTCGATGTTCAGCCAGGTGACGCGGACCCAGGCGCCGGACGGATCGGCGTCGTAGTGCAGGGTGCCGCTCAGCGTCGTGTCGAGGTCGCACCAGGCCGGGCAGGCGCGCGGCGCCGCGGCGACGAACTCGGTGGTGTAGCCGCCGTACCAGCCGAAGGTGTTGAGCGCGGTGCCGTTCAGCAGCACGTAGCCGTTGGTGCCGACCTTGATGTCGGTGGCGCTGCCGCCGGGGTACGGGAACGTGAAGGGCAGGGTGATCGCCGAGGTGATGCCGTCGTCGGCATTGCCGGTGGCGATGGTCAGCGGGGCCGAGGTCGGCGCCATGTAGTTGGCCGTGCCGGCATTGGTCTGCACCAGGTGGGCGCCGGCGACGTACTGCACGTTGACGGTCTTGTTGCCGAGGTCGAAGGTGTTGACCGGGCCGACGAACTCCTCGCTCCAGTTGGCATTGGTGCGCTCGCAGCCCGTGCCCCACTGGGTCCAGGTCGCCGAGCCGGAGCCGGGGACGTAGTGGACCTCGAGGCTCTGGGTGTGGGCCACGCTGCTCGGGCCGCTGGTGAACGCGTCACGCTGGAACTGCACCTGGGCCAGCGTCAGGATGCCGTCGGTGTAGGTGTAGGGGGGGACCGCGGTGTTCGGATCGAGCATCGGGTGCAGCGGCCAGGGCAGCGGCCACTGGGTCACCAGCGGGTCCGCCCAGGTGAACGTGTTGGCCACGTTGTTCGGGCCCGTCGCCGCCACCGGCAGCACGTTGATCGCCATGCCGAGCGTGGTGCCCTGGGACAGCGGGATCGGGTTGGTGGTGCCGGGCACCGCGCTGGCGCGGAAGTCGATCACGGTGTGGGCGGTGTTGGGCGCCACCGTGAGGATGCCGGTGCCGGCCAGCAGCCACGGGCTGCTGGGTGCCGTCGGCGAGATGAACTCGTTGCCCACCCAGGTGGTCGGGCAGATGTAGACCTGCACCAGGGCGGTGTTGCCGACCTGGTTGGGCTGCAGGAACGTGCCGCCGTTGCCGAGGCCGACCGTGCCGCCGTCGTCGAACAGGCGCGTGTCGATCTGGTTGATCGTCGCCGGCGTCGCCGACGTCACGTCCATGAAGAAGTTGAAGCCGGCGTAGGTGGCTGGGGCGGCCTGCGGGTAGCTGGGATGGCCGAACAGGCTGTTGCCGGTGAAGGGATTCATCGTCGCGAGCGATCGGGCCGAGCCGGTGGCCGTGCTGCACGAGCTCTGCGCCAGCAGGGGGGTCGCGGCGGTGGCCGCGGCGGCAATCAGGAGAGGAACCAGACGCATGGGATGCTCCGGGGTGTCAGTGGGAGAGAAGAGCCAGACGGCAGGGCAGCCGCCGGGCGAGAAGGCCCGAGGCTATCAAACGGGCGAGATGTCGCAAAGACGTAGTCGCCTGCTGCGGTTGCGCCAGACCGTCTCAGTGCGCTGCGGTGGTCAGCTCACACGCGAAGTGGTGGCTGCGGATGTCGAGCCCGTGGCGCAGATAGAAGCGATGGGCGGCGAAGCGCTGCACGCCGGAGTCGAGGTGGAACGTGGTGCAGCCCTCGGCGCGGGCGAGGTCCAGCATCCAATGCAGGAGCGCGGTGCCATGGCCGTGTCCGCGGTGCGCCGCTGTGCAGACCAGATCGTCGACATAGACGTGTCGGCCCCAGGCCAGCTTGTCGCCGATGCGGAATCCGGCGACGGCGCGCACGCTGCCGTCCACCCACAGGCCGGCGAGTCGATAGCCGTCCGCCATCATCCGCCGCACGCGCGGCACGAAGTCCGGCCGCGTGAGATGCGGGCGCAGCTCCCGCATGACCTCCCAGCAGGCGTCGATGTCGGCGTCGGTGGTGACCTCGTGGATCCGGGGATCGGGCATGCCGGCAGCATCGCACCCACAGGCGCGCCAGTCAGCAGCCGTCAGCCGACGGGCTCGCCGAGGACCTGTCGCAGGCACTCGGACATGGTCGACCGCGTGTAGGGCTTCGGCAGGAAGCCGGCGCCGGTTTCCTGCATCACCGCCTTCAGCTCCGAGGCGTGAAAGCCGCTGGAGAACAGCGCCGGGATCACCGCGATCCGGCGGATGGCCTGCAGCAACTCCGGGCCGTCCATCCCCGGCATGGTCACGTCCAGGATGACGAGGCGCAGGCGTTCGTGGCTGGACCGGAAGATCGCCAGGGCCGTGGGGCCGTCGGCGGCGGTCAGGACGTCGTAGCCGAGGCTCGACAGGATGCGGCGGCCGACGTCCAGGACCAGGGGCTCGTCGTCCACCAGGAGCACGGCGCCATGGCCGCGGCGGGGCGGTGCGGCGGTGGGCGTGGCGACCGCGGCCGCCGCCGTGGCCGGCAGCCGCACGTCGATGGTGGTGCCCTCGCCGGGTGCCGAACGGACGGCGATGTCGCCGCCGTGGGCCCGCACGATGCCCTGCACCGCGGCGAGCCCCAGGCCCCGGCCGGTGAACTTGGTGGTGAAGAAGGGCTCGAACATGCGGCGCTGCACGTCGGGTGGCATGCCGGCGCCGGTGTCGGTGACGCTGAGCTGCACGGTGCCGGGGCCGTCGAGCGCCGGGATTGCGGTCGTGGCGACCGTGACCGTGTTGGCGGCCCCCCGGCCGGCCTCGGCGCCGTTGATGACAAGGTTCAGCACGACCTGCTGCAGCTGCACCGGGTCGCCCTCCACCGGCGGCAGATCCGGGTCCAGGTCCAGCTGCAACTCCGCGCCCGACGGCAGGGCCGTGCGCATCAGTTCGGCGATGCCGGCGATCGTCGCCGACAGGTCCAGGGGCTGCCGGCACAGGGGCGTGCGTCCGGCGTAGGCCAGGAGCTGGGCGGTGAGGCCGGCGGCGCGGTCGGCCGCCAGCAGGATCTGGGCGACGCGATCGCGGGCGGCGCCGGCTGGCAGATCCACCATCGCCAGGTCGGCGTTGCCATGGATGCCGGTCAGCAGGTTGTTGAAGTCGTGAGCGATGCCGCTGGCCAGCACGCCGAGGCTCTCGAGCTTCTG
>CAZMGG010000206.1:0-6976 GCA_964565715.1 uncultured candidatus Brocadiaceae bacterium | reverse complement strand
GCAGGAACGCACCGCCGTGCTGCCGATCCTGATCCACGGCGACGCCGCCTTCGCCGGCCAGGGCGTGGTGGCCGAGACCCTGCAGATGTCGCAGCTCCGCGGCTACCGCACCGGCGGCACCGTGCACATCGTCGTCAACAACCAGATCGGCTACACGACCGCGCCCGAGGACTCGCGCAGCTCGATGTTCTGCACCGATCTCGCCCGCGCCATCCAGTCGCCGATCTTCCACGTCAACGGCGACGACCCGCTGGCGGCCGTACGCATGGTGCGGCTGGCCCTGGACTACCGCAACCACTTCCAGCGCGACGTCGTGGTCGACATCGTCTGCTACCGCCGCCACGCCCACAACGAGGGCGACGAGCCCAGCTACACCCAGCCGCTGCTCTACCGCGCCATCGAGTCGCATCCGACGGTGCGCGAGAGCTACCAGCAGCTCCTGGTGCGGGCCGGCGTGCTCGAGCCCGATGACCTCGCCGACTACGACGCGGCGGTGCAGCGGAAGCTGCGCGAGTCCCTCGAGGAGGTGCGCGGCGGCACGCCGCCGGAGGTGGAGCCGCGCGGCGACGTCGACGAGCGGCAATGGCAGCCCGCGACCCCGGCGGTCGCCGGCGCCGAGCTGACGAAGCTGATCGAGCGGCAGCTCGCCTGGCCCGCCGACTTCCAGGCCCATCCGAAGATCCGCGGCATCCTCGAGCGCCGGCTGGACATGGTGCAGGGCGCCCAGCCGATCGACTTCGCCACCGCCGAGGCGCTGGCGTTCGGCAGCCTGCTGGTGGCCGGCGTGCCGATCCGGCTGGCCGGCCAGGACTCCGGCCGCGGCACCTTCAGCCAGCGGCACTCGGTGCTGGTCGACTACCAGAGCGGCGCCCGCTACGTGCCCCTGAACCACCTGGGCAGCGAGCAGGCGCGCTACACGGTGGTGGACAGCCTGCTCTCCGAGGAGGCGGCGCTCGGCTTCGAATACGGCTACAGCGTGGCGCGGCCCGAGGCCCTGTGCCTGTGGGAGGGCCAGTTCGGCGACTTCTGCAACGGCGCGCAGATCCAGATCGACCAGTTCCTGGCCGCCGGTGAGGCGAAGTGGCGCCAGCAGTGCGGGCTGGTGCTGCTGCTGCCGCACGGCTACGACGGCCAGGGGCCGGAGCACAGCTCGGCGCGGTTGGAGCGCTTCCTGCAGCTCTGCGCCGAACAGAACATGCGGGTGGCCAACCCCAGCACCGCCGGCCAGTACTACCACCTGCTGCGGGCCCAGGCGCTGGACCCGGAGCGGAAGCCGCTGGTGGTCATGACCCCGAAGAGCCTGCTGCGGCTGAAGGCGGCGGGCTCGACGCTGGCGGAGCTGAGCGAGCAGGGCCTGCGCGCCGTGCTCGACGATCCGACCGTGACCGAGCCGGGCGCGATCGAGCGCGTCGTGTGCTGCAGCGGCAAGGTCTACCACGACCTGCTGGAGGCGCGGCCGAAGGACTCGCGGGTGGCCCTGGTGCGGGCCGAGGTGCTCTACCCGTGGCCGCAGGACGCGATGGCGGAACTGCGGGCGCGCTACGGCGAGGCCGAGTGGTGGTGGTGCCAGGAGGAGCCGGCCAACATGGGGGCGTGGACCTTCGTCCGCGATCGCGCCGACTGGCAGGGCTGCGCCTGCCGGCCGGCGGCGGCCAGCCCCGCCACCGGCTCGCTGCACCTGCACAAGCAGGAGCAGCAGGCCCTGGTGGAACGGGCGCTGGGGTTGGCGCCCGAGACTCTGATCTGACGGGGAAGCCGTGAGAAGCAAGACTTGATGGCGGCCCTGGGTCATCGGACCAGCATGCGATCGGGTTCCCTGCCTTGCCGGGATAGCGGCTCAGGTTGCGCCATGGAGGTGTCGACCATTCGGTGCGCCACCACAATCGCCGTGTCGAGTTGAAAGTCCTATCAGTCACAATGAGCCGATCAGTAGTGCGATGCCATTGCTCGCGGTTAGACCTGCGGGATTCGCGGATCCGTCGAAGGCGAAGCCTTGTAGAAAGACCATGAGGCCAGACAGGGCTGGACTCAGGGGCACCGGTAACGACGTCATCAAAGGGCTAGGGGTAGCCGGGAAAGTGACGACTGTGTCAGGCGACACGAGCAGACTGCAACCTGGCATGCCTCTGGTGGCGAGAGATAGCGGAAGGGCACCACCGGTCCAGGCCTGGTCCGATACACCCAATGCAAGGGACACCAACGCCCCGCCTGGTGGCAGGTTGCGCCAAGTGAACTGAAAGGAATTCCCGAGCCATGGCAGGCCTTCTGGTGCCAATTGCAGCACACCGCCGGTGCCGGGGCATCCACTGCCAAAACCACTGGCCCGGGCCGGCTGCACCGGAGCGAGCAGCCAAGTATCCGACTTGCGGATGAGCGTGATGGGTTGCGTGTCGTCTCGACCGCCGAAGCAAACGACATGCAGGCCCTCTGGGTCGTAGGAAAGCGCGTGCAAGATCCGCAGCGGTGGATTGTTGGCCGTCGGCCGCTGTATCCATGCACTGCCGATCCGGTCCCACACTCCGATTGGCAGAGGGATGCCGTTGCCGTCGCCGCCTCCGTACCACACCGGGCGCTCGCGTGCTGCATCATATGCTAGTCGACCGCCCAGCCCAGGGGGAGCTCCTCCAGCTGTGTACCAATTGCTCCCATCCCATTCGTAGGTGCCACGCGAACCGACCAGCATGCCTACACCGCGCGCGGCGTCGAACACCATGCTCATGTTGGTCATGGCCGGCGGCTGGTTGAGGGGGGTCAACTGCATCCATTGACTCCCATCCCAGGCCCATGTATCGACTGGACTCGTGCCCAGGAAGGACTGTCCACCGAACAAAACAATTCGGTTCCGCAGCCCATCGTACATCATCGCAGGACCAAATCGGGGTGCAGGGCTTCCTGCAGGGAGAACCTGGTTCCAGGTGGACCCATCCCACTCCCATGTGTCGCCAAGGGCCAACCCGACTTGAGCTCCTCCGAAGAGTACAACCCGCTGGCGGGTGGTGTCTGCCGCAAGTCCGGGGTGGGACCGAGCAGGTGGATTGTTCGATGGCTGTAGTTGTCGCCAACTTCCGCGCGACCAAGACCAGGTGTCACCAAGCAGTCCTAGGTTGCTGCCGCCACCGAAGAGTAGGAGTCCGCCCGAGATAGGGTCGGGCACCATGGCGCACGCATCTCGCGCTGTTGGCGCAGGGGCGGCGGGCTGCTGACGCCAGTCCAATTGAGAAGTGGCATTTGGTGTCAGCATCACCAGGAGGAGCAGATCAAGATGCCGGTGAGGCAGATTCATCCGAGAGACTCCTTGGGGCCACGGCTGCGCGAGGCACCTTGGGAAGTCCTGGCGGCAGCCCGCCGCCCGGCGGCATTGCGCCGGACGGCAAGCCGAGGTGCAAGCTGCTAGCTAGTTCTAGTTCTAGTGGATGCAGCCCAGCACGCTGTTGCTGAAGGCGAGGCCAAGCGTGTTGGCGGCCGCGTCCAGCGACGCGAACTGGTTCCAGAAGCGGGTGCCGGCCAGCACCGGGTTGTTGGGGATCGCCAGCGGCCAGACCGCCGAGCCGCTGCCGCCCAGCACCAGCGTCGTCGAGTCCGGCGCGACCAGCATCCGGCAGCCCGGAGCGCCGAAGTTGCTCAGCTCGAAGGGCAGCGGCGAGGACTGGTACATGGTGTCCGAGAACCCGGTCAGCATCAGGCCGGCGAACGGCGCGACCAGGTTGCTGGCCTCGGCCAGGAACGTCGTGCCGAGTTGCGGCGAGGTGTTGAGGAAGGCATTCAGGGCGGGCGTGCCGCTGGAACCCGGGCAGCCCACGTCCTTGATGCCGTAGTAGGACGGCGCCATGAACAGGTTGTCGGCGGCGAAGATGTTGCCGCCGTTCACGCCGCCGGCGAAGAAGCGGAAGTCGGTGGGCACACCCCCGGTCGGGCTGGCGCCGCCGAGCATGTACCAACCGCTCGGCACGAACACGGAGGTGGTGTTGGTGGTGAGGTCGGTGAGGCGCAGGGAGTGCAGCTTGTTGCTGGCGAAGTCGAACAGCGCCTCCATGCGGTACCAGTTGAGCAGGCTCAGGTTCTGGAACGCCGCGTCGGGCACCGTGACGATGCCGGCGGCGGTGCCTGCCGAGTCCCAATACTGCACCGCGATGTTGAAGGCGGTGCCGGTGGCGGTGTTGGTGCCCCACTGCAGGAGCAGGTTGAAGTTCTGCGCGGTTCCCGACGGTTGGAAGGAGAAGCTGCCGAGGTACTCGGTAGTCGGCAGGGTGCCGTTGAAGTTGCCGCAGAAGTCGAAGCGGTAGTACCAGGGGCTGGTGAGGCTCCAGTTCAGGTTGCGCTGGGCACGACCATAGATGGCGCTGCCGGCGGAGCGGCCGGCGATGAACTGGTTGCCGCCGCCGGGATTGGCCGGGATGCCCAGCGAGTTCCCGGCATACGTGTGGACGTTCCAGTCGCTGGAACCGGCGACGGGGTTGTAGAAGCCGTCCTGGCCCGTCAGCGGCGTGCCGGTGGTCGAGCCGGTGAGGGCCTCGAAGTCCGAGACGTACTGGGCGGGGACGGCCGCGGCGAGCGCGGCGGCGAGCAAGACTGCGGGCAGGCGTGACGAAGGCATGATTCGTGACTCCAGTGGGGTTGCAGGGAAACGGACCGGGGACCCTCCCCGGTCCCAGACGCTCCCGATTGCAACCCAACGGCCCGCCCAGGGGAAGGGGCAGATCGACGGAGATGTGCCGCTGCCGCGGGCGCCAGGAGTCCTATGCGCCGGCGCCCGCGGCCGGCCCGCCGTGTTTGCGCCAGAGGAAAAGTCCGAACGCAATCCCGGTCAGGCTCAGCAGGTAGATCCCCGGCAGGAAGAACAGCTGCTGCCCCCAGATGAGCCAGCCCTGCTGCAGCAGCGACCCCGGCGCGGCCTCCACCTCGACCCGCTGCAGCGGATCGACGAAGGCGGTGATCGTGTGCACGTCGAGCCCCGTGCCCCAGTGGCCGTCGCTGGCCAGCTTGCTGAAGGTCGCCGCCGGCGCCCGCATGCCGATGGTGGCGAACGACAGCACGAACAGGACCGCCAGCAGGCGCTCGCCGCGGAGGGAGACCGCCACCGCCAGCGCGATGCTGGCCGGCAGCAGGAAGCGCTCCAGGCCGAACGGCTGCACCACCAGAGCCGGCGCGGCGCACTTCTGCATCAGGAGCCAGGCCGCCGTGCCGGTCCAGCCGAGCAGGAGCGGCAGCAGCGGGTGCACCGGGCCGGTGGCCTGCCGACGCAGGAGCAGCACCACCGCCCACACCCCGGTCCAGCCCAGGAACGGCAGTGGCCACTGCCAGCCCGGGGCCCGCACCTCGTCCACCGGGAAGTGGCGGGGCACCACGTCGAAGCCGTCCGGCGCGTAGGCGGCGAAGGTGTGGGTGACGACGAGGGTGCGCTCGCCGGGCTGCAGGACGCCGGCCAGCAGCGCCACGACGCCGGCGCCGAGCGCCACCAGGGCAGCCGGCCCGGCCCAGCGGGCCCGGCACAGGCCGAGCCCCAGGGCGATGCTGCCGGCGGCGGTGACCAGGGCCAGGAGGAGGTCCATGAGGGGGGCGGCAACCCGCCGGTCGGCGGGGGAATTCCGGGGGCGGGGCATCCTGCCGGCGGCCGCGCCGGAGCGGAAGGGTTTTCCACCTCGCGCTTGCGCGCCGGGCGGCGCTCGCTAGCCTTCTCGCCCTTCTCCCGCGAGCCAGCATGACGAAGCAGAAGACCAAGAAGGCCGTGGTCAAGCGCATGAAGCTGACCAAGAGCGGCAAGGTGAAGCGGAGTTCCGCCTTCACGTCGCACCTGTTGATCCGGCGCAGCCGCAAGCGCAAGCGGCAGCTCCGCAAGGGCGGCCTGGTGGCCGGCAAGTTCGAGGCCAACATGCGCAAGTGCCTCGGCGCCGGCTAGTCCGGCGGCCCGCAACCCACCGATCGGCCCCACGACTGAGAGAGAGGCTCACCACCCATGCGTGCAACCAACGGTCCCGCCACGAGGCAACGTCGCAATCGCGTGCTGAAGCGCGCCAAGGGCTTCCGCGGCGGTCGCGGCACCCTGTTCCGCAACGCCCGCGAGACGACCATCCGCGCCGACGCGTTCGCCTTCAGCGGCCGCAAGCAGCGCAAGCGCCAGTTCCGCAGCCTGTGGATCACCCGGCTCACCGCCGCGGTGGCCCAGCACGGCCTCAGCTACTCGCGCTTCATCCACGGCGTGCAGAAGGCCGGCATCCTGCTCAACCGCAAGGAGCTGAGCGAGCTGGCGATCCACGACCAGGGCGCGTTCGCGGCGATCTGCAAGCAGGCGCAGGGCGCCCTGGCCTGAGCGACGAGCCCCCGGGCCATGCGGCCGATCGGGGGCCTGCGGCCGGCAGCGGCCGGATCACCCATGGAGGAGCTCCGCCAGCAGTGGCTCGCGGCGATCGCCGCGTGTGGTGACGAGGCTGCCCTGCGGGCGGTGGAGTCGCGCCTGTTCGGCAAGAAGGGCGAGGTGCTGGAGCTGGTCCGCTCGGTGCCGTCGCTGCCGAAGGAGGAGCGGCCGCAGAAGGGCAAGGCCTACAACCTGCTGAAGCAGGAGGTCGAGGCGGCCCTGCGCGAACGGGCGGAGGCCCTGCGGCAGGCGGCGCTGCAGGGCGAGCTCGGCGGCCAGGGCTTCGATCCGACCGAGCCGGGGCCGCCGCCGTTCCGCGGCGCCATGCACCCGATCACGGTGGTGCAGAACGAGCTGGTCGACCTGTTCACGGCGATGGGCTTCTCCTGGCAGGACGGGCCCGAGGTGGAGTCGGAGCACTTCAACTTCGACGCGCTGAACGTGCCGCGCGAGCACCCGGCGCGGGAGTCGCAGGACACCTTCTGGCTCGACGACGGCAACCTGCTGCGCACCCACACCTCGCCGGTGCAGGTGCGGACCATGCTGCGCTTCGCCCGGGACGGCTTCCGGCCGCCGCTCAAGGTGATCGTGCCGGGCCGCTGCTTCCGCAGCGAGACGGTCGAC
>CAZMGG010000205.1:0-7115 GCA_964565715.1 uncultured candidatus Brocadiaceae bacterium | reverse complement strand
CTCGGTCTTGTTGACGTGCTGGCCGCCGGCGCCGGAGCTGCGGAAGGTGTCGACCTTGAGGTCCTTGTCCAGGATCTCGACCTCGACGTCCTCCACCTCCGGCAGCACCGCCACGGTGGCCATCGAGGTGTGCACGCGGCCCTTCGTCTCGGTCTCCGGCACCCGCTGCACCCGGTGGCCGCCGCTCTCGAACTGCATGAAGTGGAACACCGACTCGCCGCGCAGGGCGAAGGCGACCTCCTTGAAGCCGCCCAGCTCGTTCTCGGTGCTGTGCAGCGGCTCGACGGTCCAGCCCTTGCGCACGGCGAAGCGCTGGTAGAGCTGCATCAGGTCGCGGGCGAACAGCGCCGCCTCGTCGCCGCCGGTGCCGGCCCGGATCTCGACGATGCAGTCGCGGCGGCCGTCGCCCTCGTCCTGCAGCAGCAGGTCGATCAGCTCGTCGGCCAGGGTCTTCGCCTTCTGCTCCAGGTCGGGCAGCTCGGCCGCCGCCATCGCCGCCAGCTCGCGATCGGCGCCGGGCTGCATCAGGGTGCGGTTGTCCTCGATCTGCTGCACCGTGCGGCGGTACTCCTCGTAGCGCGACAGCGTCCGCGACAGGGAGCCGAGCTCCTTCTGCAGGGCGCCCAGCCCCTCGGGGCGGGCCAGCACCTCGGGCGAGCTGACCTGGGCCGTGAGCTGGTGCCCACGGGCCGCCATGCCGTCCAGCCGGGCCTGGATGCGGGGGCGCAGGAAGCTCATGGCGTGGCCCAACGGCCACGACGGCGGCCCGGTTCGCGGTCTCTCGGCGCGGCGACCGTCATCGGCCGCCGGATCTAGGCCTTGCTGTCGGCCTTGGCTTCGGCCTTGCCCTTGCCGCCGTAGCGCTTCAGGAACTTGTCGACGCGGCCCGCCGAGTCGACGAACTTCTGGGCGCCGGTGAAGAACGGATGGCAGTCGGCGCAGATGTCGATCTTGATCTCGGCGCGGGTCGACCGCGTCGTGAACTTGCTGCCGCAGGCGCAGCTGACCTTGCACTCGACGTAGTTGGGGTGGATCTGGGCTTTCATGGCGGACTCGCCCGGGCGGAGCGAAGGGCGAGCAGTGTAGGGTCCGCCGGCCGCCGGTCAACGGTGCAGGTCGGTCCGGCCCGGGATTCCGGACCGGACCCGCCCGCCACGGCCTAGGCGCCCTTCCCCCGGGGCGGGACCTTGCCGGCCTCGGGCGACGGCGGCGTGGGCTCCCTGGGGCCGTCCTTCCCGGGCGGCGGGGCCTTCTCGGCCCCGGTCAGCTTGCCGAAGAACTCCGGCATCTCGACGCCGCCGACGTCCCGCATCATGTGCAGCATCGGCGGCAGGGTGTGGGCCAGGTTCTGCAGGAAGTTGGCGGTGGCGCCCTTGCCGTTGCCGGCCTGGCCGCCGTCCCAGACCACGACCTTGTCGAACTTGATGCTGGAGATGGCCTTGGCGGCGGTCTCCGACAGCGCCTCGATCTTCTCCAGCATCAACATCTGGAACGCCTGCTGCGAGCCGCCGCAGCTCTCGACGATGCGCTTCAGGCCGTCGGCCTTCTTGGCCAGCATCTCGTACTCGCCGCGGGCCTGCGCCTCGAGGCGGGCGAACGTCGCCGCAGCCTGCGCCTCGGCGGCGATGCGCACCTGCTGCGCGTCGGCCTCGGCGTCGACGATCAGCTTGGCCTTCTGCGCCTTGGCGACCGCCTCGAGCTCGGCCAGCTTCTCCTTCTCGATCTTCTGCGCCAGCGCCTCGGCGGCGCGCGCCTCGGCGACGTACTGGGCCTGCCGCACGGCGGCGTCGGCCTCGCGGCGGCGGGTCTCGGCGAGCTGGAACGCCTCGGCCTGGCGCACCTTCAGGCTGGCCTCGGCGTCGGCCATGTTGGCCCGCGCCGCGCTCTCGCCGGTCACCGCCTGCGACTCGGCCTCGGCGACCTGCACGCGCATCTCGCGCTCCCGGTGCTTGACCTGCGCCTCCTGCTCGAAGGTCGCCTTGCGCTGGCCGATCACCGTCTCCTTGTCCAGGTCAGCGAGCTTGACCAGCTTCTCGCGCTCGGCCTCCTTGGTGCCGATCTCGCGGGCCTTGGTGGCGTTGGCCACCATGATCTGCTGCTCCTTGTTGGCCTCGGCGACGCCGATCGCGCCCTTCTTCTGCTGCTCGGCGACGTCGATCTCGGCCTGCTGGATCGCCTCGCTGGCCGCCTTGCGGCCGATCGCCTCGATGTAGCCCGACTCGTCGGTGATGTCGGTGATGTTGACGTTGATCAGGACCAGCCCGATCTTCTCCAGCTCGGGGGCCAGCGAGTTCTGGATGCTCTCCAGGAACTTGTCGCGGTCGCGGTTGATGTCCTGGATGGTCATCGAGGCGATCACCTGGCGGAGCTGGCCGAAGATGATGTCCTCGGCCTGCTTCATCACCGCGCGGGTGTCGAGCCCGAGCAGGCGGATGGCGGCGGTGTTCATCACCGCCGGCTCGGTGCCGATGGCGACGGTGAACACCGACGGCACGTTGACGCGGATGTTCTCCATCGACAGCGCGCCGCGCAGCGGGATCTCGATCTGCAACGGATCCAGCGACAGGTAGGCGTAGTCCTGGATCAGCGGCCAGACGAAGGCGCCGCCGCCGTGCAGACAGCGCGACGACTGGCCGGTCTTCACCTTGCCGTAGATGACCAGGACCTTGTTGCTGGGGCAGCGCTTGTAGCGCTTCACCACCAGCATCACGAAGCCGAACAGGATGAGGACGCCGGCGACGGTGGCCAGCACGCCATACAGGTTCGGGTCGAGCGGGCCTTGGCCCTGCAGCACTGCGATCATGGGCACTCCTTGTGCGAGGGATGGAGGGGTCGCGATCGGACGGAAAGCAGACGGTGGCGGCTCACGCCGGCAGCGGCTCCACCGCCAGCGTGTCGGCGGCCTCGACGGCCACCACCAGGACCTGGGCGCCGGTGGGGATCGGCGAGCCGGCGGTGATCGCCTTGCACTCGACGACGCGGCCCTGGACGGTGACGGTGACCTTGCCGATGCCCTCGCGGGCGCCGGGCACCCGCAGGTAGACCCGGGCGTGCAGGCCGATGGCGTTGCGCAGGTTGACGTTGCCCGACGACTGCAGGCGGTGCAGCGCCGACATCAGCCAGGCCACCAGGTAGACCGCCACCAGCCCGGCCAGGATCGCCGCCGCGAGCGTGCCGCCGTGGCCCCAGCCGGCGGCGTGACCGCCGAGCCCGGTGAGCCCGAAGAAGGTCGCGAAGCCCACCAGGGTCTTCAGCGACAGGACCTTCAGGAACCAGTTCTGCGCCGCGTCGGCGGCGTCGATGCCGTGGTCGGCGCCGTGTCCGGCAGCGCTGGCGTCGGACAGGTCGGTGGGATCCACGTCGAGGTGGTCGGCGCCATCACCGATGCCGCCGAAGGCCAGCAGCAGGGTCTGGATCACGAGGAAGGCGCCCCCGATCACGGCACTGTAGAAGTAGACGGTTTCCATTGCGGTCTCCCGGCGGAACGCGGACGGCGCAAGATACGGCAACGACGCCCGATATCCCGCGGATTCAGCGCAGCCAGCGCAGCAGCGCCGCGAGGTCGGCCGGCTCGGCGTGCAGCGCCGCCAGGTCGATCGCCGCCGGGTCCGGCCGGCCGCGACACAGCACCGACAGGACGTCGAGCAGGGCGGCCCGCTGGCCGGGCGTGAGGTCGGCGAGCGAGGCCCCGGGCACCAGCACGGCGGCCAGCGGGGCCGGCCGCAGCAGCGGACCGTCCGGCCGCGGCGGCGGCCGCCGCACCTGCAGTTCGCCGGCCGCCGTCACCGCCAGCACCGGCGCGGCATCGTCCCAGCGACCGCCGGGCCCCACCAGGCGGACCACGAGGGCGCCCGGCGCGAGGCCACGCAGGGCCGGCCGGTCCGGCGGCAGATCCAGGGTCGCCGGCCGCACCGCCGCGCGCGCCGCCGCCCGGGTCGCGCAGCGCTCGAGGACGACGATGGCAACCAGCGCCGCGAGCCCGGCCAGCGCGAGCCGGACGCCCAGGCTCGCCGGCAACAGCCTCACCGTCCGCCTCCGCCGGCGGCGGCGAACCCGGCCAGCAGCCGCCGCACCGCGGCCACGTGCAACCCCACCACCGCGTCGAACGGCCCCGCCCGCAGGCTGACGAACGTCGCCAGCGGGTCCTGGATGCCGTAGGCGCCGGCCTTGCCGCGCCAGTGCTCCGAATCGAGCCAAGCGTCGCGTTCGCCGGCCCCGATCGCCCGGCAGTGCACCGTGGCGGTGACCAGTTCCTCGCGGACCGTGTCCGTGCCAGGGTCCCACAGGCAGTGGGCGGTGTGGACCAGGTGATCCTGGCCGGCCATCGCCGCCAGCATCGCCGCCGCCTCTTGGCGGTCCGCCGCCTTGCCGTGCTCGCGTCCCGCCACCTCCACCACCGTGTCGACGCCCAGCACCCAGGGCGGTCCGGGCCGGGCCACCACCACGGCACCGAGCGCCTTGCTGCGCGCCCGCTGCACCGCCCGTTCCGCCGGTGTTCCCGAGGCCTCGGGCTCCGGCCCGGGCGTCACCGGCGCGAACGGGATCCCGGCCCGCGCCAGCAGTTCCCGCCGCCGCGGCGACGACGAGGCCAGCAGCAGCAGCGGCGGTGCGGCGGTCACGCTCCGGACGATAGGCGGCGCGGGCCGCCGGCAGAAGCGAAGGTCAGCGCTTGCGGCCGGCCGGGCAGAGCCGGACCAGGATGCAGGCCGGCGACAACGGCAGGGTCAGGTTGGGCCGCCCCGACGGGTAGTGCTTGCCCACGTCGATCGGCAGGTGGCCGAACGGCTTCAGCAGTTCCCGCACCTCGGCGAGGAACGCCTCGGCGTTGGCGTCCTTCGGATCGATGCCGAGCTTCTGCTGCACCCGCAGCACCGACTTGTCGGAGAACACCAGTTCCTCGACGGTGAGCAGGTTCTGCACGAAATGCACCACCGCCGGCGACAGGGCCGGCACCCGCTGGAAGAACGAGTTGCGGTCGCTGAGCGAGGCCTCGCGCAGGAAGCCCAGCTCCAGCCCGTTCTGGTCGTTGTAGATCTGCCCCACCGCGTCGCGCACCATCAGGCAGCGCTCGAACAGGTTGGCGATGGGCAGGTCGCGCAGCAGGTCCTCGACCTCGTAGGCCTCGGACACGCGGAACTCGTTCCGGTCGACCAGGTTCTCGGCGATCCGCCGGCGGGCCTCCTGGCCGACGCCGCACGGCTGCCCGTCGGCGAACGCGAAGTGCAGCAGCGCCTCGAACAGGTCGCCGGGCTTCGGCTCCGCCGGCGCCTCCAGGTTGGCGACCACCGCCTTCAGTTCGGCCAGGATCTGGGTGAAAGCGGCGGGTCCGACCGCCAGCGGCTCGCGCGGGTCCGGCGGTGCGGCCACCTCGGTCGCGGCCTCGGCCTTGCGGGTGCTCTTCTTCTTGGCTGCCACAGCACTCCTCATCGCGTTGCGGGATCGGCACCCGGTCGGAGGCCGGCGCGGGGCATCAGGAGGTCAACTCGCACGAAGCGCACGAAGCCGGGCCCGGCCCGGCTCCCATCGATCCGCCGCCTACTCGGCGGCCGGCTCGGCCTTCTTCTTCTTGGGGCGCGGCACGCGCTTGCGCGGCGGGGTGAAGGGCTTGGCCTTCCCCTTCTTGCGCACCCGCGCCTTCCGCACCGGCAGGGCGATGCCACTGCGCTCGATCAGCGAGGCCACGGTCTCCGAGGGCAGCGCGCCCACCGAGAGCCAGTACTTCACCCGCTCGTCGTTCAGCTTGAGCTGCTCGGGCTCCCGCGGCATGAGCGGCAGGTAGTACCCGAGCGACTCGATGATGCGACCGTCGCGCGGGAAGCGCGGATCGGTGGCGCACACACGGTACGTGGGGTGATTGAGTCGTCCGAAGCGCTTGAGCCGAAGCCTGACTGCCAAGGGAAGGAGTCTCCTGGATAGCGGGGGGCCGCGAAGAAGGGCGAGGAGTGAACCAGATCGACCGGGCCCAGTCCAGCCCTTTCCTGCCCCGGTCTGGTCCGGCTACTTCTTCCAGCCGCCGCCGAAGAAGTTCCGGCCGCCCCGGCCGCCCCGCCCGCCGCCGGGGAAGCCGCCGCCGAGGCCGCCCCCCAGGCCACCGCCGAGGCCGCCGAGCCCCCCACCGAGCCCCCCACCGAGGCCGCCGCCCGGCCCGCCACCCAGCCCGCCGCCGCCCAGGTCCGGCATGCCGCCGCCCATCCCCGGGAAGCCGCCCTTGCCGAGCTTCTTCATCAGGTCCTGCATCATCTTGAACTGCTTGAGCAGGTCGTGGACCGCCTGCAGCTCGTTGCCGGAGCCCTTGGCGATCCGGCGCCGGCGCTCGATGTTGATCAGGTCGGGGCTGCGGCGCTCCTGCGGGGTCATCGACAGGATCACCGCCTCGACCCGCTTGAAGCGGTTGTCGTCGAGATCCACCTGCTTCAGCATCGGACCGACGCCGGGCAGCATGCCGAGCACCTTCTTCATCGGCCCCAGCTTGCGGATCATGTTGAGCTGCTGCAGGAAGTCCTCGAAGTCGAAGCGGCCCTTCTGCAGCTTCTTCGCCTGCTTCTCGGCCTCCTTCTCGTCGATCACCGCCTGCGCCCGCTCGACCAGGCCGACCACGTCGCCCATGCCGAGGATGCGGCCGGCCATGCGCGCCGGATCGAACGGCTCCAGGTCCTCGGGCTTCTCGCCGACGCCGGCGAACAGGATCGGCCGGCCGGTCACCTTGACGATCGACAACGCCGCGCCGCCGCGGGCATCGCCGTCGACCTTGGTCAGGATCAGGCCGTGCAGCGGCAGCCGCGCGTGGAACTCCTTGGCCGAGTTGACCGCGTCCTGACCCAGCATCGAGTCGCACACCAGCAGCACGCCGTGCGGCCTGCAGGTGCGGTGGATCTCCTGCACCTCCTGCATCAGCGGCTCGTCGACGTGCAGGCGGCCGGCGGTGTCGATCAGCACCACGTCGCGCCCCCGTTCGCGGGCATCGCGCACCGCCCGCCGGCCGAGCTCGACCACCCCTTCGCCCGGGTCGGGAGTGAGCACCGGCAGCTCGACACGCGCGCCGACCTGGACGAGCTGCTCGACCGCGGCGGCGCGCTGCAGGTCGGCGGCGACCAGCAGCGGGTAGCGGCCGCGCG
>CAZMGG010000204.1:0-7200 GCA_964565715.1 uncultured candidatus Brocadiaceae bacterium | reverse complement strand
CGCAACGTCACCAAGAAGCTGATCCAGGCGAAGGGCCGCGAGCCGAGCATCGAGGAGGTCGCCGAGGCGGCCCAGGTGTCGGTGGAGGAGGCCAAGCGGGTGATGAAGATCAGCAAGCACCCGATCAGCCTCGACCGGCCGATCGGCGAGTCCGACGACTCCTACTTCGGCGACTTCATCGAGGACGAGTCGGTGGAATCGCCGGTCAGCTCGGCCAGCCGGGAGATGCTGAAGGAGCGGATCGAGAACGTGCTCAGCACGCTGACCTTCCGCGAGCGGGAGATCATCAAGCTGCGCTACGGCATCGGCGACGGCTACACCTACACCCTGGAGGAGGTGGGTCGCATCTTCCGGGTGACCCGCGAGCGCGTCCGCCAGATCGAGGCCAAGGCGGTGCGCAAGCTGCAGCATCCGGTGCGCGCCCGCCGGCTCGGCGGCTTCCTCGACAGCCCGCCGGACGCCGGCGGCTAGCGCGGGCGACGAGGGCCGACCTCGGGCCAACCTCGCCCTTGAGCCGCTGCGGGGGGTCGCTAGACTCCCTGCTCCTCATTCCGCCCCGGGCGGGCCCGCACCTTGCATCCATCCGTCCAGAAGCTGCTCGCGCTCCAGAAGGTCGACCAGCAGATCGCCTCCCTCCGCAAGGACATCGACTCGCTGCCGGCGGAGGAGGCGCGCCGCCGCCGCCGGCTGGACGATCTGGACAAGGTCCGGACCGAGCGGAAGGAGGCGCTGGCCCGGGCCGAGGTCGACGTCCGGACGATGGACAAGACCATCAAGCAGTCCGACGACGAGGTGAAGAAGCTGACCGATCGCCTGAACGTCGTGCGCAACAACGCCGAGTACCAGGCGATCCTGTTCCAGATCGAGTCGGTCAAGAAGGAGCGCGACCAGACCCAGGAGCGCTGCCTGGAGCTGATCGAGCAGCTCGACGGGCTGCGCGAGGCCGCCGAGGCCGCCGCCAAGGCCGCCGACGCCGAACGGCAGGTGTTCGACGAGTTCCTGGCCGAGGCCGAGAAGCTGCGGGCCGAGCGGGGCGAGGCGGTGCGCGCCGTCGAGACCCGGCGCCAAGGCCTCGCCGACGGCGTGCCGCCCGAGGTGCTGGAGGACTACACGACCCTGTTCCGGACCCGCAACGGCATGGCCGTGGCGGCGGTGGAGAACCGCTTCTGCCAGGGCTGCTACACCCAGATCATCACCAACGATCTGGCCCGCCTGATGGGCGGCTCCTCCATCGTCACCTGCGGTTCCTGCCAGCGGATCCTCTACCTGGCCAAATGACCCGCACGCGGACCACGACGCGGGTCACGACACGGAGCGGCTGACGTGGCCCGGGCGATCCATCCGGTGGTGGTCGGCACGGCCGGCCACATCGATCACGGCAAGAGCAGCCTGGTCAAGGCACTCACCGGCATGGACCCGGACCGGCTCAAGGAGGAGAAGGAGCGCGGCCTCACCATCGACCTGGGCTTCGCCCGGTTGAAGCTCTCCGACGGCCGCTGGGTCGGCATCGTCGACGTGCCCGGGCACGAGCGCTTCGTGCGCAACATGGTGGCGGGCTGCACCGGCCTGGACCTGGCCATCCTGGTGGTGGCCGCCGACGACGGCGTGATGCCGCAGACCATCGAGCACCTCGACATCCTCGACCTGCTCGGCGTGCGCGGCGGCCTGATCGCGTTGACCAAGGTCGACATGGTCGACGAGCAGATCGCCGACATGGCCGAGGCCGAGGTCCTCGAGCTGGTGCGGGGCACGGTGCTGGACGGCGCCGAGGCGGTGCGGGTCAGCTCGATCACCGGGCTCGGCATCGACGAGCTCAAGCAGAAGCTGGAGGCGCTGGCCCGCGGCGTCGAGCCGCGCAGCCACGGCGGTCCGTTCCGCATGCCGATCCAGCGGGTGTTCTCGCTGCCCGGCATCGGCACGGTGATCACCGGCATCCCGGTGTCCGGCTCGGTGCGGCCCGGCGAGGAGCTGGAGATCCTGCCGCTCGGCGCCAAGGTCAAGCTGCGCGGCCTGCACGCCTACGGCGGCAAGGTCGACGAGGCCCTGGCCGGCCACAGCACGGCCCTGTCGGTGCCCGATGCCAAGGAGTCCGGCGTGCACCGCGGCATGGTGGCGGCGGCGCCGGGCGTGTTCGGCACCGGTGACGCCGTCGACCTGGAGTTGCGCCTGATCGGCCGGGCGCGGGCGCTGCAGCACCGCATGCCGGTGCGCTTCCACACCGGCACCGTCGAGGTGCAGGGCGAGGTGCTGCTGCTGGACGGCGACCGGATGGAGCCGGGCACGTCGGCGACGGTGCGCCTGCTGCTGGAGGAACGGGTGTGCTGCGCCCATGGCGATCGCTTCCTGCTGCGCCTGCAGAATCCGGCGGTGACCGTCGGCGGCGGCCGCGTCCTCCGGCTGCAGGAAGCGGTGCAGCGCTACCGGCGCCGGGAGCTCGGCGCCGAGCTGACCGGCCTGCTGGAGGCCGGCGACCGCCCCGAGGCCCGCGTGCTGCACGAGCTGCAGCAGGCCGGACCGGGCGGCCGGACCATCGCCGAACTCGCCGCCGTGCTCGCCTTCGACGCGGCGGTGGTGGCCGCGGCCTGCGCCGGGATGCCCGAGGTGTGGGTCCACGAGCGCAGCAACCGCGCGCTGCTGCGCGAGGCCCTTCTGGCCGGCGAACGCGAGGTGCTGGCCTCGGTGGACAAGATCCTGGCGAAGCGGCCGGCGGCGGCGTCGATCAAGCGCACGGCGCTGCGCACCAGCCGGTCCCTGCCGCAGGAGCTGATCGACGCGGTGCTGGACCGGCTGCAGGCGGCGGGCCGGGTGCGGCCGGGCAGCCAGGGCCTGCTGCTGTTCGTCGAACGCCTGCGGCCGCTGCCGCCGGACCAGCAGCAGCGGCTGGACCGTCTGGTGCAGGAATGCCAGGGCCGCGGCTTCCGGCCGCCGGACCTCGCCGAGCTGCAGCAGGCGCTGGGCTGGCCGCAGGAGGCGATCGAAGGCCTGCTCGACCGGGCCCAGGACGAGGGCCGCGTCGAGCGGGTCGGCGAGCACTTCTACGGCACAGCCACGGTGCGCAAGGCCATGCACGCCATCCGCCGCAACTGCCTGCGTCACGGCGATGCCCTGGAGATCCCGGAACTGCGCGACGAGGTCGACACCAGCCGCAAGTTCCTGATCCCGCTGCTGGAACACGTCGATGCCATGGGGCTGACGGTGCTGCGGGCCGGCGTCCGGCGCCTGCTGGCCACCAGCGACCTGAACCGGCAGCTGCAGGCGGAGGCCGAGGCCGCCGCCGCCGGCGGTTAGGATCCGGGCTGCGCCGTCCGGATTCCGCCCACGGCATCAGGCCGATGGCCCGTCCTGCCGATAACGGGGGCGGTACCCGAAGGGAGCCTGGCATGAGCGGCGACAGCCACCGCGAAGAAGACCTGGAGTTCACCGACGACTTCGTCCTCGAGGACGCCGCCGACGATCTGGAGGTGTTGTTCGAGGACGCCGGCCGGCCGGGGCAGCCCGGCGCCAGGGACGGGATCGGCGTCCCGGAGCCGCGCGACGAGGAGGACATCCTGTTCGGCGACACCTCGGCGGCGAGCTGCGCCGACGACGGCTTCGCCGCACCGCAGCAGTTCGCCGAGCGCAGCCGTGCCCGCTGGGGCGGCGCCAACTTCAGCGAGGCGGAGATCGGCATCCCGGTGGATGCCGACGCCGACGCCGCCGCCGAACCGCCGGCGCCCGAGGTCGAGGAGGACTTCGCGCTCGATGGTGACGTCGAGCTGGAACTGGTCGACACCGAGAGCGAGCTGCTGGCGGAACCGGAGCCGGCGATGGCCGCCGCCGACGCCGGCGAGGGCGAGGAGGTGACCTTCATCCTCGACGAGAGCGAGGGCACCGCGGGCTGGCAGGACGAGGCCGTGCCGGTGGCCGATGAGGGCTTCGTCGTCGACGAGGCGGCCGCCGAGGAACTGCAGCCGGCGCTGGCCGCCGACGACGCCTGGGCGCCGGTGGCCGAGGACGTCGGCTGGGCCGAGGGCACCGCCGCGGCGACCGACGAGGCCGTCGCCGCGGAGGCCGAAGCCACCTGGAGCGAGACCGAGGCCGGCGAGCCGGTGGCCGTCGGCGCCGGCGACGAGGTCTACCTGGAGGCGGCGCCGCAGGTCTTCGTCGGCCCGCCGCAGCGGCGCGTGTTCCGCGGCTGGATGCTGAGTGCTGCCGCGGCGTTGCTGGTGGTGGTGGGCGGGATGGCGGTGGTCCTGCGACCCGACTGGATCGGCCTGCGCGTCACGCCCGAACTGGTCGAGCGCGTGCAGGTCGCACGGCCGACGGTGGCGGTGGCGGTGGCCGAACCGGCCCTGCCCACCGAGGAGGAACTGCGGGTGGCGGTGGCGCCGACGCCGGTCGTGCCCGACCAGCCGCCGGTGTCGCCGGTGGCCACCGTGCCGCAACCGGTGGCGCAACCGCAGCCGCAGCCGGTGGACCCGGTGGCCACCGTGCCGACGCCCGCGCCGACGCCGCCGGTGGCCGCGTCCGCCGGCCAGGATCCGGCGCCGGCTCCGCTGCCGCAGCCGTCGTCGCTGCTGCCGGCCGGCGACAACCTGCTGGTGGGCGGCTTCGAGATCCCGGCGGGCAAGCCGGTCGACGTGATGGCGATCCCCGGCGTGGTGCCCGGCGGCCGCGCGTTCGTGCAGCTCCGCAACGGCAACTTCTTCATCGGCAGCGTCAAGGGCGCCGACGCCGACGTGCTGGTCATGCGGGTCGACAACGGCGAGGTGTCGCTGCCGGTGGCCAACCTGCAGCGGATCGCCGCGCTGGGCAGCGCCGAGTACAACGACCTGCAGCGCGCCACCTCCGGCTTCATCCGGCTGCAGAACAACAACCGCCTGGTCGGCTCGATCCTGCAGTCGGTGATGGACGATCACGTCGTCATCGAGATGCGCAGCAACCGCGTGCTGCTGCCCAAGGCGGCGGTCGGCGAGATCGTCCAGGGCGGCAACGGCGAGGTGTTCTTCGGCACCGGCACCGACGAGGACCTCTGGCTCCGCCGGCAGGCCGAGCAGCGCCTGCGCGATCTGCAGGCCGGTCGCGCCACCGGCAGCACGCCGCGCTAGCCGGCGGTCCTCAGCAGGGCAGCCACAGATCGAGGGCCAGCGCGCCGTCGGGCAGGCGGCGGGCGGTCGCCTGGCCGCGGTGGCTCAACGCCACGGTCTGCGCCAGGAACAGCCCGAAGCCCTGGCTGGTGCCGCGCAGCAGCCGGTTCAGGTAGTAGGGCTCGAAGGTGCGCGGCAGCCGCCAGGCGGCGGTGCCGGGGCCCGACACCTGCATGCGCAGGCGGACCGTGCCCTCGAGCCGGCTGAGCGTCAGGTGCACGTTGCAGCCGCTCTCCTGCAGTTCGGCGGCGACGCGGCAGAACGCGGCGACGGCGGGCTGCAGCAGGTCCGGGTCGCCGGGCACCGCGAAGGAGGCCCGGTCGGGCTCGGTGGTCCACGGCAGCACGCGCTGCGCGGTGATCTCGGTCACCGTCGTCCGCACGCATTCGGCGAGGTCGACCGGGCCGCCCCGGCGGGGACCGCCGCTGGCCCGGGCCAGCAGCCGCACCCGTTCGACCGCCAGCTGGATCCGGCGCACGCCTTCCAGGGCGTAGGCGAGCTGGTCGCGGCGGTCGCGGTCGCGCTGCGGGTCGAAGCTGGCCTGCAGCAGCTGCAGGTAGCCCGACACGTACATCAGCGGGTTGTTGATCTCGTCGGCGACCCCGCGGGCGAGGTCGAGGAAGACCTCCTCCCGCGGCCGATCGCTGCCGGCCACGGCCTGTTCCAGGATGGCCGCCACGTCGCCGGGGCCATACGGCATCAGCAGCAGCCGGGCGCCGAGGCGCTGGCAGAGGGTCTGCAGCGCCAGTTCGCGGTCGGCGGGCGCCACCAGGACCAGGGCCAGCCCCGGCAGCAGGGAGCGGAGCAGCCGCAGGGCGCCGGCCTCCTCGGCCGGATCCGGACCGGGCAGGGCGAAGACCACGTCGGGACCGAAGCGCTGCAGGTCGCCCGGGTCGGCGAACAGGCTCGGCAGCACCCGCACCTCGGGTCGCGCCGGCAGGGTCCGCAGGTCCTCGCCGAGGCGATCGCCACCGCCGCCGAGCACCGCGATGCGGGTCGGGCGCTCCGGTTGCGAAGGCCTAACGGAGGTGTCTGCGATCGGAGGACTCCACGAGAATGGCGAAGGCTACCCCGGGTCCCGCGGGTTCGGCCATGCCGAATCCAGGGCGAGCCCGGCGGTGACCGATAGCTGCCTCTGCACCATGCGATGGGAAGGGGACGAACGGGACGGAGATCCCGCCCTGGGACGGAGCGCCGCCGGTCCGCGGGATCGTCTGCTGCGGCCGGTGCCGGACTCCGGCCCGACTGCGCCCGCGGCGGCCACGCCGGTCCGGCTGGTGCGCGAGTGGAAGGGGCCGACGGTGGGCGCGCTGCTGCGCGACGAGGACCTCGCCGCCGCCCTGCCCGGCCGCGCCGTGAGGGCGCTCTCCGCGCTGCAGCGCGGTGACCTGGCCGGTGCCGACGCGGCCCTGCCCGGCGAGCTCGAGCGGGTGCTGATCGGACCCTGGCAGCGCCGGCGGCGCCTGCGCCACTTCCTGCTCGCCACCGCCCTGCTGCTGGTGGTGGTCCTGGTCCTGGTGCTGGGGAACGCATGAGCCGCACCCTTGCCAAAAGGCGCCGGCGATGCTCCTGTGCGGTGCGCCCGCAATCGTGCCGATGACGACTCCGCAGCCAGTGTCCGCGCCGGAACTCAGCGTGGTCGTGCCGATCTACAACGAGCGCGACAACCTGGGGCCGCTGCACGACGCGCTGACCTGGGCCCTGCGGGGCTGGCCCGGCGGCTACGAGCTGCTGCTGGTGGACGACGGCAGCACCGATGGCAGCCGCGACGTGCTGCGCGCGCTCGCCGCCGCCGATCCGCACCTGCGGCTGGTGCTGTTCCGTCGCAACTACGGGCAGACCGCGGCGATGGCCGCCGGCTTCCAGCGCTGCCGCGGCAGCGTGGTGGTGGCGATGGACGGCGACCTGCAGAACGATCCCGCCGACATCCCGCGGCTGGTGGCGCGGCTGCGCGAGGGCTACGACGTGGTCTGCGGCTGGCGGCGCAACCGGCAGGACCGGCTGGCGACGCGGCTCCTGCCCAGCAAGCTGGCCAACTGGCTGATCTCGCGGGTGACCGGCGCCCGCATCCACG
>CAZMGG010000203.1:0-7205 GCA_964565715.1 uncultured candidatus Brocadiaceae bacterium | reverse complement strand
CACAACGTGACCGCCGGCTCCTCCTTCGCCTCGGCAGATCGCGGCTGCCTACACCTCGCGACGCCATGTTCCGCGCGGTCACCAACGGCCACGGTGAGGCGCGGTTGCCGTGGCTCCCTTCCGACGAGTACCACCTGCAGGTCGTGGACCCCTGCTGGATGCGCCACGCGAAGGACCCACGGGAACTCGCCCGCAAGCCAGCCATGCCCGGCGAGCCGATCGTCCTTTCGGTACTGCAGCCGCACGTGGCGGTTATCCGGTTCGAGGGCGCGGCGGTGGTGGATGCGGCGGCGGCCCGCTGCATGAGCCCGGTGCAGTCACCGGTGACCCCGTTGATCGCGGCCGCGGGCGCCCTCGAGCAGCGCCTGCGGCGTCAGTTCCCCGATCATGGGGTCTACGTTGGCTTCCAGAAGACCGGTGCCGCCGAGCCGATGGCGCTGCAAGGCGAGGTCATGCTGCAGAAGGGCGGCCTCGCACCGTTCGCCGCGCAGGCGATACGGATGGCCGACTTCCGTGAGGTGCAGGTCGTACGGCTGGACGAGTCCGCGGTGGCCGGCGGCGGCAGCCTGCTCATCGAGCTGGATCCGAGCCTGCAACCGCTCGAAGCCAAGCTGGGTCTGCGGACCCTGTGGCAGATGGACAATGGTCGCATGCGGAGCCTCCAGTTGCGGAACGGCCGCAACCCCGTGCCGTCCGGACGACATCAGGTGGGCTGCACCAAGGTCTCGTTCGGCTACATGGTCCCCGACCAGGTGTGCGAGGTAGCGGTGGGCAGCGAGGTCACGCTGCGTGTGGCACCCAGATCCCCGTTGCGGGAAGTACATCTGAAGGCCGTGGTGCCTTCAGGCAGCCGACTACCGGGTGCGCAGGTGGTCGTGGTGCCGTCGCCGCGGCAGGTCAAGGAGACCTCAGCGGATTACGCCGGACCCTGGTACGAGCCATTCGATGTCTACCTGCCGGTCGGTTCCTATGACGTGCGGACCTGGACCGCGGACTACGAGGAGATTTGGACCCCCTTCACCGTGGACGCCGCCACCGGACCGCCCCTGGAAGTACGCATCGAACTGACCCCCAAGGCGAAGAAGCCATGAGCCGCGCATCGGGTTGGCGGCGGGGGACAGCCATCGGGCTGGCAACGGCGCTGCTGGTGTTCGCGACCATGAAGATCGTCACGGGGCCGGCGCCGGGTTCGATCCTGGCCACCCTCGGCCTGCATTGGCCCGTCGCCATCCTGGAAGTGGTCCTGGCGTGTCTCCTGCTCGGACCGCGATGGCGCATCGGCGCCTGGGGCACCGCTGTCCTCTTCCTCGCCGGCATCGCCGTGGCGCTGTGGGGGGAACGCGCGTGCGGCTGTTGTGGCCGGGCGGTGCAGCTCCACCGCGCGCTGCACCTGCTGCTGGCGTCGGTGGGCGGATTGCTGGCCTGTGCGCTGCTGGCCGAGCGGCGGCAACGGCAGCCGGCCGCCAGCGTGGCCGGCCCACCATAGGCCGACCCCCGCGCGCACCTCACTGCACCTCACCTCATTGCCCGGACTTCGTCGCCCGGGCGAACGCCGCCGCCAGATCCGCCCGCGCGCTCTCGGTGCCGGCGTGCAGGTTGAGCGCCACGATCTTGTGCTGCCGGTCCAGCACGATCACCGTCGGCGCCGTCTCCACGTGATACCGCAGCGCCAGCTCGCCCTGCCAGCCGCCGCCGTCGCAGGCCTGCGGCCACGACACCCCGAGCGCGCGGCAGTTGGCGGCCACCTTGCCGCAGTCCTCGTCGAAGGCGATGCCGAGCACGGCCAGCCGCTCACCGGCGATCTTCTGCTGGGCGGTGATGGCGGCGCAGAGCTCGGCGGCGGAGGGATCGCCGGTGTGCCAGAACACCAACGCCACCGCCTGGTCCTGGTGCGCCATGAGCGCGAACTCGCCGCCGCCGAGCAGCGCCGTGCGGAATGGGATCGCGTCGCTGCCGGGCTGGAACTGCGAGGCCAGCAGGCGGTCGCGGGCGATGCCGCCCCAGCGGGTGCGGGGCAGGTCCTTCGCCAGCTTCTCCAGCTCCTGGTAGTAGGCGTTCTCCGGCAGGTCCTCGCGCTCGCGGAAGGCGGAGGCGCGGTGCCAGAGCACCTCGGCCCGCTGTTCGTCGTCGGTGGCCGCGGCCAGCAGCTCGGCGAAGATGCCCTCGCCCTTCTCGACCTCGCGCAGGTGGGTCATCAGCACGCGGCCCATGGCCATGCGATCGGCCTTGCTGGCGGGGCGGGCGAGCGCCTTCGCCACCAGTTCGTCGCGCAGCGGCTGCTGGCCGAGGCGGACCGCCAGTTCGGCGCCGGCGAGCAGGAGCGGACCGCCGGCGTCGCCGGCGAGGACCTCGCGCAGGGCGGTGGCCGCGCCCTCGCCGTCGCCGAGACCCTGCCGCAGGTCGGCCAGCAGCAGGCGGCCGTGCCAGCGATCGTCGCCCTTGGCCTCGTGCTGCACGAAGGCGGCGAGTTCGGCGGCCTGGCGGCGGAGCAGGGCCTGCTGCTGCTCCAGGGTCGGCAGCGCGTCGCCCTGGCCGAGCGCCTGCCATTGCCGTTCGAAGGCGGCGCGCAGCTCGGCGAGGCCGCGGGCGGGCGGCACGGTCTGGGCGGGGAGCGCGAGGGCGAGCAGGAGGGCGGACAGGGCGCGGACAGGCATGGCCGGATGATACGGAAGGGGCGAACGCGCGGCAGGCTCTTGCGGCGGGGCCGGCGTTGCCGTGGGATGCGGGGAGCTTGCGCCCCATCCTGGAGGTCGAGGGACTCAGCGTGCGCCGCCCGGACGGCTGGCGGGTGGAACTGCCGGCGCTGCGGCTGCTGCCGGGCGAGACGGCGATGCTGCACGGGCCGTCGGGGTGCGGCAAGACGAGCCTGCTGCTCGGCATGTTCGGGCTGCTGGGGGCGGACGGTACGGCGGCGGGGCGGGTGCAGGTGCAGGGCGAGGCCGTGCTGGCCGCACCGGCGAGGCGGCGGGCTGGGCTGCTGCGGCAGGCGGTGGCCTTCGTCATGCAGGATGCGGCGTCGGCGCTGGATCCCCTGCAGCCCGTGGGGCGGCAGATGGTGGAGGCGACCGGGCGGACGGTGGCCGAGTGCGTGGCCGCGCTGGGCGAGATGGGCGTCGACGATGCCGCCGGGCTGCTGGAACGGCTGCCCGGGGCCATCTCCGGCGGGCAGGCCCAGCGGGTGCTGCTGGCGGTGGCGTGGCTGCGGCGGCCCGTGCTGCTGGTGGCGGACGAGCCGTCGGCCAGCCTGGATGGCGACAGCTTCGCCGAGGTACGGCGCCGGCTCGAGCGGCTGCGCGAGCAGACCGGCACGGCGTTGCTGCTGGCGAGCCACGATCGGCGGCTGCTGGCCGATGCGGCGCGGGTGCTGGTCTGCGAAGACGGTGCGTTCGCCGAGGGCAGGCCGAAGGCGATGCCGTGGCCGCGACGACAGGGCCGCGGTGTGGCGGGCGACGAGTTGCTGCGCCTCGACGATGTGCACGTGCGCCTGGGCGCGCGGGCCGTGCTGGCAGGGGTCTCGCTGCGGATCGCCCGGGGCGAGGTGGTGGCGCTGGTGGGCGAGTCCGGCGCGGGCAAGACGACGCTGGCCCGCGTGCTGCTCGGCCATCGGCGGCCGGCGGTGGGGCAGGTGCAGCGGCCGCGGCGGGGCGCCGTGCAGATGCTCTACCAGGACGCCGCCGGCTCACTGACGCCCGGCCGCAGCATCCGCAGCCTGCTGGAGGAGACCGCCGTGCCCGGCGTCGACGTCGGGGCGCTGGCGCACCGCCTCGGGCTCGGCGAAGGGGCCCTGGGCCGGTCGGTGGAAGGCCTGTCGGGCGGCGAACGGCGGCGTGCGGCGTTGCTGCGCGCCATGGCGGTCCGGCCCGAACTGCTGGTATTGGACGAACCGACGGCTTCCCTGGACCGCACCGCCGCCCTGGCGGTGATGGACCTGATCCTGGACCTGCAGCGGGAGCATGGGCTCGCGCTGCTGCTCATCACCCACGACGAGGAACTGGCGGCGGCGGTGGCGGACCGCACGCTGCGCCTGCAAGGAGGTCGCCTGTGGCCCGTGTGATCCGTTCGGGCATCGTCTGCGTCACGATGCTGTCCCTGGCGGCGGCGCTGGCGGCCCAGGCGGCGCCGCCGGTGCGCATCCAGCAGATCGTCCTGCCGGCCCGCGGCGAGGCGGTGGCGGTGGTGGTGCCGGTGGGCTTCGAGCACGACCCGCCGGGCGAGAGCGGCATCGCCGAGGCCTGCGCGCGGCTGCTGCTGGCCACGGCGGCCGCCGAACTGCCGGAGGGCGCCAGCGCGGGCCATCAGGTCGCTGCCACGCTGACCGTGTTCGTCGCCACCGGGGAGGCCGCCGACGGGCCGCGTCTGCTGGGCTGGGCGCGGACGCTGCTGCGCGAGGTGCCGCCGGGCGACGCCCTGGCCGGTGACCGGCTGGCCCTGGCGCGGGCGCGGGCCGCGCTGTGGGCCGACGACTGCGAGCACGTGCTGCCGGGTCCGTTGCTGAGCGGCCGCCTGCTACGGCAGGCGCTGGCGGGAACGCCGGGCGCGCGGCCGTTCGCCGGCGACGCCGCGCAGATCCTGGCGGTGACGCCCGAACGGCTGCGGGCGCGCATCGGGCAGGCGCATGGGCCCGCCGGCGCGACGGTGGTGGCGCTGGGTGGCAGCGCGGCCGAGTTGCTGCAGCCGGTGACCGCCGCCATCGCCGCGCTGCCCGCCCGTGGTGTCGCCGGGCCGGCGGTGCGGGAGATGGCCGGCGTGGCCACCGCCGAGCCGACCCCGCACGGCCGCATCGATGGGCCCTACGCCGCCATCGCCGTCCGCGCGCCGTCGCCGGCCGCACCCGGGGCGCTGGCCTTCGCGCTCGCCGCCGAGGTGCTGCGCACCCGCGCCCTGCGGCACTGGCCCAAGGTCCGCGGCGGCGAGGCCCGGGCCCGGACGCCGGCGGTGGCCTTCGACCTGCTGGCCGGCGACCCGCTGCTGATCGTGTTCCGGCGCGGCGCCGACTGGGCGCCGTTCCGCCAGCCGGCGGACGAGATCGGCGCGCTTCTTCAGGACGCCGCCACCGTCCCGCCTGCCGAGCGCGAACTGGCCTCGGCGAGGGCGGCGCTGGGCGCCGAATGGGCCCGGCACCCGTTCCCGGCCCTGCTGGAACGGACGCTGGCGGCCGAGCCGGCGGCGCTCGGCGCGCGGGCCCGGGTCGAGGCCCTGGCGCTGCACTGGCGGCTGCCCGCCGACCTCGGCGCCGCGGTGCGGGCGGTGCCCGATGCGGCGGTGGCAACGGCCCTGCGCGAGGCCTTCGGCCGGCCGCCGGCGGCCAGCGCCGGCCTGGTGCCTTCCGTGCCGCCGCCGCCGGACGTCCGGGCCGGCCGGTAGCCGGGCCGCTGTAGACCCTGGCGCCGGATTGCCGATGGAGAAGGGCCCTCCATCCGCCGCCGCCATGGGTTTCATCAACGTCGCCGAACGCACGATCAACGCCAAGCTCGTCTACTACGGCGTCGGCATGGGCGGCAAGACCACCAGCCTGCAGACCGTGCACAGCATCCTGTGCCCGCGCAACGAGGTGCAGCTGGTCTCGATCAACACCGACGAGGACGCGACCCTGCTGTTCGACTTCCTGCCGATCAACCTCGGCAGCGTCGGCGGCTTCAAGATCCGCATCCAGGGCTTCACCGTGCCCGGCCAGCCCAAGTACCGGCAGATGCGCAAGTACGTGCTGGCCGGCGCCGACGCGGTGGTCTTCGTCGTCGACAGCCAGCGCTCGCGCCTCGAGGAGAACCTGCAGTCCCTGCAGAGCATGCGGGAGACGCTGAAGGGCAACGCCTCGATCCGCGAGGACGTGCCGATCGTCGTCCAGTACAACAAGCGCGACCTGAAGGACATCCTCACCGAGGCCGAGCTGGACCGGCACTTCCGCTTCCAGCCGGGCATCGAGGCGTTCCCCACCGTCGCCACCGACGGCCAGGGCGTGTTCGAGGCCTTCGTGCACACCGCCAGTCTGCTGGTCGAGAGCAAGATCAAGCTCTACGGGCTCGGCCGCGGCCGCGTGCCCGCCGCCACGGTGGCCGAGGGTGTCCGCCAGAAGCTGTGGGAGATCTGCGACGGCGTCCGCCGCGACAAGCAGGTGGTGGCGAAGGAGAAGCTGCCGGTGACGCGCCTGTCGGTGCCCGACGGGCCGCCGCCGGTCGTTCCGCCGCCGCCCGTCGCACCGGCCCCGCAGCCGCCGGAACGCCTCGCCCCCGGCGTCGTGCTGGGCGAGGTGACGCCGCCGGCGCCGCCGCCCGCGCCGAAGACGCCGCCCGCCGACGACGAGATCGGGCTGCGCTACGAGCTGCGCGACGAGGCCCAGCCCCGGCGCGAGGTCCTCAGCGATCGCGACCTCGACGTCGAACTGGGCCTGCCGCCGGCGGTGGCCGAGCCCGAGGAGACGCCGCCGCCGGCCGACGAGGTGGACCCGTCCCTGCTGGACAAGACCGTCCAGTCCAACCTCGACCTCGCCGAGCGCTTCGGCCAGCTCGACGAGTACAAGAGCCTGCTCGAGCGCAAGGTCAACGAACTGGTCCAGGTGGCGCAGAACACGGTGCACGACCTCAACCGTCCGGTCAGCGCCGTGCGCCTGATGCTGTCGACCATCGACAAGGGCTACCTCGGCGAGATCAGCGAGCCGGTGCGCCAGGCGGTGCAGAACGGCCTGCTGGCGGTGGGCCAGATGGAGCGCCTGATCCGCGACCTGATGGACAGCTCGCGCCTCGACCACGACGGCGTGACCATGAGCTTCCGCGAGGTCGACGCCACCCTGCTGGTGGGCGACATCGTCCGCAACCTCCGCTACGAGATCGAACAGAACAACGTGCGGGTGCGGGTCGAGCCGCTGCCGACGATCCGCTGCGACGAGTGGGCGATGACCAAGGCGCTCACCAACCTGATCGGCAACGCCCTGCAGTACGCCGACCCGGGCCGGGATCCGGTGGTGCGGGTGTGGATCGACGATCAGGGCGACGAGTGGCGGGTCAACGTGCAGGACAACGGCATCGGCATCCCGCCGAAGGATCGCGAACGGCTGTTCCGGCGCTTCGAGCGCGGCAGCAACACCGGCGGCATCAGCGGCACCGGGCTCGGCCTGCACATCGTCAAGGAGATCGCCATGGGCCACGGCGGCCGGGTGACCTTCGAGTCGGAGGTCGGCCGGGGGACGTGCTTCTCGGTGTGCCTGCCGA
>CAZMGG010000202.1:0-7213 GCA_964565715.1 uncultured candidatus Brocadiaceae bacterium | reverse complement strand
TCGGGCGTGGGCGCCTCTGGCGTGGGCGCGCGGGCGTGGGCGCGCGGTTGCCGCGGGCGGGTCAGGCCGCCGCCACCGCGGCGCGCAGCGCGGCGCGCTCGCCTTCGTAGTCGAGCAGCCGCAGCGCATCGGCCGGCGGCAGCCACAACACCTCGCGCACCTCGGCGGGATCGGGGGTGCCGCCGTCGCCGACGAACTCCATCGGAAAGTACACCACCCGCTTGGGCTGGCCGCCGACCAGATACTCGACCACGAACCCGGGCCCGGTGATGCGCCCGCGGCACCCGCTCTCCTCCTCGACCTCGCGCAGCGCCGTCTGCTCGTCGCTCTCGCCCGGCTCCTGCTTGCCCTTGGGCAGCACCAGGTCGCCGCGCCCATGGCCGTGCCGCAGCCTCTGCAGCACGCACACCGCCAACCCCGACGGCAACCGCCGCAGCAGCACGCCGCCGGCGGCGCGGATCGGGTCTGGGCTCGCTCGCATCCCGCTACGCTACCGTAAGTGTCCGTGGATTCAACACTTGCGATTCCACCCGCCCAACCGGGCAATCCGCGCTGGCACCTTCCCCGCCACCCCCGCACACTGGGCGGCCCAACCCAAACCCCACGAGAACCACGAACCCCGCATGTCCAACGCCAAGACCCGCGCCGTCAAGAAGAAGCACCGCAAGGCCCAGGCTCGCATGAAGCAGAAGGTCAAGGAACAGCTCGCCAAGAAGAAGCCGGAGAAGAAGAAGTAGGAGCCGCCGGCCGCGCGGCACCCGCCGACCGCGGACCGCAGGCCGCGGAACCCGCCGGCCGACCAGCGCCAGCCCACCGATGCGCCGGCGCCGGCGCCCGCTCTAGAATCCCGACCCCGACCCCAGACCCCAGACCCACGACCCCCACCCCAACGGAGGCCACCCGTGCTCGCCCTGCGGATGCGTCAGAAGGAGTCCGAGTTCTACTTCGTCAGCTACCCGGTCGAGGAGCTGCTGCAGAAGGTCTGCTTCGTCAGCCGCTTCTATGGCGAACGCGGCGAGGTGATCGGCGGCGACTCGCCGACGCCGCCCGGCAAGAAGAAGCAGGAGCCGGACGACGTCGAGCAGTTCGTCGCCGCCATCGAGAAGAACGCGAAGTCGTTCCAGCGCGACCTCAACCGGCGCAAGGTGCGCCAGATCCGCGATTTCTACCGCAACGAGAACCAGCAGCCGGTGGTCCCCGGCGCCGTCCTGCTGTTCACCAGCGAGGAACTGGACTTCACGCCGGTCGGCAACTTCGACCGCGCCGGCGACCTGCGGCCGCCGAAGGGCGAGTTCCTCATCATCGACGGCCAGCACCGGCTGGCGGGCCTGCACTTCTACCTGAACGAGCCCGACGCCGACCGCCGCATCGACGTGCCGTGCGTGATCTTCGACGGCAAGACCGCCGACTTCGCCACGGAGATGTTCGTGGTGATCAACTCGACCCACACGCGCATCAACCGGTCGCACCTGATCGACCTCTACCAGCGCATCGAGTGGGGCACCGACCCGGAGAAGAAGTACGCCGCACAGCTCTGCCGCATGCTCTACCAGGAGGGCGACTCGCCCCTGCAGTACCACATCAACATGCTGGGCGGCCGCAGCCAGCAGGACATGTGGATCAACCAGGCGCAGCTCTACGGCGAGATCCACCGGGTGATCCGCCGCAAGGACGTGCAGTCGGCCTTCCGCGACGGCCGCGGCTGGAGCAAGGACAAGGGCTACGCCTTCGTCCGCGACGTGCTGCGCGCGGCGCGCACGGTGTTCGGCGAGGCCTGGGGCGACAACAAGCGGCACATGGTGACCCGCGACGTGACCCTGGAGGCGCTGCTGCGGCTGTGCGGCGACGTCGCCATCGCCGTGGTCGACGACGTGCCCGCCGGCGCCGAGCGGCAGAAGAAGCTCGAGGCGCGGTTCCGGCCGTGGTCCGAGCTCGTGCGCGACTTCCGGCGCGAGGGCTTCTACGAGCGCTTCCCGGCCAAGGGCCAGGTCGAGCGCGTCGAGAAGATCCGCAAGCACCTCGGCCGCGCCGCCCGGATCGTCGATTGAGCCGGGCCGGCGCCCTCGCCGCGCCGCCGGCGCTGCTGGCGACCCTCGCCCTCGCCCTGGCGCTGGCCGGCTGCGCCGCGCCGGCGCCCGCCTCGCCCGACGACTTCCTGCTGACGCCGCGCGAGGACTGGTTCGGCGTCTACCTGGACGGCAGGAAGGCCGGCTGGTCGTCGACCCGCACCGCCAGGGAGACGCGCGCGGGCCGCGCCGTCGTCGCCCGCCGCAGCTCCTTCCACCTGCAGACCACCAGCGAGGGCGCGGCCTTCACGGTGCGCAGCGAGAACCTCGAGTGGTATGCCGCCGAGCCGCCGTTCCTGCTGCTGGGCAGCGAATCGCGCCAGGAACGCAACGGCCAGGTGGCGGTGACGCGGACCGAACGCCAGGGCCAGGACCTGCAGGTGGTGACCGACGCCGGCGCCCGCTGGCTGCGCCGCGCCGACTACACCCTGCGCGACGCGTTTGCCGTCAGCCTGTGGATCCGCGCCGGCGCCGCCCCGGGCGCGCAGCGCACCCTGCGCAGCCTGGATCTCGACAACCTGCGCATCGGCCGCGACCGCGTCCGCGTGCTGGCCGCCCGCACCGCCACCATCGCCGGCGTCGAGCGCCATTGGTTCGAACTGCAGCGCACCGGCCCGCAGGACGGCACCTTCGAGCGGGAACTGGTGGCGCCCGACGGCTCCACCCTGAGCTGGACGCTGGGCGCCATGGAACTCCGCGCCGAACCGCCCGACCAGGCCCGGCGCCTCGACGCGCCGCTGGATCTCGACCTGCTGGGCCGCGCCGGCATCGACGCGCAGCTCGGCGATCCGACCCGGGCCCGCACCCTGGTGCTGCGCGCGCGCGGCCCCGGCAGCAGCGCGCTGCAGGACGGCCCCGGCCAGACGATCACCGCGCTGCCCGACGGCGCGGTCCGGATCGCCATCGACCCCAAAGCCGGCGCCGAGGCCCGCGCCCACGAGGTCCGCGACGCCCTGCGCGCGACGTTGCGCGTGCCCTGCCAGGACCCCGACCTGCGGGCGCTGGCGCAGGACGCCGTCGGCCCGGCCGCCACCGACCATGCCCGCGTGCAGCGCCTGCTGTCCTTCGTCGCCGCGTTCGTCGACGACAGCTACACCGCCTGCGACCATCCCACGGTGCAGCAGATCGTCACCCAGCGCACCGGCGACTGCAGCGACCACGCGCTGCTGTTCGTCACGCTGGCCCGCGCGCTCGGCATCCCCGCCCGCGTCGTGCTCGGTCTCCGCTACATGGGCGACGACGCGCAGGCCTTCGGGCCGCACGAGTGGTGCGAGGTGGTGCTGGAGGGCCGCTGGCTGCCGGTCGACCCGACCTTCGCCCAGCTCCCCGCCGACGCCGCGCGCCTGCGCCTGCCCACCGAGGCGGCGCTGAGCGCGGCGGTGGCGGGGTTCACGCTGGAACTGCTCGAGATCGGCCGCTGAGCCCCGGCTACAGGCCGGCGCGGCCGCGGCCGGCGTTGCTCACCGTCAGCCCCGCGGCGTTGACCGGCGGATCCAGCGACAACGCCTGGTTGTAGAACGACGCCCCGACGAACGCCGGATTGTTGGGCAGCGCCAGCGACCAGTTGGCCGAGGTGCCCGGTCCGATCACCAGCGTGTTGGACAGCGGCTCCGAGAGCAGATTGCAGCCCGGCATGCCGAACAGGCCCAGGTCGAGCGGCAGCGTGAACGGCGGCGCATTGGTGCTGGAGAAGCCCATGGTGACGAAGCCGACGCCGAGCGGCAGGTTGCCGGCGGTGAGCGTCAGCGTGCCGCCGATCTGCGGCCGCGTGCTGCCCGCCGACAGGGTCGGCACGCCGGCAGTGCCGGGGCAACCGCTGCCGAACGGCGTCCAGGAGGCGCCGCGGGCCGCGTGCACCAGCGCGTTGGCCATCAGCTGATCGCCGCCGGTGGTCCAGCCCGACCCCGAGCAGGTCGAGTGCGGCGGGAAGAAGCCGAGATCCACCCGCTGCGGGTTGCTGCCCACCGCCACCAGCACCTTGCCGTTGTTCCATTCGGCGATCAGGGTCGCGCCCGCCGCCAGCGCCGTCGAGTTCGGCCGCGAGCCCACCGAGCCGCCGGTGAACGCCGTCACGCCGTTCATGATCGGGTGGCTCGGCACGTGCACCGTGCCCAGCGTCCCGCCTGCACCCGACGAATTGCCGCCCTGGTCCATGATGACCTCGTAGGCGTTCTGCCAGCGGCCGGCGATGTTGCGGCCCGCGGTCGTGGTGCTGTTGGCGAACACCGCCACCACCACGCCGCCGCCGGCATCGACGTAGTCGGCCAGCACGTCGCCCAGCGCGACGTTGCTCGCCGGCGTGCTGTTGGTCCACACGATCACCGAGTCGAACGCCTGCAGCTGCGCCAGCGTCGGCGTGCCGCCGCCGGCGGTGGTGGTGTTGATGATGCCGACGTTGGCGAACAGACCGGTGGCCAGCAGGCGCGTCTGCACGTCGGTCGTCTGGCAGCCGGTGGTGGACTCGGCGGCGACCAACGCGACGTTGATCTGCTGGGCGGGAACGATGGCGGCCGCGAACGCGGCGGTCGCGAGAAGGGCAGGGGTACGGTTCATGGTGGTGTCGGCGGGGAAAGTGGTCAGGGGGCGGCGGAAGAAGATAGCGCGCCTACAAACTGGTTGCCCCCGACCTATCGCCCCTCCGGCGATGGCGCCCAGCGCTCCCGGCATCGATAATCGCGCCCCGTCATGGCACCTCGCGCCAGCCCCACCCGCCTCACCGAAACTGCGATGGCGATCCTGCAGGCGACGAGCCATGGGCGCCTCGGCATCACCGTGCTGAACAAGGCCCTGTTCTACGCCGACCTGCGGGCCCTGCGCGATCTCGGCCACGCGCTCACCGACAGCGGTTTCATCGCCTTGCCCCAGGGCCCCGTCGTCAACCACTACGAGCGAGCCCTGGTCCGCGACCTGGACCGCCTGCGTCTGGCAGAGCAGTTGCCGGACGGACTGCTCAAGCCGTTGGTCGTGCGCGAGCAGATCAGGGACTTCAAGCTGCTCAGCCCCGAGGAGGTCGGCATCGCACAACTGGTGGGCCGGGTGATCCAGGCTCGCTCGGCCGCCTGGGTCAGCGACTACTCCCACGAGAATCTGGCCTGGCAGCACGCGTTCCGCGGCGGTGTGGGCAGCCCCATCGACATGGGGATCGCCATGCAGCAGATCCTGGACGACGACCCGTGGCTCGATGAGGACTCGCCAGCCGTCGAGAACACGCTCCACGAGGCCGTGGCCGACCCCGGCGTGCCGTTCCGGCGGAGCCCCGGCTAACCCTCGACGCCCCGGCTCGCGACGCGCCGCGCCGCCGACACCGCCCGCTCCGGCCATTCCCCCTGCGCCGTTTCGCTCTGCCGCGATGGGCACAGCTCCCACAACGGGCACTCCCCACACCGCGGCGCCCGCGCCAGGCACACGTATCTCCCGTGCAGCAGCAGCCGGTGCCCCGTGTCGATCCATTCCTCCCGCGGGAACAGCCCGCACAGGTCCTGCTCGACCTTCGCCGGATCCTCCTGCACCGAGAACCCGAGCACCCGCGCCACCCGGCCGATGTGGGTGTCCACCACCATCCCCGACGGGATGCCGAAGGCCGTGCCGAGCACCACGTTCGCCGTCTTGCGCGCCACCCCGGGCAGCGCCACCAGCGCGTCCAGCTCCCGCGGCACCTCGCCGCCGTGATCCCGCATCACCGCCTCCGCCGCGCCCTGGATCGACTTCGCCTTGTTGCGGAAGAAGCCGGTCCGATGCACCACCTGCTCCACCTCGGCGCGCTCGGCCCGCGCCAGCGCCGCCGGCCCCGGCCAGCGCCGGAACAGCTCCGGGGTCACGGTGTTGACCATGCGGTCGGTGGACTGCGCCGACAGGATCGTCGCCACCAGCAGCTCCCACGGCGAACGGAAGTCCAGCTCGCACTCCGGTGCGGGGATCGCCACCCGCAGCCGCGCCAGCACCTCGGGTGGATCGGCCACCCGCGCGCGGCCCTTCTTGTTCGGCTTGCGGGAACGCGCGGGCTTCCCCGGGACGGCTCGGCTGGGCTTCGGCACGCCGCAGAAGCTACCCGGCCCGCTCGCCGAAGACCGCCGTCCCGAGCCGTACCAGGGTCGAACCCGCCGCCACCGCCTCGGCCAGGTCGCCGGACATCCCCAGGCTCAGCACATCCATCCTAACTCCATTTTCCACAGACACTTGCGACCAAACATCCGCCACCGCCCGGAACACCGGCCACGCCGGACCCGACCCTGGCCCCATCGCCATCAGCCCCCGCACCACCAAGTGGTCGCAGCCCCGCACGTGCGCCAGCAGCCCCCTCACCCCCGCCGGCTCCACCCCGTGCTTGTGCGCCTCGCCGGTCGCGTTCACCTGCAGCAGCACGTCGAGCCGCCGCCGCACCCGCTCGCACTCCGCCTGCAGCGCATCGGCGAGCTTCGGCCGATCCAGGCTGTGCACCAGCACCAGCCCCGGCACCGCCAACAGGTCGCGCACCTTGTTGGTCTGCAGGCTGCCGATCAGGTGCCACTCGATCCCCGCGAGATCCGCCAGCTCGCCCGCCTTCCGCACCAGCTCCTGCACGCGGTTCTCGCCGAACGCGCGCTGGCCGGCGGCGAACGCCGCCCGCACCGCGCTCGCCGGCTGCGTCTTGCTCACCGCCAGCAGCCGCACGCCCGCCGGATCGCGCCCCACCCGCGCGCACGCGGCCGCGATCGCGGCCCGCACCGAATGCAGCCGTCCGGCGACGCCGCCGCTCACCCCTCGTCCTGCCAGTGCGCGGTGAGCGGCCCCGGGAACAGCACGCGGCCCCGGCGCACCAGCGCGTCCTTGCCCTCGAACTCGAAGGCCGACAGCAGCGCGTCCCAGGCCTCGTAGTGGTCGCTGAACAGGACCCAGTCGCGCAACGCCCACTCGACCCGCGGATCGCCGCCGTGCTTCTCGCCGAGCTGGCGGCAGAGCCGGCGCAGGAAGGAGTCGGTCTCGCGGCGGAAGGTGTCGGGGGTGATCTCGGCCGGCTGGAAGCCGAACGCGTCGATCAGGTCCTGACGGTAGCAAGCGCCGACGCTCTGGACGCTGGCGCCGAGCAGCACGTCCTGGATGGCCTTCTCGAGGTTCACGGGCGTGGGATTGTGCGGCATCGGCGGCCGCCGGGCGAGGCCGGCGTCGGC
>CAZMGG010000201.1:0-7234 GCA_964565715.1 uncultured candidatus Brocadiaceae bacterium | reverse complement strand
CTGAAGGACGACAAGGCGTTCCTGCTGCTGCGCCTGGACCGCCGCGAGCCCTGGCCGTGGTACCGGCTGGTGCGCCGGCGGCAGGCCGACGGCGCCGAGTACTTCGGCCCCTATGCCTCGGCCAAGGCGGTGCGGCGCACCCTGCGGCTGCTGCACAAGATCACGCCGCTGCGCGACTGCAGCGACCACGTCTTCGACAACCGCAGCCGGCCCTGCATCAAGCACCAGATCGGCCGCTGCCCGGCGCCGTGCACCGGCCTGATCGACCGCGCGGCCTACGACGAGCTGCTGGACCGCTCGGTGCGGATCCTGCGTGGCGACGCCGCGCCGGTGCTGCGCGACCTGCGCGAGCGGATGGCGCAGGCCGCCGAGGCCCTCGAGTTCGAGCGGGCCCAGGTCCTCAAGCAGCAGGTGGACGCGCTGCAGGCGGTGGTGGAGAAGCAGGCGGTGGCCGGCGCCGCCGGCGACGCCGACGCCATCGGCCTGCACCGCGCCGGCGACGAGGTCAGCGTCGCCTTCCTCTGCTTCCGCGAGGGCGTGCTGGCCGGCGCCCGCCGCTTCACGCTGCGCAGCGAGCTGCCCGACGAACTGCTGCTGGCGGACCTGCTGGGCCGGCTCTACGAGGGCGACCGCGACGTGCCGCCGGCGATCCTGCTGCCGGCCGCCGCCGCCGAGCAGGAACTGGCGGCGGCCTGGCTCGGCCACAAGCGCGGCGGCCGCGTCGAGCTGCTGGTGCCGCAGCGCGGCGAGCGGCGGCGGCAGCTCGAACTGGCCACCCAGAACGCGGCGCTGCAGGACCAGGCC
Organism: uncultured candidatus Brocadiaceae bacterium; assembly: GCA_964565715.1. Taxonomy (GTDB): domain Bacteria; phylum Planctomycetota; class UBA1135; order UBA1135; family UBA2386; genus CAZMGG01. The sequence goes on along the minus strand of CAZMGG010000201.1, from coordinate 6,430 downwards.
GCGGCGGACGGCGCGGCGCGGGCCCGGGCCGGCGCCGAGCGCCTGGCGGAACGGCTCGGGCTCGGCTTCGTCCCCGAACGGCTGCACTGCCTCGACGTGTCGACCATCCAGGGCACGCACACCGTCGCCAGCCGGGTCTGCTTCGTCGACGGCCGGCCCGAGAAGGCCGCCTACCGCCGCTACGCGATCAGCCCGGAGCACGCCGGCGACGACTTCCAGGCGATGGGCGAGGCGGTGCGGCGGAGCCTGCGGCACTGCCTGCAGAAGGGCGAGGAGCTGCCCGACCTGCTGGTGGTGGACGGCGGCCGCGGCCAGCTCTCGGCGGCGGTGGCGGCGGTGGCCGAACTCGGCCTGCAGGACGATCTCGCCCTGTGCGGGCTGGCCAAGAGCCGCCTGCGCGGCGTCGGCGACGCCCGGGTCGAGAGCGGCGAGCGCGTGTTCCTGCCGGGGCAGGACCTGGCGGTGCCGCTGCCGCAGCACGGTCCCGACACGCTGCTGGTGGCGGCGCTGCGCGACGAGGCCCACCGCTTCGCGATCACCTTCCACCGGCGGCGGCGCGGGCGGCTGACCAGCGCGCTGGACGACGTGCCCGGGGTCGGTCCGGCGCGGCGGCGGGCGCTGCTGCGGCACTTCGGTTCGCTGTCGGCCCTGCGGGCGGCCTCGCCGGCGGCACTGGCGGCGGTGCCGGGCATCCCGCCGGCGGTGGCCGAGGCGGTGTTCCGGGCCCTGGGCCGACCCGACGGCGCGGCCGGTTTGCCGCCGGCGTCCTCCTAGGCTACAGCCGGGGTCCGTTGTCCCCTCGTCGTGCCCTCCCTGCGCTGGTCCTCGCCGCCCTCGGCCTCGGCACGGCCGGCTGCGCGCTGCCCGACTTCCTCGGTCCCGAGGGCCGCTGGTTCGGCCCGTCCGGCCGCAACGGCTTCTACAAGCGCGGCGACCCGGCGGAGGGCGTCGACCCGACGCCGCGTGGCGTGATCCATCCGTCGATCAGCCAGAGCGAGATCTTCTTCGCCTTCGGCCACTGGCCCACCGACGAGCTGCGCCGTTCGCGGGAGAACGAGCAGCGGGCGGAGCGGGAGCGGGGCATCCATCACGCCTACCCCGATCCGCGCTTCCGCTACGGCGACGGTGACGACCGGCTTCGCTTCCGCATCGGTCCGACCGTGGGGCTCGGGCTCGACCGTCGCCACGACGACGAACAGGCCCAGGAGGGCGGCTGGAGCCTGCCGGTGGCGATGTTCACCAGCGCCGTGCTGCTGGAACTGCCGGTGCATCGCTACATGGACCGGGCGCGGCTGGAGCTGCAGATCGGCTACGCCCAGGGCTTCAACGCCACCGAGCAGAACTTCGAGATGACCGAGACCGCCGCCTACGCCTGGTTCGGCCTGCACATCCCCTGGTGAACGGGCCCGGCCGGTTCAGCCGCGCGGATGGAAGCGGCCGTGCACCTGCCGCAGCCGTTCGCCGTCGACCTTGGTGTAGACCTGGGTGGTGGCCAGCGAGGCGTGGCCCAGCATCTCCTGCACCGAACGCAGGTCGGCGCCGCCGGCGACCAGGTGGGTGGCGAACGAATGGCGCAGGGCGTGGGGCGAGCAGGCCACCGGCAGGCCGGCCGCCTCGGCGGCGGCGCGCACCACCTGGTAGACCCGCACGCGCTCCAGCGGGCGGCCGGTGCGGGACAGGAACAGGACGTCGCCGGGGTCGCGCCGCGCGCGGGCGCGCAGGAGCGGCCGCACCGCGTCGCGGTAGCGCTGCAGCCAGGCCAGGGCCCGGTCGGCGATCGGGATCAGGCGCTCCTTGTTGCCCTTGCCGAACGCCCGCAGCAGGCGGTGCTCGGCGACGATGCTCTGCAGGCGCAGGCCGCACACCTCGCCGACCCGGCAGCCGGTGGCGTACATCGTGTGCAGGATGGCCTGGTCGCGCACCGCCAGCGGCTCGCCGGCATCGTCGCCGGCGGCCAGCAGCCGCGTCATGGCGTGGCGGCTCAGCGCCTTCGGCAGCTTCTGTTCCAGCCGCGGCCCCAGCAGGCCCTCGGCGGCGTCGTCGGCGCGCACCCCCTCGGCCTGCAGGAAGCGGTAGAAGCCGCGGATCGCCGCCATCGCCCGCACCACCGACGCCGGCGCCAGGTCGCGGGTGAGTTCGTCGAGGTGGCGCTGGATCGCCGGGCGGTCCGGCGGGTCGGAGTGGGCGGCCAGGAACCGGCGCAGGTCGCGGCGGTAGGCCGCCACGGTGTGCGGCGACACCTGCAGTTCGGCGCCCAGATAGACCAGGAAGTCGGCCAGCAGCCGTTCGCTCGCGTTCGCCATGTCCGCCGCCGGCCCACGGTACCGGCGCCCCGATCCCGGGGAAGACCACGCGCCGGCTTTCGGCGGATCGGCACCGCCGCCGGGTTGCCGACCCGGCTTGACCACCCCCTTAGGGCTACTTATGGTTCCCGCCCCTTGCGGACCGGTCCCGCAGCGGGCTCTCGCTTTCCGGGGGTCCGTGGGGCGGGGGCAGACCCCGGATGAACCGACAGCCTGGTGACTAGATTCCATGTCGAAGCCGACCAAGACTGAGCTGAAGAAGTACGCGAGCCTGCTGATCCATCAGCGGAACATCCTGAAGGGCGACGTGGGCAGCATGCGCGACGAGGCCCTGCGGGCCTCGGAGCAGGACGCATCGGTCGATCACCTCGCCGACCAGGGCACGGACAACTACGACCAGGGGTTCATGCTCGGGCTGATCGAGAACGAGGAGGAGACGATCGCCATGATCGACGAGGCCCTGGAACGCATCGACGGCCGCGGCGACTGGGAGTACGGCATCTGCCCGGTGTGCGACGAGGAGGGCTCCGACGAGCCGAAGGGCGCCAAGGCCGCCGCCAAGAACGGCAAGGCCGCCAAGGTGGTCAAGGCCACGAAGAAGGTGCAGAAGAAGCCGGCCAGGCCCAAGGTCGACCCCTGGATCCCCAAGGCGCGCCTGGAGTACATCCCCTGGGCCCGCTACTGCGTGAAGCACCAGCAGGACGCCGAGCGCAACCGCGAGATCGCGTGACGGCGTCGTCGGAGCCGGCCGCGCCGGCCGTTGCCCCCGCGGCCGGGGAGCGCACCTGGTTCCGCGGTAAGGCGATGTTCTGGCTGCCGATCGCCCCGCTGGTGGCGCTGGACCTGTGGAGCAAGGCCGTGGTGTTCGCCCGGCTGGAACGGCTCTACCCGGGGCAGCCCCACGCCGAGGAGCCGATCTGGACCGGGCTGGTGAGCTTCAGCCTGGTCCGCTGGACCAATCCGGGCACGGTGTGGGGCCTCGGCCAGTCGCTGACCGTGCCGCTGATGGTGCTGCGCTGCCTCGCCCTGGTGGCGCTGGTGTGGTTCGCCCGCAACACCGCCCCGCGCAGCCGCCTGCAGCTCCTGGTGCTGGGGCTGGTGCTGGCCGGCGCCATCGGCAACCTCTACGACAACTTCTTCGCGCCGGGCCGGGCGGTGCGGGACTTCCTGCTGTTCTTCGTCGGCGAGGGCCGGGAGCGGTCGGTGTTCCCGGCCTTCAACGTCGCCGACTCGTGCATCACCGTCGGCGCCATCGGCCTGCTGGCGGTGCTGTTCCGCAAGGAACCTCGCGGCTCCGCCGCGGCCAAGGTATCCTGAGTCGCCCCCGAGTCCGGCCGCCGCCGCGGCCGCCTTCCCGCGTCGTGCTGACCACCCAGATCGGAACCCTGCGCCTGCGCAACCCGGTGCTGAGCGCTTCCGGCACCTTCGGTTCGGGCTGGGAGGGGCGCGGCTTCAGCGACCTGTCGCGGGTCGGCGCGCTGGTGTCGAAGACCGTCACGGTCAGGCCGCGGCACGGCAACCCGCCGCCGCGGATCTGGGAGACCGCGGCCGGCATGCTCAACTCGATCGGCCTCGAGAACCGCGGCGCCGACTGGTTCCTGCAGGACACCCTGCCGAAGATGAAGTCGCTGGGTGCGCCGGTGATCGTCAACATCGGCGGCGAGGCGGTGGCGGAGTTCGTCGAACTGGCCGGGCGCTTCTCGGCGGCCGGCGTCGACGCCCTGGAGGTGAACCTGAGCTGCCCCAACGTGCAGGAGGGCAAGCTGCTGTTCTCCACCGATCCGCGGCTGACCGAGCAGGCGGTGCGGGCGGTGAAGGCGGTGGCGACGGTGCCGGTGTTCGCCAAGCTGTCGCCGAACGTCACCGACATCGGCGCCATCGCCCGGGCCGCCGAGCAGGGCGGCGCCGACGGCATCACCGCCATCAACACGCTGATCGGCATGGCGGTGGACTGGCGGCGGCGGCGGCCGGTGCTGGGCAAGGTGATCGGCGGCCTGTCGGGACCGGCGATCAAGCCGGTGGCCCTGCGGATGGTCTACGAGGTGGCGCGCACGGTGCGGATCCCGATCCTCGGCGTCGGCGGCGCCGCCACCGCCGAGGACGTGCTGGAGTTCCTTTGCGCCGGCGCCAGCGCCGTGCAGATCGGCACCGCCGCCTTCGCCGACCCGGCGATCATGACCCGCACCCTGGATCGCCTGGAGCAGCTCCTGCGCGAGGCCGGTGCCACGGCGGCCGACCTGGTCGGCTGCCTGCATCGCACCCCGGAGGCGGTCCGGTGAGGCTGGCCGCCGCCGACCTCGCCACGGTGCAGAAGGCCGTGTCGATCTTCCTCGACCTCGCCTACGGCGGCGCCCGGCCGCGGCGCGCGCCCAACCTGAGCGTGCCGGAACCGGCGACGCCGGACGCGGTGCTGTCCCTGTTCCAGCGCGAGCGCGTCGAGGAGGTCCCGGGCTACGCCTGCGTCCGCTACACGATGCGGCTCGGCAACCGCAACTACCCGTTCATGAAGCTGGTGCTGCAGGAGCACCTGCTGGCCGGCGAGTTCTTCTTCGGCGTCGACACCCACGACGAGATGAACATCAAGCCGGATTTCCCGGACTACGAGGCCTGGATGGCCGTGCGCCGGTTCAACCGCGACCTGAAGCGGCGGATCGAGGCGCAGTTCACCGCCGAGGGCCTCGACACCGCCGCGACGATCCGGCGGCTGGTGGCGGCCCGCACCGACGCCACCGGCGACGGCAGCGCCGGCACCGTGCTGGTGGTGGACGACGAGGAGGATCTGGCGGAGTCGGTGAGCGTGCTGCTGCGCGGCCGCGGCTTCCGCACGGTGACCGTCGGCGACGGCCCGGCGGCCCTGCGGGTCTGCGCCGAACTGGCGCCGGACCTGGTGCTGCTGGACTACGAGATGCCGGAGATGGACGGCATCCAGGTCATCGCCAGCCTGCGCGCCGAGCCGCTGACCCAGGGCATCCCGGTGCTGCTGACCAGCGCCGGCCGGGTGTCGATGGCCGACATCCGGCGCGCCGACGGCTTCCTGGCCAAGCCCTTCCAGGACGACCTGCTCTACGAGATGGTCGACCGCGTCCTGCGGGCCGCGCGGGAGGCGAAGTCGTGACCGGCGCACGCATCGGCAACGGCGCCGCGGCATGCGCCACGGCCGAGCTGCTGTCGGCCGGCGGCCGATTGGGCCCGCTGACGACGCTGCTGGCGGCGCTGTGCTGGAGCCTGCTCCTCCGGCGGGCCCGCCGCTGCGGCCCGACCTGGGGGGCACTGCTGGTGCTCGGCTTCCTCGCCTGCCTGCAGGCCGAGGCCGCTGGGCGGGCCGCGCGGACCGAACTGCCGGCGCGGACCTCGGCGTCCCTGCCGGCGGCCTGCCGGGCGGAACGGGCCGAGGCCCGCGCCGCCGCCCTGCCGTCCGGGTCCGCCGCGATCCCGGTGTGCGCCGCCGACCGTCCGCCGGTCCGTTCGCTGCGGCGGCGCGAACTGCCCGCACCGCGGGCGCCCGACCGGTCGCCGCGCGCCTGACGGCGCGCCCCTCGGGCGCCAGTGCCGCGGCGGCGATCGGCCGCGGCAGCCGGCCGTAGCACCGCCGCCGATCGCCTGTCCGGGCCAGTTGCCCGCGTTCCCGCATTCCCTCCGAGATTCCCCAATGAAGTTCGACATCGGTTCCCTTCCGGCGCGCATGGGCAAGGCCCTGCAGGGCCTGTTCGGCAGCGCCAACCAACGTTCCCTCGGCCGCTTCCAGCCCGTGGTCAAGGCGGTCAACGATCGCAAGGCCTGGGCCGAGGGCCTCGACCACGCGGCGATCCTCGCCCGGGTGAAGGAGTGGCGCGAGAAAGTGCAGGCCGGCAAGGCCAGCCTCGACGACGCCCTGCCGGAGATGTTCGCCATGACCCGCGAGGCCGCGAAGCGGACCCTGGGCATGTTCCACTTCGACGTGCAGCTGATCGGCGGCGCCGTGCTGCACGGCGGCAGCATCGCCGAGATGGCCACCGGCGAGGGCAAGACCCTGGTGGCGACCCTGCCGTGCGCGCTCAACGCGCTGGTGGGCCGCGGCGTGTTCGTGGTCACCGTCAACGACTACCTCGCCCGCCGCGACCGCGACTGGATGGCGCCGGTCTACGAGT
>CAZMGG010000200.1:3687-7251 GCA_964565715.1 uncultured candidatus Brocadiaceae bacterium | reverse complement strand
GGGCGAGGCGGCGGGCGTGGTGCGGGTCTGCCGGCTGGTGGAGGGGATGCCGCTGGCCATTGAGCTGGCCGCGGCGTGGACGAAGCTGCTGGACGCCGATGCCATCGCCGCGGAGATCCGGCGCGATCTGGACGGCGCGTTGGCGGCACTCCCGGCGAGTCTGCGGGAAGCGTTCGTGATGAAGCACGTCGAAGGCCGCTCGTACGAGGAGATGGCCGAGTTGCTCGACGCGACGGTCGGTGCCCTGAAGATGCGTGTCCATCGCGCCCGCGAGGCGCTGCAGAAGCTCCTGGAGGATCGATACTCGTGATGCATGACTCCCTTGACCCCCGTGACGCGGTGCGTCAGCCGACGCCCGAGCCCCGCCCTGCGGTGCAGGCGGAGCCCGCGGCCGCCGCTGACCGCGAGGTGCCGCTCGCGGCCGAAGAGCTGCCCCCGGCCGTGCACGCGTACCTCGACGGCGACAAGGTCGCCGACGCCGCCCTCTCGGGTGCCGAGCGCGAGCTCGAACTTTGGAAGCGGATCAGCGCCGAGACGGGCCGCCGCCGCCGGATGATGACGCCCTCGCACCTGCAGGCGCAGATCCTCGCCAAGCTCTCGGACGACTGAGCGCACCACGCGCAGCAGCACCCAGGGCCGCCCCTCCGGGGGCGGCCTTCGTCTATCCCGCCACCGTGCTGAAGAACCCGCGCTGCGTGCACTCCGGCGCCGTGCGGGAGCTGCGGCCCAGCGCCCAGCTGTTCGTGCGGCTGCAGCCGCTGCAGGAGTTCCTCACCGACTGGGTGAAGAACAGCGGCGCCCTGCAGGAGGAGGTGCGCAACTACCTGCTCGGCCACTTCCTCGACAAGCCGCTGCAGGACTGGGACGTGTCGCGGCCGGCGCCGTACTTCGGCTTCGAGATCCCCGACGCCAAGGGCCAGTTCTGGTACGTCTGGTTCGACGCGCCGGTGGGCTACATCGCCAGCACCGCCGACTGGTGCGACCGCACCGGCCAGTCGGTCGACGACTGGTGGCGCAACCCCGACTGCGAGGTGGTGCACTTCCTCGGCAAGGACATCACCTACTTCCACACGCTGTTCTGGCCCGCCATGCTGCACATAGGCGGCTACCGGCTGCCGAGCCGCGTGCAGATCCACGGCTTCCTGAAGGTCAACGGCGAGAAGATGTCCAAGTCGCGCGGCACCTTCGTCACCGCCGCGAAGTACCTCGAGCACCTCGATCCGCAGTTCCTGCGCTACTACTACGCCAGCAAGCTCGGGCCGAGGATCGACGACCTCGATCTGAACAGCGAGGAGTTCGTCGGCAAGGTCAACAGCGACCTGGTGGGCCGGGTGGTGAACCTGGCCAGCCGCTCCGCGCGCTTCGTCGAGACGAGCGGCCTCTGCGCGGACTACCCCGACGACGGCGGCCTGTTCGCCCGCGCCGCCGCCGAGGCCGACGCCATCGCCGCCTGCTACGAGGCCTGCGACACCCGCGAGGCCATGCGTCGGATCATGGTGCTGGCCGACGCCGCCAACGAGTACGTGGAGCGACGCGCGCCCTGGACCCTGAAGAAGGACCCGGCGCGGGCGGCGGAACTGCAGCAGGTCTGCACCGTGGTGCTCAACCTGTTCCGCCAGCTGGCGGTCTACCTGGCGCCGGTGCTGCCCGATCTGGCGGCCAGGGCGGGAGCGCTGCTGGGCGCGCCACTCGACCGCTGGGATCTGGCCCAGCGCCCCCTCACCGGCACGCCGGTGGCGCCGTTCCAGCACATGATGGCGCGGATCGATCCGCAGAAGGTGCAAGCCATGTTCGACGAGTCCCTGCCCGAATCTCCCGCCGGCGGCGATGCCGGCACCGACGGTCCCGAGCCCCTGCAGAAGGAACCCCTGGCCGCCGAGTGCACCATCGACGACTTCCAGAAGGTCGACCTGCGGGTGGCGCGGATCGTCGCCGCCGAGGCGGTGCCGGACGCACGGAAGCTGCTTCGTCTCACCTTGAGCCTCGGCGGCGGCGTCACCCGCAACGTGTTCGCCGGCATCAAGAGCGCATACGAGCCACAGCAACTGGTGGGTCGCCTCACCGTAATGGTGGCGAACCTGAAGCCGCGGCAGATGAAGTTCGGACTCAGCGAAGGCATGGTCTGCGCCGCGGGGACCGATGGCGAGGTGTACCTGCTGTCGCCGGACGCCGGCGCGCGCCCAGGCCAGCGCCTGCACTGAGGCGCGAGGCGCTTCGTCCGCCAGAAATCCGTGCCGGGTGCGGAACTGTTCCGCTACCCGCCCTCGTCATGCGAGCTAGAGTAGTTTGCCCCGGTTTCGACCACCCCCGTGCGACACCGGGCCATTTCCATCCCTGCTAGCACCATGATCAAGACTCCCCTGCTCATCGCCACGTCCCTGCTGCTGGGCACCGTCGTCGCCCAGACCCCCCTCGGCACCTACAACAACGTCACCACGACCTACACGTCGCGCGGCGGCGCGGCGGGCGCCAACACCGGCGCCCCCACCGAGGTGTTCACCCGGATCGACGCCAGCCACTACGCCGGCTTCGGCGCCAACCCGGCCAGCCCGGGCATGCGCGAGATCGTCGGCGCCCAGTTCGTCGCCCAGGACCAGATCGGCACCACGCCGGAGACCTTCACCGTCCTCTGCTACGGCGAAGACCCCGCCGCGCCGAACTTCCCGCTGGTGAGCGCGCCGCTGGCCACCGTCGGCCCGTTCGCCACGCCCGCCAGCACCGCCACCGGCGCGGTGGCCTGGATCTTCAGCATCAACTACACCACCCCGGTGCTGGCGCCGGCCGGCCAGGACGTGTTCCTCGCGGTGTCGTTCCCGCAGCCGGCGACGGGCACCTGGCCCACCGACGGCATGTCGATGCACGCCACCGCGGCGGCCACCGAGCCCGCCGGCTTCAGCTACTCGTCGACGCCGGCCGAGGTCGGCAGCTACAGCGGCTACCACCTGCCGGCGGTCCCGACGCTGGCCTACAGCTCGCCGCGGCAGTTCAACATCGACCCGATCGTGAACGGCGCCGCCGGCGTCGCCGGCACCATCCACAACATCGCCACGGCGGTCCCGGGCAACACCCCGCCCGGCACGTCGAGCATGTTCGCCGGCCTGTTCCCCGACGCCCAGAACCCGCCGCTCAACGTCGGCCGCGTCGATGACGTCGCCTTCCGCTGGGTCATGGCCAACACCCCGGACAACACGCCGGTGTTCTTCCTCGCCGACTTCGGCACGTTCGGCTCGGAGTTCCCCCTGAGCGCGTTCCTGACCGGGTCGCAGGGCGTGACCTGCCTGAACCTGGGCACCATGGCCACCGTCGGCCTGAACTTCACCGTCGGCGGTTCGACCTTCAACGTGATCACGATCCCGTCGAGCGCCCGCGGCATCGTCGCCGGCATGCAGTTCCTGCAGCAGGCGGCGGCGCTGGACCTGGCCACCAACGTGGCCGTGGCCAACGGCTGCACCCGCCAGATCCTGTAATCCCCGGGGAGAACCCGGCGGTCGATCGATCGACCGCAGCCGCCGGCCCGGCGCGTTGCCCACCCGCCGGGCCCCGCGGGGTACGGACCCCCAGCGC
>CAZMGG010000200.1:0-3677 GCA_964565715.1 uncultured candidatus Brocadiaceae bacterium | reverse complement strand
CCCGGGGGCCTCCCCGGGGGGGCTCCCTCCCCCCCGCCCCCGCGGCCCCGGCGCGACACCGCCGGCCGGGGCCGCGCTGCTTCCGGACCCGATGCGCCATGGCGCACTACGACCAAGAGACCTGGAAGCAGGCCCTGCCCGGCCCCCGGTTTCACCCCTACACTGGGCCGCTCGCCGAGATCGGGACGTCGCCCCGCGCCCGACTCGCACCTTCCTCCCATGAACACTCGCTTGTTCCTCGTCGCGGCGACCGCCGCGGTCTCGCTCACGGCCCAGGAGCCCATGGGCACGTTCCACAACGCCACGACGGCCTTCACCACGCGGGGCGGCGCCGCGGCCGCCAACACCGCCAACCCTGGCTTCGCCTTCACGCGGTTCGACCAGAGCCATTACGCCGGCTGGGGCCACGACATCAACCAGCCGCTGCATCGCGTCATCGTCGGCATCACCTGCGTGCTGCAGGACCAGGTGGGCGTCACGCCCGAGTCGTTCGGCATCACCTGCTTCGGCGAGGATCCGGGCGCACCCAACTGGCCGCTGGTCGGCACGCCGGTCGCCAGCGCCGGTCCATTCCCGACGCCGGCCAGCACCGCCACCGGCGCCACGGCCTTCATCGTGAACGTCAACTTCACCACGCCGGCCCTGGCGCCCCGCGGCCAGGACGTGTTCCTGGCGTTCGAGCTGCCGCAGCCGGCCACCGGCACCTGGCCCACCGACGGCCTGTCGGTCCACGCCACCGCCGGCGCCACCGAACCGGCCGGCCACAGCTATGTGTCGACCTCGCCGGAACTCGCCGGCTACAGCGGCTACTTCGTGCCGGCCAGCAACACCCTGCTGTACAGCACACCGCGCCAGCTGCGCATCGATCCGCTGCTGAACGGTCCGGGTGGCGTCGCCGGCACCATCCACAACATCCCGACCGCGACCCCTGGCAACACCGCGCCGGGCACCGCCAGCATGTTCGCCGGCCTGTTCCCGGATGCGCAGAACCCGCCGCTCAACGCCGGCCGCGTCGACGATCTCGGCGCCCGCTGGTCGATGACCGGGATCGCCGACGGCACGCCGGTCATGTTCCTGGCCGACTTCGGCGCCTTCGGGCCGGAGATCCCGTTGCGCTACCTCGTGCTGGCCGGCTCGCAGGGCGTGCTCTGCCTGAACGCGGCGACGATGCTCACCTCGAACCTCACCTTCACCACCGGCGGGCAGGCGATCCGGGCCGTCCCGGTCCCGGCGGGCGCACGCGCCATCATCGCCGGCCTGGCGATCATGCAGCAGGGCCTGGCGCTGGACCTGACCGCCAACGTGGCCATGGCCAACCCCTGCACCCGGCAGATCCTGTAGCTCCGTGACCGCGGCGGCCGCGGCTCACTTGCCGCTGCCGTCGTCCACCGCGACCGGTTTGGTCGGTCGCAGGCACAGGGTGGTCGCGTCGTAGCGGCCGAGTTCCTTGCGCCACGCCATCATCGTCGTGGTGTAGGTGCCGTCGGCGTGCACGTACCAGTCGAGGCCGTTGTTGAACTCCTTGCGCACCACCGGCGCGTAGGGTCCATCACCCCAGACGACCTTGGGCGCCGTCGCGACGCCGTTCAGCAGCGGCATCTGCTGACCGTCGGGCATCAGCAGGGCGGCTTTCTGGCCGGCCTGTACGGGCTGCGGTGGCACTTCGCCCTGCACCGGCCCCGGCGCCGGTGCGGGGGTCGGCGGCGGCTCGGTGCCCGCCGAACCGCCCGCCGGCGCGGCTGCGGTGCGGGGCCAGGTGGCCAACGCGGCCACGCCACCGAGCACGAAGGCGGCACCGATCAGGAGCCATGGGCGTGCAGAGGTCATTGGGTCGATGGTCAGTGTATCGGGCGACGCGTCACTGTTTCTTTCCGCCCTCGCCGCCGGTCGCAGTACCGCCGGGCAGCTCGTGGTCGGGAATCGGCTGCACCGGGGCCGGGTTCTGCACCACGCCCACCGCCTCGCGGCGCTGCCGCTGCGGCACCCAGACCATCATGGTCGTCGATCGCGAACCGTCGGCGTGCACGTAGTAGTCGAGGTCACCCTCGCGGATCTTGCCGACGATCGGCGACCACGGCCGATCGTGGGGCCAGCCGTAGGCCGGCACCTGGTCGACGCCGTTGAGCAGCGGCACCCGTGACCCGTCGGGCAGCGTCAGCAGCTTCTCCGCCGCCGCCGGCGCCGTCGGCTGCGCAGTCACCGGCGTTCCGGGCCCGACGGGAACCGGCGGGGTGGTGGGCGCGGTCGCCGCCGGCGCGGGGGCCGGTGCGGGCCCGCGCTTCCAGAGGTAGAGCCCGAAGGACAGGGCGCCGGCCAGCAGGAGGCCGCCCACCACGATCGGAACCACGGCACGTTCGGACATTCGGGCTGCGAGTCTACCGCGCACGGGCCGGTACGCAGCCGGGGCCCGTGGCTTCTCGCGCACGGGCCCCGACCGGAAGCTCCCACGGCTGCTCGCCGCGAAACTTCACTTCGGCCGAGCCGCGGTGACCCGCGGCTCCGCGACCGGAGTTACTTCTTCTTCGCGGCCTTGCGACGGGCCTTCTTCTTCGCGGGAGCCTTCTTCGCGGCCTTGCGGCCCTTCTTCGCAGCCTTGCGCTTTGCAGCCATTGCTCTGTCCTTGCTTCTTGGGTTTTGGAAGGCCGGCCGTGCCGCACGGCTGGGCACGCATCCTGACCAACCCATGGATCGGCAGCCTCGTCGCGAGAATTCACCGGAAATCTCGCTGGCGCCAGGGGATAGCGATGGACGGGTGCCGTCGACGCATTGCGAATCCCTTCGCGTTCCCGTGAATAACGGTCTTCAGTCTTCGCTTTCTCGGGGGGGCCCCGGCCTCAAGGCGATCGCGGAATTTCCCGAAGAATTCCGCCCGCGCGCGGCAGCAGCCGCGACGACTGCGTCACCAAACAGCACCGCCGCCATCGCGTGCAGGCGACGGCGGCGGTGGCAGCGCGACTGCGCGCGCGGGGCGATCGGCGCGGGTCAGTCGAACAGCTTGTCGAGCGTCTTCTTGGCGTCCGAGTTGTACTCGTTGCCCAGCGGCGCCTCGGTGCTGGCGCGCGAACGCTCGATGGTCACCGCGTAGATGTCGGCGAGCTTCTTCGCCGTCTCGCTGGCGTAGAGCCGGACCATCCCGACCGTGGTGCGGTCGTCGAACAGGATGGTCAGCAGCGTGCGGTCACCCACCAGCGTGAGCTGGATGTTGTCGCGGGCGCCCTGGTGGAACAGGGCGCTGAACTCGGCCTCGCCCAGCAACCGCGCCATCTCCTTGGTCGCGGCGAAGCAGCCGGCGACCAGGGCGGAGATGGTGTCGATGTCGATCGTGCGCAGCTCGCCGCGCCGGGTCACCAGGTGACCCTCCTTGTCCACCAGCAGGGCGCACTTGGCGCCGGACAGGCGGAGGAACTCACCCAGCAGGTGATCGATCTTCTCGATGTCGTCCTTGTAGAAGAGGAGCCGGTCTTGGCGCAGCCTCTCGTTGGCGGACAGCTTCTCGGCGTTGGTCACCGTCGCCTCCTTAGGACTGGTTCTGCAGGAAGAAGAAGACGACGCCGGCGACGGCCGCCGCCAGGACCACGGTGAGCGTGACCATCAGGGCGACGCTGGTGCGGGCGGCAGCCGGTGCCGCCACGGGCTGGGGCGATGCCACCCGCGGCGCCGCCGCGGGTCGCGGCGCC
>CAZMGG010000199.1:0-7345 GCA_964565715.1 uncultured candidatus Brocadiaceae bacterium | reverse complement strand
GCCCGCGACCAGAAGTCGGGCGGCTACGTGGTGCGGCTGGCGCCGGGAGACGACTAGGAATCCCCGTTCGCCTTCTGTTCGGATGCCCGTCCCGCCCATAGCATGGCCCGCATGGGTGGTACTGGTCAGGCGGGGCCCGCGGTGCGGGACCTCGACGGGCTCCTGCGTGCGCTGCGCCGGGGCGAGGCCGACGGTCCCGGCGTCGTCGAGGCCGCGCACGCCCTGCCCGAACGCCCGGCCCGCACGGCGCCGTTCCCCGACTGGCTGCACGAGGACCTGGTCCGCGCGCTGCGGCAGCGCGGCATCGAGCAGCTCTGGAGCCACCAGCGGCAGGCCGCCGACCTGCTGCACCAGGGCCGCGACGTGGTGGTCTGCACCGGCACCGCGTCGGGCAAGTCGCTCTGCTACCACCTGCCGGTGCTCGACGGCCTGCTGCGGCACGGTCTCGACGCCCGCGCCCTCTACCTGCATCCGACCAAGGCGCTGAGCCGCGACCAGATGGCGGATCTCGAGGCGTGGCTGCGGCTGGCCGGCCACGACGACCTCGCGGTGGCGGTCTACGACGGCGACACGCCGCCGCCGGTGCGGGCGGCGCTGCGCGAACGTGGCGCCCTGGTGCTCACCAACCCGCACATGCTGCACACTGGCATCCTGCCCAACCACACCCGCTGGCAGGGCCTGTTCCGCGGGCTGCGCACGGTGGTGGTGGACGAGCTGCACACCCTGTCGGGGATCTACGGCAGCAGCGTCGCCAACGTGCTGCGCCGGCTGCGCCGCATCTGCCGCCACTACGGCAGCGATCCGGTGTTCTGCGGCGCCAGCGCCACCATCTCCAACCCCGGCGAGCACGGCCGCCGCCTGCTGGAACGCGACGTCGTGGTGGTGGACGAGGACGGCAGCCCGCGCGGCAAGAAGCACTTCCTGTTCCTGAACCCGGCGCTGGTCTCGCCCCTGCAGGGCCTGCGGGTGCCGGCCCTGGAGGCGGCCCGCCAGCTCGGCGGCATGCTGCTCGGCTCTGGCCTGCAGAGCATCTTCTTCACCCGCACGCGCACCTCCACCGAGGTGCTGGTGAAGTACCTGCGCGACGAGGCCGATGCCCGCAAGGTCGACCAGGCCAGCATCGCCGGCTACCGCGGCGGCTACCTGCCGGACCTGCGGCGGAAGATCGAGCAGGGGCTGCGCCAGGGCTCGGTCCGCACCGTCGTGTCGACCTCGGCCCTGGAGCTGGGCATCGACATCGGCAGCCTCGACGTGTGCGTGCTGGTCGGCTACCCGGGCACCGTCAGCAGCACCTTCCAGCGCGCCGGCCGCGTCGGTCGCCGCAGCCGCGACAGCGCCGTGGTGCTGGTGGCGCGCAGCACCGCCATGGACCAGTACCTGGTGCAGCAGCCGGGCTACCTGTTCGAGGACGGCCGCGAGGCGGTGGCGATCGATCCGGACAATCCGATCATCCTGACCAACCACGTCCGCTGCGCCTGCTTCGAGCTGCCGATGGGGCGCGACGAAGGCTTCGGCGGCGCGCCGGGCATCGGCGAGGTGCTGGCGTTCCTGGCCGAGGACCTGCAGGTGCTGCTCGAGCAGGGCGGCCGCTTCCACTACGCCGCCGAGACGTATCCGGCCCAGGGCGTGAGCCTCGCCGCCGCCGACATGGACAACGTGGTGATCCAGGACGTCGAGTCGCGCACGGTGCTGGCCGAGATCGACCGGCCGGCGGCGATCACCGAGGTGCACCAGGGGGCGATCTACGGCCATCAGGGCGAGACCTGGCTGGTGGAACGCTTCGACTACCAGGATCGCCGGGCGTTCGTCCGCCGGGTCGACGCCGATTACTACACCGAGGCCGACACCGAGACCGAGGTGCGGGTGCTGCGCGTCGACCAGACCGAGGAGCACGGCGCCTATGCGGCGCATCGCGGCGAGGTGCACGTCGCCACCCTGGCCAAGGCGTTCAAGAAGATCCGCTTCTACAGCCGCGAGAACGTCGGCATCGGCGAGATCCACCTGCCGCCGGAGGAGTTCGAGACCGAGGCCTGCGCGCTGGTGCTGGGCCCGGAACTGGTGGCCCGGGCGGGGCTCCTGCGCGGCGCCGAGGCGAGCTGTCTGCACGGCGTCGGCGAACTGCTGCGCGGGCTGGTGCCGCTGTTC
Source organism: uncultured candidatus Brocadiaceae bacterium (assembly GCA_964565715.1). Classification (GTDB taxonomy): domain Bacteria; phylum Planctomycetota; class UBA1135; order UBA1135; family UBA2386; genus CAZMGG01. Next base: position 5,200 of record CAZMGG010000199.1, on the reverse strand, counting down.
GTGCGGGTCGATCCGGGCGACGTCAGGGTGCTGGCCGAACTGCGGCACCCGCACTTCGCGGCGCCGACGCTGGTGCTGTACGACCGCGTGCCGAACGGGGTCGGCCTGTCGGAGAAGATCTTCCGGGTGCACCGGCGGATCCTGGCGGCGGCGCTGGAGCTGCTGCAGCGCTGCGCCTGCCGCGGCGGCTGTCCCGGCTGCGTCGGCCCTTCGCCCGCGCTCGGCTTCCGCAGCAAGGCCACCGCGGCGGTGATCCTGCGCGGGATGCTGCACGGCGACGCCGGTGACAGCACCGGCGAAGCCCGCGGGGAGACCGGCTGATGGTCGCGCCGGACCGGGAGCGGCTGCGGGCGGCCTTCCGGCTGCGCGGGCCGGGCGGTGAGCGGCCGCCGGATGCCCGGGACCGCGCGCACGACCTGCGCGCCTTCCTGCGCGACCGGGCGGCGGGCCTCGGCGGCGGCGCCCGGCCGCGGGTGATCGTGGCGCTGCCCGACGGCGAGGAGGTGAGCAACGAGTGCGGCGCCTTCTGGCGACGGCGGCTGCCGGTGCCGCTGCAACGGCGCCACGGCGCCGGTGACCTTGCCGCGGCGGCCCGCGCCGGGCCGGCCCGGCTCGGCAAGGGCGACGAGCTGGCGGCGCTGCGGCCGGAGACCTGCCTGTTCCTCGACACCGAGACCACCGGGCTCGGCGGCGGCGCCGGCACCGTGGTGTTCCTGGTCGGCCTGTGCTGGCTGCAGGACGAAGAGTGGATCGTCGAGCAGTGCTTCCTGCGCGACTTCGGCGAGGAGCCGGCGATGCTGGCGCACGTGGCGGCGCGGCTCGTGGAACGGCCGCACCTGGTGACCTACGTCGGCAAGACCTTCGACCGGCACCGGCTGGCGGCGCGGATGACCGTGTGCGGCGTGCCGGCGCCGATCCTGAGCGCGCCGCACCTCGACCTCTACCACACGGCCCGCCGCACCTGGGGTCGCACCCTGCCCGACTGCCGCCTGAAGACCGTCGAGCGCCACGTGCTGGGCCTCGTGCGCGACGATGACCTGCCGGGCAGCGAGGCGCCGGCGGCCTGGCTGCAGTGGCTGCGGGACCGCACCGGGGCGGTGGACCGGGTGCTGGAGCACAACCGGCTCGACGTGCTGTCCCTGGTGGCCCTGCTGGGGGTGCTGGGGGCACCGCCCGGGCCGCCGGCCTGAACCGGCTCGCAGCCGGGGCCGGAGGGACGTAGGGTGTCCGTTCGCGGCCGTCCGGCCGCCTTTCCCGCAGCCCCCACAGGAGGTCCTGCATGCAACGATGGTGGACACTCACGGCGCCGCTCTGGCTGGCGCTGTCCCTGCTGGCCCAGGACGGGTCACGGGGTGCGGTCCCGGCCCCCGCGCCGGTGCCCGCGTTCGACAAGTTCACGGCCGACTACAAAGTCGAGACCGATCGCTACCAGGCGGCGGTGCGCGAGCTCACCGCCACCGACGAGTACAAGCAGGCGGTCAAGGACCGCGACAGCGAGAAGCTGACCGCCCTGCGCCAGAAGCTGACGCCGGTGGACCGCGCGACCTTCGTCGCCCGGGCCGAGGCCGAGGCCAAGGCGCGCAGCGGCCAGGACGAGGCGGTGCCCTTCCTGTGCTGGATCGCCAGCGCCGGCGGCGACAAGCCGGCCGCCGAGCGCGCCGTCGAGGCGCTGCTGCAGAGCCACACGAAGAGCCCCCGTCTCGCCGACTTCGTCGAGAGCAGCGCCGTCGTGGCCTCGCAGATCGGCATGCCGGCCTACCGCGCCATGCTGGACAAGATCGCCGCGGAGTCGCCGTTCGCGGCGGTGAATGCCTGGGCGAAGTACCAGGTCGCGCAGAGCCTGAGCCGCGACAAGGCCGCCAGCGAGGCGGACAAGGCGCGGGTCGAGGTGCTGCTGAAGGAGGCCGCCGCCCTCGCCGCCGGCACCGACCTCGAGCTGCGCATCAACGCGCCGACGTTCGAGAAGGAGCGGCTGCAGATCGGCATGGTCGCCCCTGAGATCGAGGGCGTCGACACCGATGGCACCGCCTTCAAGCTCAGCGACTACCGCGGCAAGGTGGTCGTCCTCGACTTCTGGGGATTCTGGTGAGGCCCCTGCCGGGCCATGATCCCGCACGAGCGGTCGCTCGTGAAACGTCTGCAGGACAAGCCGTTCGCCTTGCTCGGTGTGAACAGTGATCGTGATCTCGACTACTACCACTCCGAGGCCAAGGCCAACGAGGTCACCTGGCGCAGCTTCTGGTGCGGCAAGAAGGGCACCAGCGGCACGATCCCGACCACATGGAACGTCCGCGGCTGGCCGACGATCTACGTGCTGGATCACAAGGGCGTGATCCGCTTCAAGAACGTGCGCGGCGAGCAGATGGATGCCGCCGTCGACCAGCTCCTGGCCGAGATGGCCGAGGACGGCAAGTAGCCCGCGTCTGACCAGCGTCGGGGCCGCGGCCACCGGGTCGCGGCCCCCCTACAGGCCGATCCAGATCTGCGCGGCGTCCGAGGTCGGCAGCGCGTCGAGCCCGCAACCGGCGAAGCCGCACTGCTGGTGCAGCAGGAGCCACTGGCCGTAGAGCACGTAGCCCAGCAGGTTCGGGTTGTTGGGGATCGCGAGCCGCACGAAGTTCTCGTAGGTGGGGCGGCCGTTCTGGTCGATGTTGGAGGGGATCGCCAGGTCGGGCGTGATCAGCCCCTGACAGCCCGGCGGCTGCTGCGGCAGCAGCCCCTGCGGCAGCGGCGTCACCAGGGTGCCGAAACCGAGGAACAGCTGCGGCCAGGCGATCTGCTGCGCCGAGTTGAACTGGTGGTTGGGGCCGGTGTACATCACCTGGAACGAGCTGCCGATGCGGGGCAGGCCCTGGTTGCCGATGGCCAGCGTCTGGCTCTGGAACGTGCAGCCCTGGCCGAACGGCACGAAGGCGGCCTGTTGGGCGGACAGGATGGCGGCCAGCGCGAAGGGCAGGACGGCGGCGAGCGGTCGGATCATGGCAAACCTCGGGTCGCCACCTTACCCGCGCCAAGGGGCCTTCGGCGCCGCATGTCGCGTTCCCGGACCAACTTGGCGACTCTTCCTCTCCACCGTGCACGGGTGGGATACCCTTTGCCGCGTTCGCCTCACCGGCCCTCGCACCCACCACACACCATGCCCGAGTCGCAGAGCCCTTCCCGTGGAGCCCCGTCGTCGCCGCGCTGCGCGCCCTGTGCGCCGGGCCTCGGCACCGCCGTGCTGACCGCCGAAGCGCTCGCCTTCGTCGCCGAGCTGGAACGGCGCTTCGGTCCGCGCCGGCGCGAACTGCTGGCGCGCCGCGAGCAGGTGCAGGCCGCCCTCGACCAGGGCTGGCGGCCGGACTTCCTGCCGGAGACCGCCGCGGTGCGGCAGGGCGACTGGCGGGTGGCGCCGGTGCCCGCCGAGATCCAGGATCGTCGCGTCGAGATCACCGGGCCCACCGACCGCAAGATGGTGATCAACGCGCTCAACTCCGGCGCGCGGGTGTTCATGGCCGACTTCGAGGACAGCCTCGCGCCGACCTGGAGCAACGTGCTGGAGGGCCAGCAGAACCTGCGCGATGCCGTGCGGCGGACGATCGCCTTCGACGACCCGGACAGCGGCAAGCACTACGAACTCGGCGATTCGCCGGCCGTGCTGTTCGTGCGGCCGCGCGGCTGGCACCTCGAGGAGAAGCACGTGACGCTCGACGGCGCGCCGGTCTCGGCGTCGCTGTTCGACTTCGGCCTGTTCTTCGTCCACAACGCCCGCGAGCAGGTGGCCCGCGGCACCCGCCCGTACTTCTACCTGCCGAAGATGGAGAGCCACCTGGAGGCGCGGCTGTGGAACGACGTGTTCCGCTTCGCCCAGGAACGGCTGTCGCTGCCCCAGGGCACCATCAAGGCGACGGTGCTGATCGAGACCATCCTGGCGGCGTTCGAGATGGACGAGATCCTGCACGAGCTGCGGGAACACAGCGCCGGCCTCAACTGCGGCCGCTGGGACTACATCTTCTCGTTCATCAAGAAGCACCGCGCCGATCCGGGCGCGGTGATGCCCGACCGCGGCACGGTGGGCATGACGCAGCACTTCCTGCGGAGCTACAGCCAGCTCCTGATCCAGACCTGCCACCGCCGGGGGGCGCACGCCATGGGCGGCATGGCGGCGCAGATCCCGATCAAGCACGACGCCGCCGCCAACGAGGCGGCGCTGGCGAAGGTGCGCGCCGACAAGGCTCGCGAGGCCAACGATGGCCACGACGGCACCTGGGTGGCGCACCCCGCGCTGGTGCCGATCGCCGAGGCGGAGTTCGCCGCGGTGCTCGGCGACCGCTGCCACCAGCTCGAGGTCCGCCGGCAGGACGTCCACGTCACCGCCAGGGACCTGCTGGCGGTGCCGAAGGGGGCCATCACCATGGCCGGCCTGCGGCAGAACCTGAACGTTGGCCTGCTCTACCTGGAGGCCTGGCTGCGCGGCACCGGCTGCGTGCCGCTCTACCACCTGATGGAGGATGCGGCCACCGCCGAGATCTCCCGCACCCAGGTCTGGCAGTGGGTGCGGCACGGCGCCCGCCTCGACGACGGCCGCCGGGTCGACCAGGACCTGGTGCGGGGCGTCCTGCACGAGGAACTCGACCGCATCGCCGCCGAGATCGGCGGCGAGCGCTTCACCCGCGGCCGCTACCGGCCCGCCGCTGCCCTGTTCGAGGAGCTGATCCTGGCCGCCGAGTGCCCCGAGTGGCTCACCGTGCCCGCCTACCAGCAGCTCTGACCCGCATCCGCCGCGGTCCGCCGCGGCCTCGTTCCCGCCTGCCCGATCTTTGACCCAACCGCACCTCGGAGACCACACCATGCGCTGCCCCTTCCTCGACCGCGACGATCTGCCCAGGGACCGCTTCGCCGGCGTCACCCGTGACTACACCGCCCAGGACGTGCGGAAGCTGCGCGGCACCGTCCGCGTGCAGCACACGCTCGCCGAGCTGGGCGCCGCCCGCCTGTGGGACCTGCTGCACCAGCCCGAGCACACCCACGCGCTCGGCGCGCTCACCGGCAACCAGGCCATGCAGATGGTCAAGGCCGGCCTCAAGGCGATCTACCTGTCCGGCTGGCAGGTGGCCGCCGACGCCAACCAGGCCGGCCACATGTATCCCGACCAGAGCCTGTATCCGAGCAACTCGGTGCCGCAGGTGGTGAAGCGCATCAACCAGACCCTGCAGCGCGC
>CAZMGG010000198.1:0-7369 GCA_964565715.1 uncultured candidatus Brocadiaceae bacterium | reverse complement strand
AAGCTGACCGGCGGCGTCGCCATCGTCCGCGCCGGCGCGATGACCGAGTCCGACATGAAGCAGCAGAAGCAGCGGATCGAGGACGCGCTCAACGCGACCCGCGCCGCCAGGCAGGAGGGCATCGTGCCCGGCGGCGGCGTCGCGCTGCTGCGGGCGGCCCAGGCCCTGGAGGGCAGCAAGGCCAAGGGCGATCGCCGCTTCGGCATCGAGATCGTCAAGCGGGCCTGCCAGGAGCCGATGCGGCAGATCGCCGAGAACGCCGGCGAGGACGGCTCGGTGGTGGTCGACGAGGCGCTGGGCCGCAAGCCCAACGAGGGCTTCGACGCGCTCACCGGCCAGTGGGTCGACATGATCAAGGCCGGCATCATCGACCCGACCAAGGTGGTCCGTTCGGCGCTGCAGAACGCCGCCAGCATCGCCGGCCTGATGCTGACCACCAACACCATGGTGACCTCCATCCCGGAGGACAAGAGCGCGGTGTCGGGGGCCACCCGGTAGGCCCCCGCCTGGAGGCGCCGCCCGGGCGCGGCCGATACTGACCCCGGCGCCCGCCGGCAGCATCGGCGGCCCGGGCGCCTTCGTTCCCCCCGCCATGGCCAGCAAGCGCGACTACTACGAGGTGCTCGGCGTGCCCCGCGACGCCGATGCCGACTCGATCAAGAAGGCCTACCGCAAGCTGGCCCTCGAGAACCACCCGGACCGCACGCCCGGCGATGCCCATGCCGAGCAGCGCTTCAAGGAGGCCGCCGAGGCCTACGCGGTGCTGTCCGACCAGGACAAGCGCTCGCGCTACGACCGCTTCGGCCACGCCGGCGTCGATGGCCAGGCCGGCGGCGGCGGCTTCGCCAACGTCGAGGACATCTTCGCCGCCTTCGGCGAGATGTTCGGCGGCGGCCGCGGCGGCGGCGGCTTCTTCGAGCAGTTCTTCGGCGGCGGCCGCCGCGGCGGCGGCCGGCGCGGCGCCAGCCTGAAGGTCGATCTCGTGCTGACCCTCGAGGAGGTCGCCACCGGCAGCAAGAAGACCATCGAGATCAAGCGACCGGAGCCCTGCGAGCCGTGCGGCGGCAGCGGCAGCAAGCCCGGCACCGGCCGCAAGCGCTGCGCGACCTGCAACGGCCGCGGCCAGATCGTGCGCAGCCAGGGCTTCTTCGCCGTGCAGCAGACCTGCCCCGACTGCCACGGCCACGGCGAGCGGATCACCGACCCGTGCCCGAAGTGCCGCGGCAGCGGCAGCGTCCCGAAGGACGTGCCGATCACCATCCAGATCCCCGCCGGCATCCAGGAAGGCCACGTCGAACGGATCCAGGGCCAGGGCGAGCCCGGCGAGCAGGGCGGCCCGCCCGGCGACCTGGTGGTGGTGATCCACGTGCAGCCGCACCCGCTGTTCGTGCGCGCCGGTGACGATCTCCTCACCCAGGGCCGCATCTCGTTCCGCCAGGCGGCGCTCGGCGACGAGCTGGAGATCCCCACCATCACCGGCGAGACCGTGGTGCTGAAGGTCCCCGCCGGCACCCAGCCCGGCGAGCGCCTGCGGGTGCGCAACCACGGCCTGCCGCGGCCCGACGGCTACGGCCGCGGCAGCCTGGTGGTGCACGTCCAGGTCGACGTGCCGAAGAAACTCACCGCGGAGCAGGAGAAGCTGCTGCTGGAGTTCGACGAACTGGAGGAGGGCCGGCGCAAGAAGGGCGGCAAGAAGACGATCCTCGAGAAGATGAAGGACATGTTCCTGTGAGCGACCCGAAGCGTGATCCCCGTTCCGAGACCGCCGGCGAGACCGACCCGGCCGCCGAGCCCCAGGCGCCGTCCGGCGCCGAGTTCGAGCAGCTCCGGGCCGAGCGCGACCAGGCCCAGGACCAGCTGCAGCGCACCATGGCCGACCTGCAGAACATGCGGCGCCGGCAGGGCCAGGAGCTGCAGGAGAACCGCCGGCGCACCATCGAAGGGCTGTGCCACGAGCTGCTGCCGGTGCTGGACAACTTCCAGATGGCGCTGGCCTTCTGGGACGGCCAGCCCGAGGGCGGCCCGCGCGACGCCACACCGCTGATCGACGGCGTGCGGATGGTGCAGACGCTGCTGAACGGCGCGCTCGAGCGCCACGGCCTGCAGGAGATCAAGGCCGAAGGCCAGCCGTTCGACCCCAACCTGCACGAGGCGGTGACCGTCGAGAACCGGGAAGGCGTGCCGGCGGGCCGGATCCTCAAGGTGCTGCAGCGCGGCTTCGTGCTGGGCGACCGCGTCATCCGGCCGAGCCGCGTGGTGGTGTCCGGTGACGCCACAGCGCCCGGACAGGAACCACAGGACTAGGACCCACCCATGCCCACCTACGACTACGCGTGCCAGGCCTGCGGCCACCGCTTCGAGGTCTTCCAGAGCATGACCGCCCGGGAGCTGCGCAAGTGCCCGGAGTGCGGCAAGAACAAGCTCGACCGCCTGATCGGCGCCGGCGCCGGCGTGATCTTCAAGGGCTCGGGCTTCTACCAGACCGACTACCGCAGTCCGGGCGCCGGCGACTCGGCCAAGGACGATGCCGGCAAGGGCGCCAGCGACGGCAAGAGCGGCGGCGGCTGCGCGCCGACCTGCGGCACCGACGCGGCGCCCGCGGGCTGCAAGATGGGCAAGAAGAAGGCCTGATCCGCGCGCCCTCGGCGCGGAATCTCACCCTGCCGGGAAGCCGGTGACAGGTGGCGGCGTCGGTGGGCCACCCTGTCGGTCCCATGGGTCACCGCGGCCGGTGGTCCCCTCGCCGCATCCGCGCTATCCTGTGCCCCGTTCGTTCGGACCACCCACTCCGGAGTCCCCCATGCAGATCCAGACCGCCTCGCTCCTCGCCGCCTTCCTGCTCGCCAGCACCGCCCTCGGTCAAGCCGAGTTCCGCTGGGAGCAGAACGACCAGATGGGAGTGAAGATCCTGGTCCACAAGAAGCTGTTCCCCGTCCCGCTCAAGCTCGGCGAGTCGGACCCCCATGAACGCGTCCGCTACCTGCCGAAGGACCCCGGCGACTACCTGTTCGGCCGGCTTGGCACCTACGAGTGGTACTGCGACCTGATGGAGTTCCCGAAGGCCGGCGCCAAGCCCGCCGACGCCACCGGCACCGGGTCGGGCACCGGCACCGCCAGCGGCGGCAGCACGCCGGCGGTGAAGAGCGACGACCCGCGGCTCGCCGAGGACTTCCGGCAATGGGTCACCGAGAAGGACCGCGTCGCCCAGGACCGCAAGTTCGTCGTCAAGGGCAACGCCGAGAAGGGCAAGCGCGGCTCCCCCGACTTCCAGTGGTGGGAATACACCGACACCTCCAAGGTCAACGCCGGCGGCCGTGAGGAGGAGCTGATCTGGTACAGCACCGCGGCGGTCTACGAGCAGCCGAACCGGCAGATCGTGGTCGTCGCCAAGATCCCGCTGCGCAAGGGCGACCGCCCGGACAGCAAGATGCGGAAGTGGCTCGAGACCATGTGCCAGTCCCTGGTCGTGGTCGAGGTGGACACGTCGGCCGACACCGATGCCAGCAAGCGCGACGAGTTCGCCAACACCCCGGAGCGGAAGGCCGAGCTGGACAAGGCCAAGGCCAACATCCAGAACCTGAAGGGCTGGGACTACTTCACCTCGCCCAACTACATCATCCTCTACTCCTGGAACCCCGAGAAGCCGACCAAGCAGCGCGACGCCTACAAGTTCGCCAAGGACCTGGTCGATGGGCTCGAGGAGATGCGGGCCCGCTACGTCAAGGAGTTCCCGCCGCACGAGAAGATGCTGCAGCTCTACTCCGTGCTGCGCATCTGCGACAACGCCGAGGAGTTCATGAAGTACGGCAGCACCACCTGGGGCGTGGTCGGCTGGTTCAGCCCGGGCTCCAAGGAGCTGGTCGTGTTCGACGACAAGCAACGTTACTACGGCGGTGACAAGGACGTCGTCGCGACGACCATGCACGAGGGCTGGCACCAGTACGCCCACACCTACTTCGGCGAGAAGGCCGAGCTGCACCGCTGGTTCGACGAGGGCCACGGCGACTACTTCGGCTCCTGGATCAGGAAGGGCCGCAACTGGAACTACGAGGTCGACAAGGGCCGCTACCAGGGCGTGCGGGCCCAGGTGGCGCAGAAGACCTTCATCCCGGTCCGCGAGCTGGTGGCCTGGGAGCGCTCCAAGTTCTACGGCAGCCCGCGCGTGGTCGATCACTACGAGCAGGCCTACTCGATCATCGACTTCCTGCGCCGCGGCCCCGAGCGCCTGGGCAGCAAGTTCGACCCGGCCTGGAGCAGCATCATCGACAAGTACCGCGCCACCATGCTGGAGACCGCGGACCAGAAGAAGTCGGTGGAGAAGGCCTTCGAGGGCGTCGACTGGGATGCCTTCGAATCGCTGTGGGTCGACTGGGTCAGCAAGTACATGAAGTAGCCGGAGAGCGGCGCGCTGCCAGTCACGCTGGCAACGCCGCCGCCGATCGGCGACACTCGACCCTCGCGTGCGCGCCCCCGCCCTCTCCCTCCTGCCGCTGCTGCTGCTCTGCGGCTCCTGCGCCAGCTGGTTCTTCTCCGGGCTGCCCGAGGTGGACCGCTCGCGACCGGTGGCGCTGGTCGAGACCGTCGGCGGCGCCGAGCACGGCGCCACCACCGAACTCGGCGTGCTGACGCTCGGCCGGGCGGCCACCGACGGCCCCTGCCGGGTGCACTACTTCCTCGGCCCGTCGCCGATGACCGAGGACGGCACGATCCGCCCCACCGGCAGCGTGTTCCATCGCGCCGCCATCGATCTCCGCACCCAGCACCTGCGCATCCTCGGCCGGCCGGTGACGCCGGCCGACGCCCTGCTGGCGATGTACACCCCCGACGGCCACCAGGTGGTGCAGCACCCTGTCCGCCTGGCCACCGGCGACGGCATCGCCGGCGACCTGCTGGAGGATCCCGGCGTGCCGCTGCCCGCCGGCACGGCGGTGCTGGCGGCGACCCCCGACGGCCTGCGCTTCGTCGGCCTGATCGCCGGCAGCGCCGCCTGGGAGCGGGACGGCGCCCGGCGCCGCCTGCTGGTCTTCGCCGGCGTCGACCGCGTGCGCGAACTGCTGGCGGTCACCGCGCCGCATCCGGTGGAACACCAGATCCGCCACCGGCCCGACGACATCACGGTGCTGGAGCCGGTCGCGCCGCCGCCGCCGAAGCCCGTCAAGCCGCCGCAGTAGCGCGCGCCGCGGCCACGCGCCGCGCCGGCGTCAGTCGCGCAGCACGCCCGCCATCGCCACCACCTGGTCGATCACGTCGTGCATGACGAAGAGGACCAGGTCGTCGTGGGCGGCGATCACGTCGTCGCCGCGCGGGATCCGGCACTCGCCGCCGTCGGCGCGGGTGATCGCCGCCACCACGCAGCCGCGCGGCAGCCGCGCCTCCCGCAGGCTGCAGCCGTCCAGCTTGCTGCCGGGCTGCACCTCCAGTTCCAGCACCTCCGCCTTGCCCTCCTCGATGCTGGCGATGCTGCTGATGCTGCGGCTCCGCACGAAGGCCAGGATCCGGTTGGCGCAGAGCAGCCGCGGCGACACCGACACGTCGACGCCGAGCCGCTCGTAGAGGGGCGCGTAGTCCGGCTTGTGCACCAGCGCGACGGTGCGCTTCACCGTCAGGGTGCGCAGCAGCTGGCAGCTGATCAGGTTGCGTTCGTCGCGGTCCGACAGGGCGGCGAAGGCGTCGGCGTCGCCGATCCGTTCCTCGTGCAGGAAGCCGGTGTCGGTGATGTCGGCGTGCAGCACGACCACGCCCTGCAGCACCTCCGACAGGTGCTCGGCCTCGCCGCGATCCTCGACGATCACCCGCACGTTGACACCGCGCCGCGCCAGCGCCTGGCAGACCTTCACCGAAACGCCGGTGGCGCCGTAGACCACCACCTTGCGGACGAAGGTCGACTTGAGCCGGGCCTTCTTCTCGAACGCCGCCAGCGCCTTCGGCTCGCCGAGCACGAAGATCTCGTCGCCCGGTTCGATCACGTCGTCGCCGCCCGGGATGATGACGTCGTGGGCCCGGTCGATCGCCGTGATCAGCACCTCGGCCGGCAGCTTGAGCTCACGGATCGGGCTGCCGACCAGGGTCGAGGCCTCGGGCAGCCGCAGCCGCCGCATCTGCACCCGGCCGCCGGCGAAGTTCTCGATGCCGATCGCCTGGCCGGCGCTGATGGTCTTCACCACCTCCTCGGCCGCCAGGTCGTCGAGCGACAGCAGCAGGTCGAACTGCAGGTTCTTGCGGAAGAAGGTCGTCGACTTCCGGTAGGCAGCGGTGTCGTGCAGCCGCAGCACGGTCTGTCGCGCCCCCATCCGCTTGCCGAACAGGCAGGTCAGCATGTTGACCTTGTCGTCGCTGCTGACCGCCAGCACCAGGTCGGCATCGGGCGCGTCGGCCTTGTCGAGCACGTCGGGCCGGGAGCCGTCGCCGTGCACCGCCTGCAGGTCGAGCAGCTCGCTGACCCGCTTCAACCGGTGCAGGTCGGTGTCGACCACGGTCACGGCGTGCCCCTCGGTGGAGAGGATCTTGGCCAGGAAGGAACCCACCTCGCCGAGCCCGACGATCAGGATGTTCATCGCGTGGCGCCGGACGATACTCTGCCCGCCCCGCTTGATCCTCATCCTCGACAACAAGGACTCGTTCGTCTGGAACCTGGCCCAGGCGTTCGGCGCGCTGGGCCAGCCGGTGGAGGTGCGCCGCAGCGATGCCCTGTCGGTGGCGGCCTGCGGCGCCTACCGGGCCCTGGTGCTGTCGCCGGGACCGGGCCGGCCCGAGGACGCCGGCATCTGCGTTCAGGCGGTGCAGGCCTGGAGCGGTCGCCGGCCGATCCTCGGCGTCTGCCTCGGCCATCAGGCCATCGGCCACGCGTTCGGCGCCCGCATCGTCCGGTCGGCGCCGTGTCACGGCCGGCCGTCGCCGGTGCGCCATGCGGGCGAAGGGCTCTACCACGGCCTGCCGGCCCCCCTGTCGGCCTGTCGCTACCACTCGCTCTGCGTGCATCCGGACGACCTCGGCGGCGAACTGCTCGCCGATGCGTGGACCGAAGCCGGGTCTGGTGGGCAGCACGGGCAACCGATCGTGATGGGCCTGCGCCACCGCCGGCACCCGACCTTCGGCGTGCAGTTCCATCCGGAGTCGTTCCGCACGCCGGACGGCCCGGCCCTGCTGCGCAACTTCCTGCGGGAGGCGGGCTGAGGTGGACGCCCCCATCGAGCTGCGCGGCCTCGGCAAGAGCTACGGCAGCAAGGCCGCCCTGCACGATGTCGCCCTGCGGGTCGAGCCCGGCGAACTGCTCGGCCTGATCGGCCCCAACGGCGCCGGCAAGTCCACCCTGCTGCGGATCCTGGTCGGGCTGGTCGCCCGCGACCGGGGCGACGTCACGGTGCTGGGC
>CAZMGG010000197.1:0-7550 GCA_964565715.1 uncultured candidatus Brocadiaceae bacterium | reverse complement strand
GATCAGCGCGGCGGCATCGGCGCCGGTGGACACCTTGCCCTTGATCACGGTGCCGGCCTCGATCGTGAGCGTGGCATTGTCGATCACGAACGTGTAGCCTTGGAGAAGGTACGTGTTGTCCTTCGTCCAGGTGGTGTTCGCGCCGATCGTGCGCGGGACGTTGATGTTGGCGGCGAAGGCGGCGGCGGCAAGGAGCAGCTCGGCGCTGGCCAGCAAGGCCACCGGCTTCCCGATCGCCAAGATCGCCGCCCGGCTGGCGGTGGGCTACACGCTCGACGAGATCCAGAACGACATCACCCGCGTCACGCCGGCCTGCTTCGAGCCGACCATCGACTACTGCGTGGTGAAGTTCCCCCGCTGGGCCTTCGAGAAGTTCCCCACCGCCAACCAGACGCTGACCACGCAGATGAAGTCGGTGGGCGAGGTGATGGCGATCGGCAGCACCTTCAAGGAGGCGATGCAGAAGGCCCTGCGCGGCCTGGAGACCGGCCGCAACGGCTTCGGCAACGTGCCAGGCCAGCCGCACTGCCGGCCCGAGGAGCTCGACGCCGAACACATCCGGCCGCACCTGGCCACGCCGCGCGCCGGCCGCATCGACTGGATCCGCGCCGCGTTCCTCTGCGGCATGTCGGTGGAGGACATCCACGACTACACCCGCATCGATCCCTGGTTCCTGCGCCAGCTCGAGGAGCTGATCCACCACGAGCAGGCGATGCTGGCGGCGGGCCGGAACGGCCTCGCCGGCTGGACCGCGGCGCAGATGCGCGCCACCAAGCGCCTCGGCTTCAGCGACCGGCAGATCGCCCAGGCCTGCGCCGACAAGCCGACCCAGTGGCAGGTCCGCGCCCGCCGCAAGGAGCTCGGCGTGCTGCCGGTCTACAAGCTGGTCGACACCTGCGCCGCCGAGTTCGAGTCCTACACGCCCTACTACTACTCGACCTACGACGGCGTCGAGGACGAGGTGCGCGAGATCCCGGGCAAGCAGCCGGTGATGGTGCTCGGCGGCGGACCCAACCGCATCGGCCAGGGCATCGAGTTCGACTACTGCTGCGTGCACGCCAGCATGGCGCTGCGCGACATGGGCTTCGCCTCGGTGATGGTGAACAGCAACCCGGAGACCGTGTCGACCGACTTCGACACCTCCGACATGCTGTTCTTCGAGCCGCTGACCCACGAGGACGTGATGAACGTCGTCGAGCGGATCGCGCCGCGCGGCGTGATCGTCCAGTTCGGCGGCCAGACGCCCCTCAACCTCGCCCGCGGCCTGAAGGACGCCGGCGCGCCGCTCGTCGGCACCAGCGTCGAGTCGATCGAGGCCGCCGAGGACCGCGACCTGTTCAGCAAGGTGATCGACAAGCTCGGCATCGCCCAGCCGCCGAACGGCATGGCCTCCGACGTCCAGGGCGCCGTCGCCATCGCCAACCGCATCGGCTACCCGGTGCTGGTGCGGCCGAGCTTCGTGCTCGGCGGCCGCGCCATGGAGGTGGTGTACGACGAACGCGGCCTGCACGACTACATGGAGCGGCACGGCCCCATGCTGCGGCAGGCGGAGTTCGGCGAGGACCGGCCGCTGCTGATCGACAAGTTCCTGGACAGCGCCATCGAGGTCGACGTCGACGCCCTCAGCGACGGCCAGGACGTGCTGATCGGCGGCATCATGGAGCACATCGAGGAGGCCGGCATCCACTCCGGCGACTCCTCCTGCTCGCTGCCGCCCTACACCCTGTCGGAGTCGCTGATCGCCGAGATCGCCGAGCAGACCCGCCGTCTGGCCAAGGAACTGAAGGTCATCGGCCTGATCAACATCCAGTGGGCGGTGAAGGGTCACCGGCTCTACATCCTGGAGGCCAACCCGCGCGCCTCCCGCACCGTGCCCTTCGTCAGCAAGGCCGTCGGCCAGCCGTTCGCCAAGTTCGCCGCCCGCGCCATGCTCGGCCAGACGCTCGGCGAGATCGGCGCCCGCGAGATCCTGGCGCCGCCGCACTTCTCGGTGAAGGCGCCGGTCTTCCCGTTCAACAAGTTCCAGGGCGTCGACACCCTGCTCGGCCCGGAGATGAAGTCCACCGGCGAGGTGATGGGCATCGACGCCGAGTTCGGCGCCGCCTTCGCCAAGGCCATGCTCGGCGCCGGCAACAACCTGCCCAAGGAGGGCAAGGTGTTCGTCTCGGTGCGCGACGAGGACAAGCGCCTGATCCTGCCGCTGATCCGCTCCCTGCACCAGATGGGCTTCCAGATCGTCGCCACCAGCGGCACCCAGAAGGCCCTGAAGAACGCCGGCATCCCCGTCGAGCGCGTGTTCAAGATCCACGAGGGCCGCCCGCACGTGCTCGATCTCGTCGTCAACCGCGAGGTCCGCCTGATCCTCAACACGCCGTCGGGCCGCCGCGAACGCAGCGACGACCGCCTGATCCGCAGCGCGGCGGTGACCCACAAGATCCCCTGCATCACGACGCTGGCAGCCGCCACCGCCACCATCCAGGGCCTCGAGCACATGCTGCAGGGCCCGCTCGCCGTGCGTCCGGTGCAGGACTACCACGCAGCGCTCGTCGAGCGCGCGAGCCAGCCATGACCAAGCCCAGCCCCGCCCCCCGCCACGATTCCAAGCTCGCCCGGCAGGTCGCCGACTATTGCCGCGCCGGCCACAAGGCCCCCGACGCCGCCGTCCGCCAGGCCTTCCCAACCTCGCCCCTCTGGCAGGCCTGCGCCCGCACCGGCACCGAGCTGTGGCTCGACACCGGCGACGTCGACGCCGCCAAGGCCCTCTGGACCCGCGAGTTCAAGGCGCTGACCACCAACAACACGCTGCTCAACAAGGAGATCCAGAAGGGCATCTACGACGAGGCGATCCCCGACGCGGCGGCGCTGCTGAAGGCCGCCGACGGCGACCTCGACGAGCAGCGCGTGGTCCTGGAGATCGCGTTCATCCTCAACGCCCTGCACGGCCTCAAGCTGGTGCGCACCTTCGACGCCGACGTCTCCGTCGAACTGCACACCGACCTCGCCCACGACGCCGAGGCCAGCTACCAGTACGGCAAGCGCTTCGCCGCCATCTGCCCGGACCGCTTCATCGTCAAGGTGCCGCTCACCCCGGCCGGCCTGTTCGCCGCCCGCCGCCTGCACCAGGACGGCATCCGCCTCAACTTCACGCTCGGCTTCTCCGCCCGCCAGAACTACCTGATCGCGCTGGTGGCGCAGCCCACCTTCGTCAACGTGTTCATGGGCCGCATCAACGCCTTCCTGGCCGACAACAAGCTCGGCGACGGCAACAACGCCGGCGAGAAGGCAACCCTGTCGAGCCAGCGCGTCCTGCGCCGCCTGGGCAAGAGCCCCGGCCTGAAGGTCCGCCAGATCGGCGCCTCCATCCGCTCGGGCCAGCAGTGCTTCGACCTGCTCGGCCTCGACGTGTTCACCATGCCCACCGCCGCCGCCAAGGAGCTGGTGCAGATGAACCCGAAGCCCGACACGATCCGCGACCGCACCGGCGACGATCCGGCGGTGGCGTTCGCCGCCGGCGTCGACCCGAAGAGGGACCGGCTGGGCGTGTTCTGGGACGTCGACGACGGCTTCGAGAAGGCGATGTGCAAGCTCGCCGCCGAGAAGCTCGACGGGATGGATGGCGAGAAGCTGGTGGCGTTCCTGCAGGAGCACGGCCAGGGCGACCTGTTCCCGGCGTTCACCCCGGACGAGCAGCAGCGCCTGCAGAAGGATGGCAAGATCCCGGTCCACGCCACCTGGCGCGACCGCGTGCGGGCTGGCACCGCCAGCTGGGACGGGATCCTGACCGCCGCGGCGCTGGCCAGCTTCGCCCAGGACCAGGGCGCGCTGGACGACCGCATCCGCCGGCAGATCTGATCTGGGCGTACAGGCAGCCGCGATCTGCCGAGGCGAGGGAGCAGCCGGCGATCACGGTGCGCCGGTTCGGGGCAACGCTGAGCATCTGGAACGGCGCGACGACGGCCTCCCGCTGGTTCCGGTTCTCCTGATCGTGCTTGAGCTGTGGCTCTGGCTACTGCGGCGCCCGGAGAATGGCGGCGCCATGGGGCACCAATGCGTGCCAATGATGCCCCTGGAGTCTGGTGCTCGCGGGGTCGGCAGGCGCGCCGCGGCACCCGCGCGGTCCGGTGCCGCTACAGGCGTCCGATCGTGACCCGCACCGCGTTGCTGGCGGTGAGCCCGGCGACGTTGGCCGCGGGATCAATGGCAAAGCCCTGCTGGTAGAGGGTCGCGCCGAGCAGGGCGGAGTTCTGCGGCACCGGCAGGGTGAAGGTCGCAGTGTTGCTGGCGCCGGCGACCGGCACGATGAGATCGGTGGAGACCCGGGCGTGGCAGCCCGGCATCCCGAAGGTGGCGAGGCCGACGGGCAGCAGGAACGCGCCAGCCCGCTGGTTGGACCAGCCGGTGACGAGGAAGCCAATGGACTGCGGCAGGTTGTGGAGATCGACGCTCAGGGCACGGCCCATCCAGGCACGGGTCCAGTTGTGGGTGAGGGCAAGAGTCGGCTCGCCAAGGGCGCCGGGACAGCCGGGGGCCAGGGTGCCGAAGGTGCCGGGGTTGACGCTGCCATAGGTGTAGGCGACGTCGGTGTTGGAGTCGCCGAATCCGATGTAAAGCACTCCCTCTTGCGCATCGAAAGCACCAAACCGACGCGCCCCGAGAGCAGGCGATGGACTACTGGTGGGAGTGATCGGGATCCACGCCCCTCCGCCGTCCCACTCTTCGGTCTGCGCTGGAATGCCTTGCACCTTGGTGACCACCCCGCGCTGCGAATCGAAGTGCAGCTGCAAGTCAGGGCCAATCGTGCCAGCGACGCTGCGGGTGACCCAGCCATTGGTTGCGTCCCATTCCCACAGATCTGGTTGCAGGTTCGAGTACTGGCTTGCATTCCAGTCGAACCAGGCGGATCCGTACAGCACGAGTTTGTCCCTTCGCGCATCGTAGACACTCCTCACATAGACCAACGAGGCGCTAGAGTTGCCTGGCCGGGGGGGCTTGTTCGTCGCCGGGACCAGGACCCAGGTCGTGCCGTTCCACTCGTACAAGTCGTTGGCCGTCCACGGATTGGCGGGCCCTCCGAATGCCATCACCGTACCTCGCTTCTCGTGAGCGACGATGTGCAGGAAGGCCCAGTTCGCCGGCGCCTGCCGAAGATACCAGGCAGCTCCATTCCAATGCCACGTTCGGGTGCCATCGTACACAACGACCATTCGTCTCGTTCGGTCGTACGCGATCCCGCCAAACAGACCACTGAAAGACGGTGCCCCTCCGGACAGCCAACTCCAACCCGTGGACGCTCCCTTCTCATAGGTATCTCCACGCCACCCCAGAAACACCATGCGGGAACGCACCGCATCGTAGCAGTGTGCTCCGAAGCCATTCTCAGGCGTTGCCGTCGTCTGCCACGAAGTCTGCGCCCTCAAACAACTCCCGATACCGCAGCCGATCATCATGACAGACAGCAGACACAGCGTCAGAAGGCAGCGCCGGCCACCCGCGATCACGGCTCCCGCTCCTTGCGCCACTACCTCAAGCTCATTGACCATTCTCATCGTTGCACCTGAATGTCTTGCCCGAGGCCGTCATGAGCCATGCCGATGGCCGGGTACTGCCCTGCGGTATTGCAAACGACTTTGATCCAAAGGATCCCCGTCCCCCATTCTGCCCACCATCCAGTATGAGTCTGACCCAACAGCGCAGCCATGGATGCTGACTCCGGCATGGTCTGCCAATCATTCCCATCCACCCCGTCGATTCTGCGGGCAAACTTCGTTGCTCGACGGACGGATGCGGGTCCTGGCTGCTCGCCATAACCCTCGAAACCGACCAGGATCCAGTCCCCTGGTCGCATCTCTCCGAAGCGGAGTTCTACCGGTGGCAGCACAACCCCGGGCGTCGTCCAGGAGGGATCCGACCACAACAGCTTGTAGCTGACCGTATCGCCCTGGCCCGTCGGGTTGACCGCCAGCGCCATTTGTTTGAAGAACTGGGTCCGCCACTGATCTGTGTACTGCAGCGCCTGCGTCGTGGTGCCGACCAGACGTTCGCGCGTGTAGCGCAGATGGAACGTCGAGCTTGGCGGTGTTGGCGGCACGGTCTGTGGGTTGGGCGGCGTGCCCGATACTCCCGTGCAGATGACCCGCAGAAAGGCAAACCGGTACGGCGATGACCACGCCACCGCAGTGCCGGATGGGCCGATCACGGCCCCCGGAACCGGTTGCTCGATGACGTTCGGCTGCAACAGCATCATGGGGTGGTTGCCTACCACGGTAGGATGCGCCACGCCGGCGGCACGGCGCAGGCTCAGGTCAGGGTTATCGATGGAGAACGCCCAGAAGCTCGGGTTCCGCGCGTCGTCACCGTTTGTGTAGACGGGCACTCCAGGCGCATTGAAGTCCTGCCACGCGATCCAGAACGGACTCGTCGGAGGACCGAGCGGGGTGGTCGAACTGGTCACACCTGAGATGCTGACGTTGGTCCGCCGTCGGGCGGCGCCAACCCCATGGAACGCTGAGGAGCCCCCAGCTCCACCAGCCCCCGTGTCGTACCCCACGAGATGCACACTCTCCAGGCGGGCGGCGCCGTCATACAACAGCAGCGCGCTGGTCACGTCATTGGCATTCAGGTAGGGATTGTTGGGGAGGTTGGGGATGTTGGCCGGAGCGCGCAAGTTGTTGCCCGAGTCCCGCACCACGACGCTGTTCCGCACGATGTCATGCGAGGCCAACGACAGGGAACGAGAGGAATCTGCCAGCATCGCCCGGTCGAAGACGATGTTGGTGTCGCCGTCCCCTGTGTAGATGCCGACGTTGCACGCATAGGCAGTGAACCCTTGCAAGATCTGCATGGCCGCGACAGGTCCCGTCGCTGGCTTCCATGTGTAGTTGGTCCTGATCGTATTGAAGTCCGAGGCAAAGGGGTCATCCAAGACAATCCCGTCGTGCACGTCGAACGCGATCCACGTGCTATGGCAGACGTTGTCGTCGAACTGGACCAGTGACTGATCGTGTGGCATGGTACGCGCTCCGAAGTAGTCGATGGCGGAACCAACTCTCGACATCCCCATATGCTCATGCGCAAACACAAACCAGTACCCCACCCCCTCGCCGCCTGCCGCCACGTTCCCCACGAACGTGTTGTGCGGATTCGTGATCCAGAACGTCGCCGGCGCCCGGTTCTGGAACACATCCAGTGGCTTGATGTCGCTCGGCAAGACCTCCTTACCCACCGCCGGCGCCTTCGTCCCGAGCACCAGGTTGTTGCGGAACACGTTCCACTGCTCGCTGCCATCCTCCAGGAACACGCCGTGCCCGAGGTGCTCGTGCGCGACGTTGTCCTCGAACGCCACGTAGTCGGTGCCATGGACCGACACCACCCGCAGGTTCGAGTCGCGGATGCTGCAACGCTTCATGTACTGCCCCCTGCCGCCGTCGAGCAGCATGTGCCAGTGCATCGGATATTGGCCCACCTGCTTCTCGCGACCCAGGTTGACCAGCTCGATCCCCGTGAACCGGCCGAACCCGGGGTTGGTCAGGGTCCCCTGGACCGACGAGATC
>CAZMGG010000196.1:1886-7887 GCA_964565715.1 uncultured candidatus Brocadiaceae bacterium | reverse complement strand
CTCCCGCCGCGGACCGGTGCAGGCCTACCCCGACCTGCTGATCCACGACATGGGCGACGCCCTGGTCGACCGGATCGGCTTCGGCACGCCGCAGACCTCGCGGCTGGCCGCCAACCACACCCAACGCGAGTTCCGCACCGCCCCGCTGTGGGGCATCCGCCATGCCTCGCCCTTCCTGCACGATGGCCGCGCCGCGACCCTGGACGAAGCCATCCGCATGCACGAAGGCGAGGCCGCGGCCATCACCGCCGCCTACCGCGCCCTGGAACAGGCCCAACGCGATGACATCCTCGAATTCCTGAGGCACCTGTGATGCACCGAGCCCCTGCCGTGGCCACGCTCGGCCTTCTCCTGGGCGCAACCCTGCTGCCCACCACCGCGGCGCCCGCACCGGCGCCGCAGCCCGCACCCCAGGACCCCGCCGGCGAGGATCCGCGGATCACCCGCGGCCGCGCCCTGTTCGACAAGGCGATGCACCGGGCGGACGGGCTCGGCTCGCCGGAGATGAACGGCGATTCCTGTCGCGCCTGCCACATGGATCCGGTGCTCGGCGGCGCCGGCCCCCTGGAACTCAACGTGTCGCGCTTCGCCCGCGACAACAACGGCGTGGGCCCGTACGAGGACCTGCCTGGCGGCCAGGGCCTCAGCAAGCTCTACCCGCCGCACACGCCGGGCCGCGAGGAATACGACGCGCTGCAGGCCGACTGCTTCGAACAGCGGCAGACGCCGTCGATCCTCGGCGACGGCCTGATCGAGACCATCCCGTGGTTCGTCATCGTGCAGAACGAGGACCCGATGGACCGCGACGGCGACGGCATCCGCGGCGTCGCGCGCCGGGTGGTGATCCACGGCCAGACCGAGATCGGCCGGTTCGGCTGGAAGGCGCAGATCCCGTCGCTGCGCGACTTCGTGCACGACGCGATGATGGGCGAACTCGGCATCACCACGCCCGACGACGGCCGCGGCTTCGGCTCCCGCACCGACGGCGACGGCGTCGCCGATCCGGAACTCGGCCCGTCGCAGGTCGACGACCTGACGTTCTTCATGCAGTCGCTGCCGGCGCCGGCCCGCCGCAACTCCAGCGACCCACTGGTGGCGCTGGGCTTCAGCCACTTCTTCACGGTGGGCTGCGCCAAGTGCCACACGCCGACGCTGCTGGGCGCCGGCGGCCCGGTGCCGCTCTACAGCAACCTGCTGCTGCACAACGTCATGGCGCCCGGCTACCGCGGCATGAGCGAACCCGGCGCCGGCGTCGGCATGTTCCGCACGCCGCCGCTCTGGGGCATCCGCCACACCGCGCCCTACCTGCACGATGGTCGCGCCGAGACCCTCGACGAGGCGATCCGCATGCACGACGGCGAGGCGGCGCGGGTGCGCGCCAACTACCTGGCGCTGTCGTCGGCGGACCAGCAGGCGCTCATCCGGTTCCTCGAGGACCTGTAGTGCCGGGCCGGGCCGGGCGGCGGGCGCTCGGCGGCGTCACGCTGCTGCTCGCCGCCGCCTGTGGCGGCGGCAGCGCGGACACCGGGTCGGATGCGGCGCCGATCGCCGAGCCGGCCTGGTTCACCGTGATGGGCCGCTGGCCCGACGTCACGCGCCTCACCTTCCGCTGCGAGCCGCAGGGCGCGCCGGTGCCCGAGGCGGTCCTCCGCGACGCCGTGCATCGGGCGCTCGGCGCCTGGAGTGCCGTCGGCCCGGTCGGCTTCGCCGAGGCCGGCCCCGGCGAGGCCGCCGCGATCACCTTCGCCTTCCGCCGCGGCGCCCACGACGCCTGCGAGCCGTTCGGCGCCAGCACCGCCATCGCCCACGCCAGCGGCCCCGGCGGCGCGGCCTTCGTGCACTTCGACGCGGCGCGACCGTGGAGCGCCGACGGCGGGTCCGGCCACTCGCTCTACCACACGGCGATGCACGAGATCGGCCACGTGCTCGGCCTCGGCCACTCGGACTGCCCGGACTCGCTGCTCAGCCCCGACGTGACGCCGCGGCCGCGCATCACCGGCGCCGAACGGGCCGGCGTCTGGAGCCTGTACGGCGGCGGCACCGAGGCAGGCTCGGACCTCCAGATCGACTCCGGCCCGGTCCTGCGCCGGGTCGCGCCGCCGGACCGGACCGGCTTCCTCGCCTGCGACACCGACGGCAACGGCAGCGCCGAACTGCTGGTCTGGCGACACGATGCCCGCGGCCACGGCGCCCTGATGATCTACCACTTCGCGCCGGGCCCGCGGCTCCACCGGACGCTGGGCCCGGTCTATGGCATGGCGGCGCCCGGCGCGGCCATGCGCGCCGGTCCCGGCCCCGCCGGCGAACGGCTGCTCTGGTGCGTGCTGCCGGACGCGCCGCCAGTGGTGCGTCGCTTCACCGCCGCCGGCACCTTGGAGCCCTGCGAACTCGATCCCCCGCCGCTTCCGCCGCCGCCACCCGCCGCCGCCGACACGATCCTCGCCGACCTCGACGGCGACGGCCGCAGCGAACGGATCACGCGCGGCAGGCGGTGACCAGGGCGATGGCGCCGGCGCCGGCCGCCGCCAGCACGCGCGCGCACTCCCGGGCCGTGGCACCCGACGTCAGCACGTCGTCGAGCAGCAGCACGGCGCGGCCACGCACCTGCCGCGGCCGCGCCACGGCGAACGCCGCGGCCACGTTCTGCTCGCGGTTGGTCACCCGCGGATCGCCCTGGGGCAGGGTCGCCCGGCGGCGGCACAGCACGCCGAACCCGGGCTGCAGCCCGCAGCGGGCCGCCACCTCGGCAGCGAGCCACGCCGCCTGATCGAACCCGCGCTGCCGCCGCCGCCGCCGGTGCAGCGGCACCGGCACCACCAGCGCCTTCCGGAACGGACCGCCGAGGGCGCCTTGCAGGCTCCGCGCCATCGCCGCCGCCAGCAGCAGCCCGGCCTCGCGGTCACGGGCGAACTTCACCCGGCGCACGAGGGCGCCGCCCGTGCCGGCATAGCGGAACGGCGCCCGCGCGAAGCCGAGCCCGGCCAGGATGCGATGGTCGGCCCCGCAGGGATCTCCCGGCCGTAGCACGGGCTCGCCGCAGCGCGGGCAACCGGCCGCCGCCCGCCGCTGCAGGTGCGCCCGGCACGGCGGACAGAGGACCCCACCTGACCCGACGACCTCGCCACAGCCGGGGCAGACCGGCGCGGCCAGCAGGTCCAGGGCGGCCCGGGCTCCCAGGCGGCAGAGGCGGCGGAGGGCAGGCAGGGCCGACGACGAGGCATCCACACCTCCCTGTGCCCCGCAAGCGCCCCCGGGTTACCCGGAAAAACCGGGACAGCGGCTAGCGCCCGGGCAGCGGCGAGATGTCGCGGATGCGGCGGGAGCGGTCGGCGCTCCGTTCGGCCTTGGCCGGCGGCGTGGTGACGCCCAGCGCCTGGCGGACCTGCCGGACGTAGGCCTCCACCGTCATGTCCTGGCTGTGCGGGATGCCGAGGAACGCCCCGATCTCCTTGGTCAGGGCCATGTTGTCGGTGAAGGACCAGGCGTGGGCCTGGAAGAACTCGCGCAGGAGCTTGCGGAAGGTGCGGCGCGAGTAGACCGCCCCGGCGCCGTAGACCAGGACCGCGAAGACCACGATCCCGGCGCACAGGCCGAGCGTGCTGATCTGACCGTCCACCGCATCCCAGTGGGCCAGGATCTGCAGCAGGAAGCCGGCGGTGAGGAACAGGAAGCCGATCATCACCTGCATGTTGTTGAGGGCGGTGTCCCGGACCCGGTCCAGGCTCTTGAGCGCCACGTCCAGGCTCTCCTCGATCGCCTTCCGGGGGTCCCGGAAGCGGATCGAGTTGGCCAGGAAGAACACGCCAACGACGTTGCAGACCAGGCCGACGACGGCCAGTTCGGGACTATCCATGAATCGCTCCAACCGGCTGACGGCTCCGATCGCGCCAAGACCGCCCGAGGCGCAACCGGGGTCGTCCGAGGTGCCCGCAGGCGCACCCGGCCCTACGGCCTGCTCCCGGCTCGGGTGCAACCCGACCCGGGGATGGGCGGCAGTGTAGCGGCGCGAGGGGCCGCCGGCCAAGACCAGTGCCAGCCCGCCGCCATGCGGCCGACGGCATCGCCCTTGCGCCGCCCGGGCCCCGCCCGTTACCTGACCGGCCATGGCGCTTCCCCCCATCGACCGGGCCACCGGCCGCGAACTGGCCGCCCTGGCCCGCCTGCAACTCCCCATGGAACGGGAGGAAGCGGTGCTGGCCCGGCTGCAACGCACGCTCGCGGCGCTCGACGACGTGGCTTCGGTCGACACCACCGGCGTGCCGCCCACCACCTACCCGCTACCCCTGCCGGCCACCCTGCGGCCGGACGCGCCCGGCCCGGTGCTGACCCCGGCCGAAGCCCTGGCCAACGCGCCGGCCCAGGCCGCCGGCTGCTTCCTCGTGCCGCGGACCGTCGACGGATGACCAGGGCTTCGGCCACGGCCCTGGCGGCGCAGATCGCCCGCGGCGAAACCTCGGCCACGGCCGTGCTCGACGCCGCCCTGCGCCGCTGCGCCACGCGGGACCGCGACCTTGGCTGCTTCGTCGAGTACTTCGCCGAGGACGCGCTGGCCCGGGCCGCGGCGGTGGACCAGGACCGCGCCGCCGGCCGGCCGCTCGGTCCGCTGGCCGGCGTACCGGTGGCGCTGAAGGACAACCTGCTGCTGCAGGGCCGGGTGGCCGCCTGCGGGTCCCTGCTGCTGGAGCACTTCGTCGCCCCCTACAGCAGCGCCGCCGCCGAACGGCTGCTGGCGGCGGGCGCCATCGTGCTCGGCCGCACCAACATGGACGAGTTCGGGATGGGCAGTTCGACCGAACGCTCGGCGTTCGGGCCTACCCGCAATCCGTGGGACCCCGACCGGGTGCCGGGCGGCAGTTCCGGCGGCGCCGCGGCCGCGGTGGCCGCCGGGCTCTGCCCGCTGGCGGTCGGCAGCGACACCGGCGGCTCGGTGCGGCAGCCCGCCGCGCTGTGCGGCGTCACCGGCCTGAAGCCCACGTACGGCCGCATCAGCCGCTGGGGCCTCGTCGCCTACGCCAGTTCGCTCGACACGGTGGGCATCCTGGCCGGCGACGCCGCCGACGCGGCGCTGCTCTTCGCGGCACTGGCCGGTCACGACCCGCGCGACGCCACCAGCCGGCCGGAGCCGGTGCCCGAGGCGGCGGCCCTGCTGGCGGCGCCGCCGCCTGGCCTGCGCCTCGGCGTCCTGCCGGACTCCCTGCTGGCCGGCGTGGACCCGGCGGTGCTGGCGCTCCTGCAGGCGGCCCTGCCCGCGCTGCAGGACGAAGGCGATCCGGCGCCGGCCATCGCCACCCTGCCGCACCTGCGGCCTTCCCTGTCGGCCTACTACCTGATCGCCACCGCCGAGGCGGCGGCCAACCTCGCCCGCTACGACGGCGTGCGCTTCGGCAGCCGTCGTGCCGGACGCGCGGGCCTCGACGCGATGCTGGCCAGCACGCGCAGCCAGGGTTTCGGACCCGAGGTGCAGAACCGCATCCTGCTCGGCACCCACGCCCTGCGGGCCGGCTACCGCGACGCTCTCTACGGCCAGGCCAGCCGCGTCCGCACCCTGCTGCAGCGCGACTTCGCCCAGGCCTTCGGACGATGCGACGTGCTGGTCCTGCCGACCGCGCCCGCGCCGGCGTTCGCGCTGGGCCACACCCTCGAGGATCCGGCGCAGATGGTGGCCTGCGACCTGCGGACGGTGCCGGCCAGCCTCGCCGGCCTGCCGGCCATCTCGCTGCCGTGCGGCTTCACCGCCGACGGCCTGCCGGTGGGCCTGCAGCTCGTCGCCCCGCCGCTGCGCGAGGACCTGCTGCTGCAGCTCGCGCACCGTTTCCAGCAGCGCTGCGACCATCACCGGCGGCGGCCGCCGCTGGCGGAGGAACGCCCGTGAGCGCGTTCCGCACCACCATCGGCCTCGAGGTGCACGTGCAGCTCCGCACCGCCACCAAGCTGTTCTCGCCCGCCCCGAACGAGGCGCTCGGCGAGCCCAACAGCCGGGTGCACGCCTACGACCTCGGCC
>CAZMGG010000196.1:958-1876 GCA_964565715.1 uncultured candidatus Brocadiaceae bacterium | reverse complement strand
CCTCGACGCCGCCCACGCGATCGAGGGCGCGATCGGCTTCGACCACCGGCCGCGGCTCGGGGAGGCGATCGCGTGAGGCTCGTTCCGACCATCGGGCTCGAGATCCACGTCCAGCTGCAGACGCGGACGAAGATGTTCTGCGGCTGCGAGCTCGAGTTCGGCGCCGAGCCCAACGTCCATACCTGCCCGGTGTGCCTCGGTCATCCCGGGACCCTGCCGGTGCCCAACGAGCAGGCGATCGAGTACGCGATCCGGATCGCGGTGGCGCTCGGCTGCGAGATCGCCCCGCGGTCCGGCTTCCACCGCAAGAACTACTTCTACCCCGACCTGCCGAAGGGCTACCAGATCAGCCAGTTCGAGGAGCCGGTCTGCCGCGGCGGCCGCGTGCCGCTCGGCGACGGCCGCCACGGCCAGCTCGAGCGCATCCACCTGGAGGAGGACGCCGGCAAGCTCAGCCACTCCGACGCCGGCACGCTGGTGGACCTCAACCGCGCCGGCGTGCCGCTGATCGAGGTGGTCGGCCGGCCGGACCTGCATTCGCCGGCCGACGCCCACGCCTTCCTGGTCCACCTGCGCGAGATCCTCCGCTTCGCCGGCGTGTCCGACTGCGACATGGAGCTGGGCTCGCTGCGCTGCGACGCCAACGTGTCGCTGGCGCCCGAAGGCGCGGCGCAGCTCGGCACCAAGGTCGAGATCAAGAACCTCAACAGCATCGCCGCCGTCCGCGCCGCGCTGGCGTACGAGCGGCGCCGCCAGGCCGCGTGCCTCGCGCGCGGCGAGGCCGTCGCCCACGAGACCCGCGGCTGGGACGAGGCCGCCGGCCGCACCACGCCGCAGCGCGGCAAGGAGCACGCCCACGACTACCGCTACTTCCCGGAGCCGGACCTGCCGCCGCTGGTCCTGCCCGAGGCCTGGTTG
>CAZMGG010000196.1:0-948 GCA_964565715.1 uncultured candidatus Brocadiaceae bacterium | reverse complement strand
ATCAAGAACCTCAACTCGTTCAAGATGGTGGCCCGCGCCATCGACTACGAGGAACGGCGGCAGACGGCGATCCTCGGCGTCGGCGGCCGGATCGCCGCGGAGACGCGGTTGTGGAACGACGAGAAGGGCGAGACCCGCACCCTGCGCAGCAAGGAGACCGCCGCCGACTATCGCTACTTCCCGGAGCCGGACCTGCCGCCGCTGGTGCTCGACGCGGACTTCGTGGCGGCCGAGCGCCGCGCGCTGCCGGAGCTGCCGCTCGCCCGCCGGGCGCGCTACGCACAGCACTTCGGGCTGCCCGAGCACGACGTGCTGGCGCTGACCCAGGAGCCCGATGTCGGCGTCTGGTTCGAGGCCCTGGCGGCGTCCTGCGGCGACGCCAAGCCGGCGGCCAACTGGGTGCAGGCCGAGGTGCTGCCGCGCTGCCGGGCGCTGGCCCTGCCGATCGACGCGTTCCCGGTACAGCCCGCGCGGCTCGGCGAACTGCTGCGCGCCGTCGACGCCGGCACCGTCGGCAGCACGGCGGCGAAGAAGGTGCTCGACCGCATGCTGGCGACCGGCGAGCCCGCCGCCGCGGCCGTGCAGGCCCTGGGCCTGCAGCGGATCGACGACCCCGACAGCCTCGAGCCGCTGGCGCGGGCCGCCATCGCGGCGCTGCCCGAGGCCGCGGCCGCCGTGCGGCAGGGCCGGCAGAAGGCCCTCGACGCCCTGCTCGGCCACGTCATGCGCGCCACCCGCGGCAAGGCCGACCCGGCGGCGCTGCAGGCCCTGTTCGCGCGTCTGCTCGGCAACTGAGCTCCCGGCCTAGCGCACCGCCCGGAACTCCAGCAACTCCACCCGCGGCGCCAGGTACTCGTCCCGCACCGGTTCCTCGCGGCACAGATCGGTCGACAGGTACTTCTTGTTGGAGTCCGGCAGCACGGTCACCACCGCCGCCTGTTCGCCGAG
>CAZMGG010000195.1:0-8027 GCA_964565715.1 uncultured candidatus Brocadiaceae bacterium | reverse complement strand
CGGCCGTTCGCCCGCGAGTCGGACATGTCGATCACGGTGTGCCAGGTGCTGGCCCTGCGTTCGGCCCGCAACGTCGGCATCCACGTGCCGTTCAACACCATCAAGAACGCGCAGAACTACGTCTACCGCAGCGCCGTGCGCGGCAACGAGCGCAACTACCGGGGTGGCTTCCGCGGCTACCCGTCGATGGGCGACGACGGCGGCAGCTTCCGCTACCAGCTGCGCCCCAACGCCCGCGCCACCTTCCCGCTGACCGCCGCCGGCGTCACCACGCTCTACGCCGCCGGCGAGTACGACAGCCCGGTGATCCGCGACGCCCTCGACTACATGGATCGGCAGCTGCTGTCGTTCAACAGCGACAACCGCGACCACTACTTCTTCTACTACGGCAACTACTACGCCGTGCAGGCCTACTACATCACCGGCGGCAACCAGTGGCGGCGCTACTTCCAGGAGGTGAAGCGCCAGCTGCTCAACGACCAGCGTCCCAACGGCTCGTGGTACTGCCGCGTCGGCCCCGGTGACGAGTTCGCCACCGCCGTGGCCACGCTGGTGCTGCAGATCCCCTACCAGTACCTCCCCATCTTCCAGCGCTAGCCCAGGTGAGCCCGCTCCCCCCCGCCGAAGCCCGTCCCGCCGCCGCCGACCCGCAGTTCCACGCGCGCTGCGCCGCCGAGATCGACGCCGTGCTGCGCGAGCAGCTGTGGCGCCTGCGGCAGCGTCTGCTGCTGCACGGGCTCGGCGCGGCGATCGCCATCCCCTGCCTGCTGGTCCTGTTCTTCTTCGGCCTCGACCGCAGCCTGCGGCTGCCGGTGCCGATCCGGCTGTTCCACACCCTGCTGACGGCCGCCGCCCTGGGCGCGGCCTGGTGGTGGTTCGTGCATCGGCCGCGCATGCTCCGGCTGCAGGACGCCGACGTGGCGGTGATGCTGGAGCGGGTCTTCCCGCAGCTCGGCCAGGGCCTGATCTCGGCGGTGCAGCTCAAGGAAGCGCTGCTCCGCGGCGAGCTGCGCAACCAGTCCGAGGCGATGATCCAGGCCCTGGTCACCGCCACCGCGACCAACGCCCGGGCGCTGCCGATGGAACGGGTCTTCGACGGCCGCCGCACCGGCCGGTTGTGGCTCGGCGCCGGCGCCGCCATGCTGACCCTCGGGCTCGGCGCGCTGCTGGCGCCGGCCACCGCCTGGGCGTTCGTGCAGCGCCATCTCGGGTTCGAGGTCTCCTATCCCAAGGCCACCCGCCTGGTGGTGGAGGTGCCGCCGGCCGGCGCCGACATCCAGCGCCAGGACGACGGCGCTCAGACCGTGCTCACCCTGGCCGGCGGCGCCGACCTCCACGTCAGCGTGCTGGCGGAAGGGACCGTGCCGGCGGAGGTGTTCCTGCGCATCACCGGCCCGGACGGCGAGGCCCGCGACCTCGGGCTCACGCCGCGCCCGGGCGGCCGCTTCCGCCACGTGTTCCGCCGCCTGCAGGGCAGCTTCGCGTTCCACGCCCACGGCGGCGACGACGACACCGGCGACCGCACCGTCGAGGTGCGCACCGTGCTGCCGCCGCTGGTGGCCGAGATCACCGCCCAGCTGACGCCGCCGGCCTACACCCGGAAGGGCGTCGTCACCCAGCGCGGCGGCGCCCTGGAGGGCCTGCAGGGGACCACCGTGGTGCTCGACGTCACCGCCACCGCGGCGGTGGCCACGGCGGAGCTGGTGTTCCTGGAGTCCGGTCGCCGGGTACCGCTCGCCTCGGTGGCCATCGCCGACGACTCCGGCCGGCCGCAGCTGCTGCGCGGCTCCTTCCAGATCGAGCAGTCCGACCGCTACCAGGTCGAGCTGACCGGCGAGTCGGGCCTGCGCAGCCCCAACCCGGGCAGCTACCCCATCGCCGCCCTGCAGGACTACGCGCCCGTGGGCCGCTGGCTGCAGCCCGACGACGAGAGCGGCCTCCTGCTGCTGCCCGAGGCGGTGCTGCCGCTGCGGATCGAGGCCCAGGACGACCACGGCCTCGTGGCGGCGACCCTGCTGGTCGAGACCGGCGCCGGCAGCCGCACCATCGACCTGCTCCCGACCGCAGCCGCCGCGCCGGAGGCGGCTCCCCCCACCCGGCTGCAGCCGGTCGAGCTCTACCCGGTGGCCGACCTGCTGGGCGCAGCCGCCACCGCACCCACGGAACCACGCACCAACGCCGAAGGCCTGTCCCTGAGCGTGGAGCTGAAGGACAACCGTGTGCCGGAGCCGAACGCCACCGTGCTGCCCAAGCGACACGTGCAGATCGTCGACCAGGCCCAGCTGGCCGCCGCCATCGCCCGCCAGTTCCGCGGCAGCCGCGAGGTCGTCGAACAGACCCTGTCGCTGCAACGGGACCGGCTGGAGCGCCTCGAGGACCTCCTGCCGCGCCTCCGCAGCGCCACCCCGGCCGAGATCACCCAGGTGCTGACCAGCGTCGAGGTCGGCCAGGGCCGCGTGGCCAACGCCGCCGAACGGGTGCACCGGCAGCTGATGGGCGCCTTCGACCTGCACCTGTGGAACCGCCTGGAGCCCGCCACCGCCGCCGCCGAGGTCCTGGACCTCTACCAGGCCTTCCACCGGGCTGCGGCCGAGGCCCAGACCCACGCGCCCTCGTTCTACCGCGACCTGCGGCAGCGCCGGCAGAAGGGCACGCTCGGCGCCATGCCGACCACCCTGGACCCGATCCTGGCCATGCTCGGCCTCGCCGACGCCCTGCACACCGGGCTCGGGCCGCAGGCCCTGCGCCTGCTCACCGAGGCCCAGGTGGCCCAGGGCACCGGCGGCGCCGCCGTGGAGCAAACCGTCCAGCAGGCCGTCCAGGCCCAGCGCTCGATCCTGCAGCACCTGCAGGACCTGCTCGGCCGGCTCGACGAGTGGAACGAGTACCAGGACCTGATCCAGGACCTCCGGGCACTGCGCGACCGCCAGCGCGACCTGCAGGGCCGCACCGACACCTTGAAGGGCCAGTGAACCGAGGCGCCGTCATGAACCCCAGCCAACGCGTCCGCTCCGCCATCCTCGCCGGTCTCGCCACCCTGGTGCCGGTCCTGCTGGCAGGGGGTTTCGCCGCCGCCTGCCCGGCCCAGACCACCCCGGAGGACCTCGCCCGCCTGCGCCGCGACCAGGAGGAGGTGCTGCGCAAGGCCGAGCGCATGCAGGAGCTGATGGGACGCCTGCTGCAGCGCTACGAACGGGAGGGCCGCAGCAAGGAGGTCGAGCTGCTCAAGGAGGGCATCGCCCACCTCGACCGCAGCGGCCTGATGCGCGACGTCGCCGGCATCCGCGACGATCTCGCCGCGCAGGCCTTCAGCGAGGCGGTGCGCAAGCAGCGCGAAGTGGTCGACAACCTCGAGCGCCTGCTCAACATCCTGCTGGAGCGTCGCTCGGTCGAGAACCTCGACCAGCAGATCGCCGAGACCGAACGGATGGCCCGCACTGCCCGCGAACTGGAGCGGGCCCAGCGCGAACTGCGCGACCGCACCGCCGCCGCCGCCCGGGCCGAGCCCAGCGCCGCCGAACGCGCCATGCTCGAGGCGCTGCAGCAGCTGCAGCGCGAACAGGCCGCCGAGGCCCGCGCCAACCTGCGCCAGGCCGGTGCCCGCCGGCCGTTCCTCGAGGAGGCCTTGCGCAGCGTCGAGGGCCTGCTGCAGGACCAGCAGCGCCTCGAGCAGCGCGCCGCCACCGAGATGAGCGGCCAGCCCGACCCGGCCCGCGAGCGGCTCTTCGAGCTCGGCGAGCTGACCCAGCGCACCCGCGAGCTGATGGGCCAGGTCCGCGACCAGGGCTGGGCCGAGCGGCTGCAGCAGGACGCCCGCGCCCTCGAGCAGGCGCTGCAGGGCGGCGACGCCCAGCAGATCCAGCAGGCCCGGGACCGCCTGCAGAGCCGCGCCGCCAACGCCCCCAACCGCCCCGCCACCGCCCAGAACCCCGAGCCCAGCCGCGATCGCGAGGCCGAGGCGGCCGCCGAGGCGGTGCAGAAGGCCGGTGCCGGCGAGACCGAGGCCGAACGGCAGCGCCTGCAGGAGGCCGCCCGCGCCGCGGCCGAGCTGGGCGCCCGGCGCGAACAGGAGAGCCAGCAGCGCAACAGCCAGCAGGCGGGCCAGCTGCAGCAGGACGTGCAGCGCACCGGCGAGGCCCTGGCCGAGGGCAGGCCACCGGCGCCGGATTCCCCGGCCGAGGCGGCGCAGAAGGCCAACTCGGCCCTGCAGCGGGCCACCGAGAGCCAGCAGAAGGGCGACACCGACGCCACCGAACGCGCCCTGGCCGAGGCCCTGCGCAACCTGGACGAGGCCCGGGCCCGGCTGCAGCGGCAGAACCCCGACGCCCCCGCCGAGGCCGGCCGCATGGCGGCCGCCACCGAGCGCACGGCCCGCGACCTGCGCAACGCCCCGGAGGCGGCCGACGCCGAGCGGCAGGCGGCCCAGGCCCTGCAGCAGGCCGAGGGCGCCTTGCGTCAGGCCGCCGACCGCCTGCCGCAGGCCGGCGAGCAGCAGGCGGCCCGCGAGCAGGCCCAGCAGGGACTGCAGCAGGCGCGGCAGGGGCTCGAACAGGCCCGCCAGACCCTGCAGCAGGCCCTCGCCGAGGCCGGCCAGGACCGCACCGGTGACATGCAGCAGGCCGCCGAGCGCCAGCAACAGCTGCAGCAGCAGGCCGCGCAGCTCCAGCAGCAGATGCAGCAGGCCGCGCAGCAGGGCGGCCTCACCGAGCAGCAGCAGCGCGCCGCCGGCGAACGCATGCAGCAGGCCCAGCAGGCCATGCAGCAGGCCCAGCAGCAGCTGCAGCAGGGCCAGCAGGCCGGCGCCGCCGGCCAGCAGCAGCAGGCCGCCGAACGGCTGCAGCAGGCCCAGCAGGCCCTGCAGCAGAACCGGCCGCAGACCCCCGAGCAGCAGCAGGCGGTGCGCGACCTCGCCCAGGAACAGCAGAAGCTGCAGGAGGACATCGTGCAGCTCGCCCGCGAGGCCAAGGAGCGCCAGAACCGCGAGGCGCAGCAGGCCCTCGACCAGGCCGCCCAGGCCGCCGAGCGCGCCCGCCGCGCCATGGAGGAGGGCAACCCCGACGAGGCCCTGCAGCAGCAGGAGCAGGCCCGCGACAAGCTCGAGGAGGCCGCCAAGGCCCTCGAGGAGGAGAAGGACCGCTACGAGGACCTGCGCCAGGAGGAGCTGCTGTTCCGGATGAAGGACGAGCTGACCCAGCTCCTCGACAAGCAGCAGCCGATCACCCGCCAGACCCTGGAGCTGCAGGCCAGCGCCGAGAAGGACGGCCTGTCCCGGCCCGCCCGCCGCCAGCTCAACCAGTTCGCCGAGGAGGAGCAGGGCCTCGCCGGCCGCGTCGAGTTCATGGTCAAGGCGCTCGCCGAGGAGGGCAACCTGGTGTTCAAGGCGGTGCTGCAGGCCAACCAGGACGACCTCACCGAGATCAGCCGGCGGCTGGCCGGCCGCAACCCGGATCCGGGCCCGTTCACCACCCTGCTGCAGCAGGACGTCGAGCGGCGCACCCAGGACCTGCTGGCGGCCCTCGAGCGCGAGCGCCAGCGCCGCGAGCAGGAGCGGCAGGAACAGCAGCAGCAGCAACAGCAGCAGCAACAGCAGAGCGAGAACCGGCTCAACCAGCAGCAGCAGCGGCTGGTGTCGCTGATCGCCGACCTGCAGATGCTGCGCCAGCTCGAACTCGACACCCGCCGCGCCGCCGAGGACCTCGGCCGGCTGCTGGCGCTCCGCGGCGACGAGGCGATCAGCGAGGCGGAAGGCGCCCTGCTCGAACGCCTCGGCCACCGCCACGGCGACGTCACCCGCCTGTTCCTGCAGATCAAGGCGCAGATGGAGGAGATGCTGCAGCAGATGCAGGCCGGCGGCGAACCGCCGTCCGGCGGCAACGGCGGCGAAGAACAACCCCGCCGCGGCGGCGGCCGTTAGGAGACGACATGCAGACCTTCCGCACCCGGCGTTCCCCGTTCCTCGCGCCCGCCTGCCTCGCGCTCCTCGCGCTCGGCACGTTCGGCGCCCCCGCCCGCGCCCAGGATCCGACCCAGGAGATCCAGGACATCGTCAACCGCATCGACGAGCAGATGCGCGAGATCGACCGCTGGCTGCAGGAGTCGGCGCAGAAGGGCAACGCCGCCTCGAAGCCCCGCGACCTGCTGGAGCGCGGCCAGCAGCAGAGCGGCAAGGTCATCGAAGACATCGACGAGCTGATCCAGAAGCTGCAGCAGATGCGGCAGCAGAGCAAGAGCCAGAGCCAGTCGCAGGACCAGCAACAGCAACAGCAACAGCAGCAGGACCAGCAGCAGCAGCAGGGCCAGCAACAGCAGGGCCAGCAGCAGCAGGGCAACCGGCAGGAAGGCACCAACCCGGACTTCATGCAGCAGGAGCAGGGCCAGCAGCAGGGCCAGCGCCAGGAGGGCCAGCAGGGCCAGCAGGAGCAGCCCGGCCAGCCGCAGCCCCAGGGCCAGCCCGACGGCCCCGACCAGCAGCAGGGCCCCGGCGAGAACCGCCAGGGCAACCGGCCGCCGGGCGAGGGCACCGAACAGGTGCCGCCGGGCGCCGGCGACGCCGCCTGGGGTGAGCTGCAGGGCTACCTCAACGCCCTGAAGAACCGGGGCAGCCCGCCGAAGGTGCCCGAGCGCTTCCGCAAGTACTGGGAG
The DNA here is from genome assembly GCA_964565715.1 of uncultured candidatus Brocadiaceae bacterium. Classification (GTDB taxonomy): domain Bacteria; phylum Planctomycetota; class UBA1135; order UBA1135; family UBA2386; genus CAZMGG01. The sequence goes on along the minus strand of CAZMGG010000195.1, from coordinate 1,385 downwards.
GCGCACCTGAAGGACCAGCGCGACAAGACCGGCGGTCGCTAGACCGGCCAGGCGGGCTGCGGACGGGGCGCCGGATCGCTATGGTGCTCCGCCCCGATGATCGCCCTCACCAACATCAGCAAGCGCCACGGCCAGCAGGTCCTGTTCGTCGATGCCTCCCTGCAGCTCAACGCCGGCGAGAAGGTCGGGCTGGTCGGCCCCAACGGTGCTGGCAAGTCGACCCTGTTCCGGCTGATCACCGGCGAGGAGCACCCCGACGAGGGCGACGTGTCGGTGCCCAAGCGCGCCGCCATCGGCCACTTCCGCCAGGACATCGGCGAGATGGGCGAGGGCACGGTGCTGGACCAGACCATCGCCGGCAGCGGCCGGCTGGGCGAGCTGCACCACGAGCTGGAGCAGCTCCAGCACGACATGGGCGACCCGGACCGGCAGGACGACATGGACCGGATCCTCGCCCGCTTCGGCGAGGTGCAGGAGGAGTACTCCCACCTCGGCGGCTACGAGCTGGAGGCCCGGGCCAAGGAGATCCTGCACGGCCTCGGCTTCACCGACGCGATGATCGACGGCGAAGTCGGCGCCCTGTCCGGCGGCTGGAAGATGCGCATCGGCATGGCCCGCGTGCTGCTCGGCAGCTTCGACGCGCTGCTGATGGACGAGCCCACCAACCACCTCGACATCGAGTCGATCCTCTGGCTCGAGGGCTGGCTGCGGCAGACCAAGGCCGCCGTGCTGATGACCTGCCACGACCGCGACTTCATGAACCGCGTGGTCTCGCGCATCATCGACATCGACAACGGCGAGCTGGTGTCCTACACCGGCGACTACGACTTCCTGGAGCGCGAGCAGAAGAACCGCGCGGCGCAGCAGGAGGCGGCGTTCGAGCGCCAGCAGGCGATGATCGCCAAGATGCAGCGGTTCATCGACCGCTTCGGCACCCACGCCGCCAAGGCCGCCCAGGCCCAGAGCCGCGCCAAGGCGATCGCCAAGATCGAGCGGCTGGAGCCGCCCAAGCGCCGCGAGATCGTGCCGTTCGTGTTCAAGAGGCCGCCGCGGGTCGGCGAGGACGTGGTCAAGCTGCAGGGCGTGCACAAGGCCTACGGCGCCCGCGCGATCTACCGCGGCTTCGACTTCGAGGTGCGCCGCGGCGAGCGCTGGTGCGTGATGGGCCAGAACGGGTCGGGCAAGACCACCCTGCTGAAGATGGTGGCCGGCGCCCTCGAGGCCGACGCCGGCGCCGTGCGGCTGGGCGCCTCGGTCAAGCTCGGCTACTTCGCGCAGCAGGCCCTCGACATCCTCGATCCGGAACTGACCGTCTGGCAGCAGCTCGACCAGGCCTTCCCGCTCGACTCGATCGGCCAGAAGCGCAACCTGCTCGGCGCGTTCCA
>CAZMGG010000194.1:0-8075 GCA_964565715.1 uncultured candidatus Brocadiaceae bacterium | reverse complement strand
CAGATGTAGATGAACACCAGGGCCCAGAAGTGGACGATCGACAGCCGGTAGCTGTAGACCGGTCGTTCCGCCGCCTTCGGCAGATAGTAGTACATGATCCCTAGGATCGGCGTCGTCAGGAAGAAGGCGACGGCGTTGTGGCCATACCACCACTGGGTGAGGGCGTCCTGCGCGCCGCTGAACACGCCGTAGCTCTTGCCCGCCGAGACCGGCAGCGACAGGTTGTTGACGATGTAGAGCACCGCCACCGTCAGGATCGTCGAGATGTAGAACCAGATGGCGACGTAGAGGTTGCGCTCGTTGCGGATCGCCAGGGTCCAGAAGTAGTTCACCGCGAACGCGACCCAGACCACGACCACCAGGAGGTCGAGCGGCCACTCCAGCTCGGAGTACTCCTTGGCCTGGCTGAGGCCCAGCGGCAGCGTGATCGCCGCGCCGAGCACGATGAGCTGCCAGCCCCAGAGGTGCACGCGGCTCAGCAGATCCGACGCCATCCGCGTCTTCAGCAGCCGCTGCGAGCTGTGATAGACGCCGGCGAACATCATGTTGCCCACCAGGGCGAAGATGACCGCATTGGTGTGCAGCGGCCGGATGCGGCCGAACGACAGCCAGGGCAGCTCCGTGTTCAGGGCCGGGAAGGTCATCTGCAGGGCCGCCAGCAGCCCCACCAGCATCCCGATCAGGCCCCAGGCGACCGAGGCCCAGACGAAGCCGCGGACGACGCCGTCGTCGTAGGTGATCTGCCGCGTCTCGGCAGCAGTTGGATGGCTCATTGCGCGTTCTCCATGACGTTCGATTCGTTGTGCGAGGGTCCGCCGTCCGCGGGGCCACGGGAGGCCGCCACCGGCATCTCGTCCTCCAGCGGCAGCAGGCAGAGCCGGTCGGCCTGGGTGCAGTCCCCCTGCCGGGCCGACAGCAGGAACAGCACCACGGCGCCGGCGACGAGACAGAGGCTGCAGAGCAGCAGCAGCGGGATGACGTTCATCGCGGGCCTCCGGCGCGGGCGAAGCGCAGCCCCGTGCCGATTACGAGCACCAGCGAGCTCAGCGGCATCAGCACCGCGCACAGGAGCGGGGTCATCAGGCCGGCCAGGCTGAGGCCGATCACCGCCGCGTTGTAGGCGAGCGCCCGACGCAGGTTGCCGCGCACGACGCGCCGCAGCAGGAACGCCACGGCGAAGAGCTGTGCGATCGAGCCGGCGGCGGCCCCGGCGTAGAAGAAGTCGGCGCGGGCCGGCAGCACCGGCCGATCGATCGCCGGGGTTCCGGCACAGAACGCGGCGGCGAACGCCGGCGCGTCGTTGAGCCCGTCGCCGAGCATCAGCGTGTCGCGCCGATCGATGGCCCCGACCGCGGCGGCCTTGTCGCCCGGCGACATCCCGCCGCGCGCCAGGCCCGGCTCGATGCCCAGGGCGCGGGCGGCGACCGCGGCACGATCCGGCCGGTCGCCGCTCATCAGATGCACCTGCAGGCCGCGGGCCCGCAGGCGCCGGACCTCGTCGGCGGCGCCGTCGCGGAAGTTCTCGCGCAGGGCATGGCGCGCCACCACTTCACCGTCGCGGGCGAGCACCACCTCGGCGCCGCCGCCTGCCGGCACGCCGGCGAACGCGGCACTGCCGAGCCGCCACTCGCGGCCGTCCACGCTCGCCTTGACGCCCTGGCCCGGCACCTCCGCCACCTGCAGGTCGGCGCGGAACGCGAACCCGCCACCGAGGGCGGCCAGCACCGCCTGGCTGGCCGGATGACTGCTGCTGGCGGCCAGGGTGCCCGCCACGTCCCGCGCCCCGGCCGGCACGGGCTTCACCGGCTCGGCCACCAGCCCGCCGATGGTCACGGTCCCGGTCTTGTCGAAGATCACCTTGCGGACCAGGGGCAGCTTGTCCAGCAGCGCGCCGCTGCGCACGAACACGCCATGCCGACGCAGCCGTGCCAGGGCCAGGTGGAACGCCAATGGGGTCGCGATGCCGAGCGCGCACGGGCACGTGACGACGAGCACGGCGACCGTCACCGCCAGGGCGCGGGTCGGATCGATCAGCAACCATGCGCCGCCGCCGAGTCCGGCAGCCACCAGCACGCCCACCGCATACCAGCGATTCAACCGGCGCCAGAAGCCGACGCCGGCCCCCGCGTCCTCCCGATCGGCCGGCTTTGCCTGCAGCAGGTCCGCCATGCCCGACTCGCGATAGCCCGCGGTCACCGTCACCCGCACCGCCGCCCGGCCGGCCAGGAAGGCGCCGGCGGGGACGTCGACGCCGGCGGCGAACGCCTTCGGCACCGACTCCCCGTCGATCCAGTCGAGGGAGAAGCTGGCGTCCGCCAGCGGCCGCGCCCGCACCGGCAGGAGATCGCCGGGGGCCAGCAGCAGCACCTCGCCCTTCTGCACCGCCGTCACCGGCACGGTCGCCACGCCGCCGTCGCGCAGGACCCGCGCCCGCAGGTGCTCGGCGCCGTCGTCGGCCAGCACCTGATCGCGGTTCTTCTGCAGGGCCCGCTGCTGCAGGAAGCGGCCGGTCAGCATCAGCGCCACGAAGATCGCCACGGTGTCGAAGTAGCCCTCGCCCCCCGACGTCTGCGCCGCCACCGATCCCGCCCAGGCGAGCCCGATGCCCAGCGCGATCGGCAGGTCCATGTGGACGACCCGGTGACGCAGCGCGCCGAGCGCGCTGCGGAAGAAGACCGGCCCGCCCACCGCCACGCTGGCGGTGCCCAGCCCCAGCGACACCCAGCCGAACAGACGCGACAGCGCCGGGTCGGCGGCCGCGAGTCCGAAGTACTGGGCGAACGCCAGGATCATCGCGTTCATGGCCAGCGCGGCGCAGATGCCGAGCCGCACCAGCAGGCCAGTGTCGCTCGCCACCGCCCGCCGCGCCGGCGCCACGCGGTAGCCGAATCGCGCGATCACCGAGAGGAAGGCGGCGACATCGCCGGCGCCCCGGCGATAGACCAGCTGCAGCCGACCGATCGACGGATCGACGTCGATGCGCAGGGCGCCGTCGCGCTGGCGCCAGAGTTCCTGCAGCAACCACACGCAGGCGGCGCACCGCACGCCCTGCACGTCGAGCACCAGGCGGACGACGCCGTCGCCCGTCGTCGCCGTCGCCGCCGCATCCGCCAGCCAGTCCAGATCGGCGGGCCGCGGCACCGCACCCACCGCACCCAGCGAACGGCCGCCCAGATCGTAGAAGCGGGTGAGTCCGTGCTGCTGCAGCAGTTCGCTGACCACCTCGCAGCCCGCACAGCAGTAGGGCGACCCCGACCTACGCCTTTCGGCGGGAATCGCCAGCGCGCAGTGCGTACACGCCGTGGGGGCCGTCTCCGCCGTGCTCGCCCCGGTCGAAATCTCCGTGGGCGTGCGTGCTTCCGTCGGAGAGACTGGCGCACCGCGCGTCACGCGCATGGCAATGGCCTCCCTCCTCGATAGTTTCGTCTTCGGCGCCGTGAATTCGGTCCACTGTGCGGCCATGTGCGGACCGCTGGCACTGGCCTGCGGCGGCGGTCACGGCGCGGCGGCGGCGTATCATCTGGCGCGGCTGTCGTCCTACACGCTGCTCGGCCTCGGCATCGGCGCCTTCGGCAGATCGCTCGGCGCCGACGCCCTGGGCCCGACGGCGCCGATCGCGACGCTGGTGCTGGGCATCGCAGTCCTGCTGTTCGCCGTGACCGGCGATCGCCTGGCGGTGAAGCTGCCGCTGGTGGGTCCGCTGCTGGCGCGCCTGACGCGCTGGTGCGGCCGGCAGCCACCGGCGCTGCGCGGCGCCACCCTGGGCGCGCTGACGCCGTTGCTGCCCTGCGGCCTGCTGTGGGCAGCGGTGGCGGCGGCGGCCCTGGCCGGCTCGGGCGCCGGCGGTGCGGTGGTGATGGGCGGCCTCGCGCTGGGATCGTTGCCATTGCTCTGGTTGGTGCAGGGCCCGGTCGGCAGGGCGGTCCGCGGCTGGTCGACCGGCACCGCCGACCTGGTGCGCCGCCTCGCCATGGGACTGGCCGCCGGCGCCCTGCTGTGGCGTGGCGTCGCCGGGCTGCAGGGCGGATGTTGTCACTGACGCGGGCGCAGCCCGGCCGGGCCGCAGTGCGTATCCTGCCGCCGCACTCGGCCCATCGGATCCACCCATGCAGCTGCGGACCCTGAGCTGGAACATCCACAAGTGCGTCGGCGGGCTCGACCGGCGCTACGACCCGGAACGGGCCGGCCGCGTCATCGCCGCGGCCCGGCCCGACATCGTGCTGCTGCAGGAGGTGGCGCAGAACGGCCGGCGCTTCCGGGGCGAGCGCCAGGTGGATCTGCTCGGCGACCGCCTCGGCTTCCGCCACCGCACCTACTTCGTCAACGTCCGCTTCGGCCCGCACCGCGGCGAGTACGGCAACGCCATCCTCAGCCGCTTCCCGATCACCGCCACCGAGAACATCGACCTGACGCTGCCGGGTCGGAAGGCCCGCTCGGTGCTGCACGCCCGGCTGCGCGTGCTGCTGCCGGGCCATCGCACCCGCACGCTGCACCTGTTCGACCTGCATCTCGGCCTGTCGGGCCGCGAGCGCGGCGAGCAGTTGCGCCGGTTCCTGGCCTGCCAGCCGTTCGCCGGCCTGCACCCGCGGACACCGCTGCTGGTGGCCGGCGACTTCAACGACGTCTGGGGCACGCTCGGCCCGCGCTTCCTCGTGCCCGCTGGCTTCCGCGGTCCCGACCGCCCACTCCGCACCTTCCCGGCCTGGGCGCCGGTGCGCGCCCTCGATTCGCTCTACGTGCGCGGCGATCTGCACCTGCGATCCCTGCAGACCGTGCGCGCGGCGCCCGCCCGCACCGCGTCCGACCACCTGCCCTTGCTGGCGGAACTGGACGTGCGGAGCGGGGCCACGCCTGCGCACGATTCCGGGGCAAGCTCCGGATCCGGACCCATCGCGGAGCCCCGCCCAAGGTCGTAGGGTCGCGGCATGCACTGCCGCGTCGCCGCACCGATCCTGGCCCTGCTCGCCGGTCCCTGCCTGCTCTGGAACTGCGCCGCCGATGGCGGGCGCGGACGCGTGGACTCTTCCGCGGCCCCGGCGACCGGCGGCGCCGCCCTCTACGCCCGCCACTGCGGGGCCTGCCACGGCGAAGACGGCGGTGCCGACACGCCGGCCGCCGCCCTGCTGCGGCCCGCGCCCCGGCCGTTCCGCGAGGGCGTGTTCCAGCTCGCCAGCACCCACAACGGCGTCCCCACCGAGGACGACCTGGTCCGCACGCTGCGCCGCGGGCTGCCCGGTTCGGCGATGCCCGGCTACGGCTGGCTGCCCGAGCAGGACCTGCACTCGCTGGCCCGGCACGTGCGCGAGCTCGCCCGCACCGGCATGGAGCGGACCATCGCCGAGAGCGCCCGCCTCACCGGCGTCCGCCTCGAGCCGGAACAGGCCAGACGGCAGGCCGAAGAACGCCTGCGCCCCGGCGTGCCGATCGCGCTGCCGCCCGCCGTCACCATGGACGACAAGATGCTGGCCGCCGGCCAGCGCCTCTACGTGCGGCACTGCGCGGCCTGCCACGGCGCCGACGGCAAGGGCCGCGGGCCGGCCGCCGGCTGGGCCGGCGCCGCCGACCATCCGTGGGCCCGCGACTTCACCGCCGGCTACCTGCGGGCGGCTCCCACCGCCGCCGAGCTGACCTGGCGCATCCGCGGCGGCATGCCCGCCGCCCACATGCCGCCCACCGACCTCACCGACGCCGAGGCGGCCCTGCTGGTCGGCTTCGTCCAGAGCCTGATCCCCGACGGCGCCGACCTGCACCACGCGCAGTGGCGCCGCCACGTGACCGCGGTCCACGTCGAGCAGCTGCCGACCACCGCCGACGACCCGGGCTGGGAGACCATCGAAGCCGTGCGGCTGCCGGTGGCGCCGCTCTGGTGGCGCCGGGACGCGGTGCACGAGGTCTGGCTGCGCGCGGCCCACGACGGCAGCGAACTGCGGCTGCAGCTCCGCTGGCGCGATGCGACGCGCGACGACCGCCTGGGCCAGGGGCTGTTCCAGGGCGATGGCGCCGCCGTGCAGTGGACCGCCGCCACCGACGCGCCCTTCTTCGCCATGGGCGGCCACGAAACCGTCGAGATCTGGCGATGGAAGGCCTGGCACCGCGCCGAGGTGGCCGGCGTGCTGGACCTGCTGGACAACCCGCTGCACCAGGGCCTCGACGCGCCGCCGCCGCTGCCGGGCGTCACGCAGCCGCAACGCACCGGCGAGTCGGTGGCGGTGGCCGGCGCCGAGGGCATGTCACGCGAACGCGGCCAGGGCCGGGCGATCGCCGCCATGCCGCTCTGGCGCGACGGCGAGTGGTCCCTGGTGCTCGGCCGGAAGCTGGCCGCGGCCACCGAGCGCGAGGTGCCGCTGACCTGGGGGCAGCCCGTGCTGTTCGGCCTCGCGGTCTGGAACGGCTCGGTGGACCCAAACGCCGCCTCCAAGTCGGTCGCCACCTGGCACGAGCTGTCGATCGAGCCGCGGCGCTGACGGCCGGCGGCGGCCGCTCACCGCATGCCGGTGTGGCCGGTGCCGCCGTTCGACACCGCCACCCCGGCGGCATTGGCGCCGGGGTCGAGGCTGAAGTACTGGTTGTGGAAGCGGATGCCGGCCAGCGTCGGCTGGTTGGGCAGGGCCAGGTTCCAGGTCACGATGCCACCGGCGGATCCCAGCAACACGCTGGCCGCCGGATCCACCAGCAACGGACAGCCCGGCATGCCGAAGCCGCCGAGGTCGAACGGCAGCGGCAGTCCGTTCCAGCTGGTGTTGCCGTGGCCGACGACCATGAAGCCGAACGCGGCGCCGGCGGGCAACCGGTCCACCGTCACCGCGAGCGTCTCGCCGAGCCATGGCCGGCCGCCGGCCGCCAGCCGCGGCGTCTGGCTGCTGCTGCCCGGGCAGCCCTGGCCGAACGTCGCGTAGGTCGCGGGCGTCGTGTTGCGGTACTCCCAGAGGTCCGGGTTGCCGACGATGCCACCCCACATCACCACGCGGTCGGCGAGCAGGTCGTAGACGAGGCAGTTGTCGTAGCGGCCAGGCGGCAGCAGCGTCGGCGTGCGCTGGATCCAGGTGGCGCCGTCCCATTCCCAGGTGTCGGCGTTGGCGGTGCCGCCGAACAGCACCACCCGCCCGCGCACCAGATCCGTCGCCATGGTGTGGTCGTAGCGGGCCGGCGGCGACGCCGACGGTGTGCGCAGCGCCCAGTCGACGCCGTCGAAGTACCAGGTGTCGGCGCCCTGCAGGTAGCCGGAGAACAGCACGACGCCGCCGCCCACCGGGTCGAAGGCCATGTCGCTGGCCCGCCGCGGTGACGGCCGGTTGGCGGTGACGATCGCCGCCCAGTCGAGGCCGTTCCACTCCCACATGTCGTTGAGGTCGCCCGCGGTCCCGTAGCCACCCCACGCCACCACCGTGCCGCGACCGGGGTGGTGGATGAGCGCGTGCGAACGACGGCTCGGCGGCACGGTGGCCGGCGTCATCGGCGTCCAGGTCGCGCCATCCCACTCCCAGGTGTCGGCGAGCACGCCGGTGCCGATGCCGATGCCACCGAACAGCACGACGCGGCCGCGGGCGGGATCGTATGCCAGTTGGTGGGCGGCCCGCGGCGGCGGCGAGACCGCCGGCGTGGCCTGGCTCCAGGTGCTGCCCTGCAGCAGCCAGGTGTCGGACTGCCGCGCGACCCCATCGCTGCCGCCGAACATGACGATCTTGCCGTTGGCGAGGTCGACCGCCATGCCGTGGCCGATGCGGGCCGACGGCGTGCCGGTCGGGGTGAGCGAGGTCCAGGCGGTCTGCGCCGGCAGGAACGGGACGACGAGGACGGGGAACAGCGCCGTGAGGGCGCCGGACGCGATGGGTCGGGGCATGGTCATCTCCTGGTCAGGCGAGACGACCATCCTAGCGCCCCAGGCCGGCGGCCGGCGCCGCCTCAGTCCGCCGCCGCGGCAGCCGGGGTGATCGCCTCGATCACCAGGGCCCCCTCGCGCACCCCGACCCTGACCGTGCTGCCGTCCGGGATGGTGCCGGCGACGATCTGGCGGCCCAGCCGGGTCTCCAGTTCGCGCTGCACGGTGCGCTTCAGGGGCCGCGCGCCGAACACCG
>CAZMGG010000193.1:0-8152 GCA_964565715.1 uncultured candidatus Brocadiaceae bacterium | reverse complement strand
CCTTGGCGAGCTTGGCGACGCCGCGCAGCACTGCATCGCGGGCGTCGTTTTCGAACACGAGTTGCTTGACCATCACGTCCTCTGGGGAATCTCGAAGGGGGTTGCGGGCGCAGGAGCCCGCCGGCACCGACTTGCCGTTGGCAGGGCACGAACCTTGCCCGGGGGCGCCGGGATGGGGCGCGCGGGAAGCAAACCCGGTGCCGGTCCCCTGACGGAACGGGTCCGGGGCAGATGAGTAGATATAAACTTATGGCCATAAATGAGTTATGGAGCAAATCCGGGGTGGGATGGCCGGCCGCATCCCCCTGGACTCGTGCCAAGATGGCAGTGGCAACCCCGTCCCCCGGCGGCATAGATGACACTCTGACATGAGAGCCCTGCCGACGACCGCCTTCCTCGCCCTGCTGCTGGGGCTGCCCGTGCCGCTCCCCGGGCAACGGGCGCCGTCCTTCGGCGTGGCGCTGCGCGATGGCACCGAGGTGGTGGCCAACGGGTTGCAACGCGACGGCGACCGCCTGGTGGCGACGCTGCCCGCCGGCCCGCGCGCGCTACCGCTGGACCAGGTGCTGGCCATCCACGGCTGCGCGGTGGTGGACGCGGGCCTGCCGGCCTTCCACCTGCACGGCGGCGATGTCGTGCGAGGCGAACCGACCGACGGCGACCGCAACGGCGAATGGGTGGCAGTGACCTCGCCCAGCCTCGGCGTGGTCCGCCTGCCGATCGATCGTCTGGCCTGCGTCCGGCTGCAGCCCGGGCTGGCGCGCCCGGAGGACCTGATCCTGCCCGACGGCGCCGGCGAGGCCCTGTTCACCCGGGCCCGGCTCGGCTTCGACATCGTCACCGGGGCGCTGCACCAGTTCGCCGCCGATGGCCTGCGCTTCCAGCCGCAGGGTGGTAGCGAGCCGCGCTGGTTCCGCCGGGCCGACCTGGTGGGCTTCCGGCTCGCCGACCCGGTGGCGGCGGCGGCGCTGCCGTTCGAACTGCTGACCCGCGCCGGCGACCGCGTCGGTGTCGAACTGCGGTCCTGGCAGGGCGGCGTGCTGACCGTGCGGACCGAAGCCGGCGCCGAGGTCCGCGTCCCGGAAGCCGACCTCGCCTGCCTGTCGGCGCGGCACGGCGCCGGCATCCGCCTGACGACCCTGACGCCGGAGGTGGTGGACGAAGCCGCCTGGGCCGGGCCGCCGCTCTACGCGTGGCGGCGCAACGAGTCGGCGGTGGGCGGCCCGCTGGTGGCCGGCGGCCGCACCTGGGCCAGCGGCCTCGGCGTCCACAGCCGCAGCCGGCTCGGCTTCCGCGTGCCGCCCGGCGCGCAGTCCTTCTGGACCAGGGTCGGCATCGACGATGGCGCCCTGCTGCTGCGCCCGCGGGCGAACGTCGACGTGCGGATCCTGCTCGACGACCGCGTCGTGTTCGCCCACAAGGGGCTGGCCGCGGGCGCGCCGGTCCTCGATCCCGGCCTGCTGCCGGTGCAGCCCGGCGCCCTGCTGGTGCTGGAAGTGGACTTCGGCGCCGGCCGCGACCTGGCCGACCGGGTCGACTGGCTGCTGCCGGTGTTCCTGCCGGCACCCGACCGGCAGTAGGATCGGCGCGTGATCGTGGTCCTGGTGGCGGTGGTGGCCCTGGGCAGCACGGGCCTGCTGGTCGTGCCCAGCGCGTCGCGGGCGGCGCGCGCCATGGCCGCGTTGGCGCTGCTGGCGGTGTTCACCGCCGCCCTCGATCCGCGTTTGGTCCAGCCGACCCGCGAGGCGCCGCGGGTGCGCGTCTTCGCCGATGCCGCCACGGCCGCGCCGTTGCTGGCGCAGGCGCGCGCGGCCGGCGCCGACGCCGCCATCGCCCCGTCGCTGGCCACTGCCGTGCTCGCCGCCGGACCGCGGGCCGACGAGGCGCTGCTGCTGTGGCCGGCGGCGCCGGATGTCGAGCGGCCGGGGCTGCGCGCCTTCGCCGGTTCGCCGGCTCCGATCCTGCCCTGGGATCCCGCGGCGTTGGCGGTGGCCGCGCCGGCGCCGCTGGCGGTGGGGCGACCCGGCCTGCTCGAGGTCTCCGTGCCCGGGGCCGCTTCGCCGGTGGCGGTCGACCTGCGGCTCACCGCAGCCGACGGGGCCGTGGTGCTGGAGGAACGGGTCCTCGTCCTGCCCGGCGGTGCCGCCACGGTGCGGCTCGTGCCGGCCCGGGCCGGCACGCTGACCCTCCTGTGCCGCGCCGAGTGCGGCGATGCGGTGGTGCGCCGCGCGGGGACGGTGGCGGTCCTGCCGGACCAGCCGATCCTGGTGGTGGAGGCCGGCGATGCCCTGAGCCGCGCCCTGCGGACCCAGGACTTCGGCGTCCGTGCCGCCACGGCCCTGCCCGCCGATCTGCAGCCGTTCGCGGCGGTGGTGCTGGCGCGGGACCTGCCGGCGGCCGACGCCGAACGGCTGGCCCAGGCGGTCGCCGACGGGCTCGGCCTGTTCGTCACCGGCGCGGCCCTCGACCAGGCGGCCTGGCGGCACCTGCTGCCGTTCCGGCTCGAGCCGCTGCCGCCGGCGGAACCGCGGGATCCCGGGGCCGGCATCGGCCCGCCGGTCCCCGGCGATCCGCCCGCGGATCCGCCGCCGACCGTTCCGCCGCCCGACCCGCCGGCGCAGCCTCCCACCCAGCCGCCGACGCAGCCGCCGGACGGCCCGCTGACCCCGCTGCCGGGGCCGCCGGTGGTCACCGAGGTCGAGAAGCGCGCCGTGGCGATGGTGCTGGTGATCGATCGCTCCACCAGCATGCGCGAGCGGGTCGGTGACACCGGTCGCGATCGCATGAGCTACGCCAAGCGCAGCGCGCTGGCCACGGCCACGGTGCTCGGCGAGGGCGATCTGATCGGCCTGGTCGGCTTCGGCCAGCAGCACGCCGCGGTGCAGGAACTGCCGCTCACCGACGCCACCGACCGGGCGACGGTGCAGCAGGGCGTCGAAGGGCTGCAGAGCACGTTCGGCACGACCTTCGTGCTGCCCGGGCTGCAGGAGGCGCGCCAGATGCTCGCCGACGTGCGCCGCGCCGTGCGCCACGTGGTGGTCATCACCGACGGCGAGTTCTTCGATCCGAAGTACTCCCTGACCGCCCGGGCCCGCGAGATGCGCCGGCAGGGCCTCACCATCAGCATCGTCGAGATCGCCGGCGAGACCCGTTCCGACCCGGTGCTGCTGGAGGAGGTGGCGCGGGCCGGTGGCGGCCGCTGGCTGCAGGCCCGCGACGCCAGCCAGGTGCCGTTCCTGGTCAGCGCCGAGGTGACCTGGGCGCTCGACCGGATCGGCCGGCAGCCCGGCCGCCCGGACGGCGGCGAACCGGACCAGCCCAGGACCGAGCCGCCGCCGCCGGAACCACCGAAGCCGGCGCCACCGCCGACGGAGCCGCCGGCCCAGCCCCCGGCGGATCCGCCGCCGGCGACCATCGCCGTGCGCGCGGTGGCCGACTCGGAACTGCTGCTGCCGCGCCCGCAGCCGGAGTGGCCGGGCCTCGCCGCCGCCCGCCGCGGCGCGGCCCACGCCGATGCGCAGGTCCTGCTGGTGGCAGGCGCCGAGGGCCATCCGCTGCTCGCCTTCGCCAACCGCGGGCTCGGCCGCGTGGCGGCGTTCGCCGCCGATCTCGGCGGCGCCGACGGCAGCGGCTTCCGCGCCGAGGCGGCGTTCCCCGCCCGGCTCGGCCAGTGGGTCGGCAGCCTGCGCCGCCCGGCCACCGGCGAGGCTCCGGCGGGCGATCTGCTCGCCGCCGGCGCCGAGGTGACACCGCCGCGGCCAGGACCCGCGGTGGCGCGACGCTACGCGGAACTGGCGGGCGCGCCGCTGCGCCCGCTCGAGGAATGGCCGCTGCCGGGGCCGCGGCCGGGGCTCGTCAGCCGCGGGCTGGCGCCGGAGTGGGCGTTGCCGGCGGCCCTGGTCCTGCTGCTGCTGGCCCTGGTCGAGTTCCTCGCGCTGCGCCGGCCGCGGCCGTGAGTGCGCGCTTGGTTGGCACCGCCCGGCCCGCCATGATCCGTCGCCGATGAGCGAGTACACGGTGGCTTCCCTGGCCGGACTGGTGCAGGGCCAGCTGATCGGCGACGGCAGCGTGCGCATCGTCGGCGTCTGCGACCTGCGCCAGGGGCAGCCGGACCGCATCGGCTTCGTCCGCGATGCCAAGTATCGGGATGCCGCCCGGGGCAGCGCCGCCGGCGCCTTGATCACGCCCTGCGACCTGGACACCGCCGTGCCGCAGATCGTCGTGGCGGACGTCGCCCTGGCCTACGCCCGGGTCGCCGGCGCACTGCACCCGTCGCCGCGGGCCACCTCGCACCAGGTCCACCCGAGCGCGGTGGTGGACCCGGCCGCGCGGCTGCAGGAGCCGGTGGCGGTGGCGCCGCGGGTGGTCATCGGCAGCGCGACGATCGGCGCCGGCACGGTCCTGATGGCCGGTGCCGTGGTCGGTGACGGCGTGGTGATCGGCCGCGACTGCGTGATCCACCCCAACGTCACCCTCTGCCATGGGGTGGTCCTGGGCGACCGGGTGACCGTCCACTGCGGCGCGGTGATCGGCAGCGATGGCTTCGGCTACGCCAAGGAAGGCGAGGTCTGGCGCAAGGTGCCGCAGATCGGCTCGGTCCGGCTGCACGACGATGTCGAGATCGGCGCCAACACGACGATCGACCGTGGCGCGATGGGCGACACGGTGATCGGTGCTGGCACCAAGATCGACAACCTCTGCCATCTGGGCCACAACGTCCGCATCGGCCGCAACGCGGCGGTGGCGGCGGCGGCGTTCGTGGCCGGCAGCACCACGCTCGGCGACCGGGTGATCCTCGGCGGCCACGTCGCCATCTCCGGCCATCTCAAGCTGGCCGACGACGTGCGGATCGGCGGCGCCTCGGTGCTGTTCCACAGCGTTCCCGAGGGCGGCGACTACATGGGCTACCCGTTGATGGAGAAGCGGCTCTGGCTGCGCCACCACCGCGACCTGCGGCGGCGGCTGGAGGCCAGCGGCGACGCCGGGGCCGGCGACGCATGACGGGCCCGGCCATGCGCCACCGGCGATCGTCGGGCTGGCTGTGCGGGCTGCTCGTGCTGGCCGCCTGCGGCGATGGCAGCTCGTCGCCGTCGATCCCGACCACACCACCGATCGAGGATCCCGGCGACCAGCAGCCGCTGCCGCCCGCGCCGTCTCCCTCGGCCTACGCCGGCCCGCCGGTGCAGGCCGCGTTCACGCCGCCGAAGGCCGGCAGCCCCCTGCGCCTCGGCCTGCAGGTGCCGAGCAGCGGCTACCGGCTCCGGGAGGACGCGGTGCTGCGGAACGGCGACGCGGTGGTGGTGCGGCTCGGCCTCGAGGCGCCGGGCAGCGACGAGGTGGTGGCGATGGGCCTGGTCGACCTGACCCACGAGGTGCCGTGGGCCACCCTCGAGGGCCCGGGCCCGTTCACCACCGTGCGCATCGAGGTGGCGCAGTCGCAACGAGGCGTCCACTACCTGGTGCCGCCGGCCCACGAACTGGCGCGGACCGTGGCGCGACCGCGGTGAGCGCTCTGGCGGGCACGGCCGGCGACGCCTGGCCCCTGGCCAGCCGCACGCCCGCGGCCTGGGCCACCGCCGCCGCCGCGCATCGCGACGAGCTGCTGCTGGAACAGGCGCACCTGGAGAAGAAGGCCGGCGCGGCGGCGGCGACGTTCCTGTTCCGCCTGCCGCCGGACCCCGTGGTGCAGCGGGAGCTGTCGACGCTGGCGCGGGAGGAGTTCGTCCACTTCGAACGGACCCTGCGGCTGCTGCAGCGGCGCGGGCTGCCGCTGCGCGAGCAGCGCCCCGGCCCCTACGCCCAGAAGCTCAAGGCCGCGGTCGCGCAGCACATGCCCGACCGCCTGCTCGACGAGCTGCTGGTGTCGGCCTTGATCGAGGCGCGGAGCTGCGAGCGGATGGAGCTGCTGGCGGCGGCGGTGGCCGGGGGCGATCCGGAA
Source organism: uncultured candidatus Brocadiaceae bacterium (assembly GCA_964565715.1). Taxonomy (GTDB): domain Bacteria; phylum Planctomycetota; class UBA1135; order UBA1135; family UBA2386; genus CAZMGG01. The sequence goes on along the minus strand of CAZMGG010000193.1, from coordinate 2,214 downwards.
CTGGCGGCGTTCTGGCGCGACCTGGCCGAGGCCGAGGCGCGGCACGGCCCGACCTACGTCGAGGCGGCGCTGGGTTCGTTCCCGGCCGAACGGGTGCGCCAGCGCTGGGCCATGCTGGCCGCCCACGAGGCCCAGGTGCTGGCGGCGCTGCCGTTCACGCCGCGGCTGCACGGCGGCGTCGCCGACCTGGCGGAGGCGGGGCCGTGACGGCGGTGACGGCGGCGGCGCCCGGCCGGCGCCGGCGCTGGCCTCGGCGGCTCGGCTGGGGCCTGCTGGTGGCGGCGTTGCTCTACGGCGTCGGCTGCGGGCTCGGCATGCAGCCGTCGGTGCCGTTCGACCTGGTGATCAATCTTGGCTCGTTCGACGAACGGCCCGGACTGCGGGCCGCGCCGGCGACCGTCGAGCACGTGGTGGTGCTGCAGCACGGACTGTGGCGCTCGCCGTTCGCCCTGTGGAAGCTCGAACGGGCGCTGCGCGCCCATGGCTACCGGGTGCTCAATCCGGCCTATCCGAGCACGCGCGGGACCATCGGGCAGCACGCCGGACGGCTGGCGGCGGCGGTGGCCGGTGCCGCGCCCGCAGCCGGCGAGCGCCGGTGGTACTTCGTCGGCCATTCCATGGGCGGGCTGGTGATCCAGGAGTACCTGCGGCGGTCCGACGCGGTCCGGCCGGCGGCCTGCGTGTTCCTGGCGACGCCGCACCGCGGCGCGGTGCTGTGCGACCTGCGGCGGCACTGGTGGTTGTTCCGGCTGTTCATGGGCGAACGGGCGGCCCTGCAGCTCAGCCCGGGCGATCCGCTGCACCGGCGACCGATCCCCCGGCCGTGCCCGATGGGCACGGTGGTGGGGGCGGTGGGCGACGGCCAGGGCCGCAACGCCGACATTCCCGGCGACGACGACGGCACCGTGGCCGTCAGCGAGGCGCACCTGCCCGGCGAGGCCGATTCCGTGTCCGTACCGGCGGGGCACACCGGCATCGCCACCGACGACGCGGCGATCCACCAGGTACTCCACTTCCTGCGGCACGCGCGGTTCGCCCGCTGACGGCGGCGGCCCGCCATCGCCTCGTCGTTGCAAATGGCGGGCTCCGAACCGATCCTCTTCGCCCCATGTCCTGGCTGATCGACTTCTGGCGATCGTCCATCGGCGGCAAGGTCACGATGGCGGTGACCGGGCTGCTGCTGTTCCTGTTCGTCATCGCCCACCTGCTGGGCAACCTGCAGCTGCTGGCCGGCGCCGACGCGCTCAACACGTACGCGGCGTTCCTGAAGAGCAAGCCGGCCCTGCTGTGGGGCGCGCGCCTCGGCCTGCTGGCGGTGTTCGTGCTGCACGTCGCCACCGGCCTCCGCCTGGCGCGGCAGAACCGGGCGGCGCGGCCGGTGCCGTACGCGAGGAAGCGCTACCGCGAGGCCGACTTCGAGTCGCGCAGCATGGTCTGGACCGGGCTCACGGTGCTGGCCTTCGTCGTCTACCACCTGCTGCACTTCACCGTCGGCGTCACCAACCCGGACCACTTCGCCCTGCGCGACCAGGCCGGCCGCCACGACGTCTACCACATGGTGATCCAGGGCTTCTCGCTGCCGGGGGTGGCCATGGTCTACGTGATCGCCAACGCGATCCTGTTCTTCCACCTGGCCCACGGCTTCCGCAGCCTGTGCCAGACGCTGGGCATCCACCACGGCCGCTACACGCCGTGGCTGCGGTCGCTGGGCTACGGGCTGGCGGCCCTGGTGGCCGGCGGCAACGTGTTCCTGCCCCTGTCGGTGCTGACCGGTTTCGTGAAGGCCTGATCCATGAAGCTCGACGCCAAGATCCCGTCCGGCCCGATCCAGGAGAAGTGGGACAAGCGCCGCTTCGACGTGAAGCTGGTCAATCCCGCCAACAAGCGGAAGTACAAGGTGCTGGTGGTCGGCAGCGGCCTGGCCGGCGCTGGCCGAACTCGGCTACCAGGTCGAGTGCTTCTGCTTCCAGGACAGCCCCCGCCGGGCCCACTCGATCGCCGCCCAGGGCGGCATCAACGCCGCCAAGAACTACCGCAACGACGGTGACTCGGTGTGGCGGCTGTTCTACGACACGGTGAAGGGCGGCGACTTCCGGGCCCGCGAGGCCAACGTCTACCGGCTGGCCCAGGTCAGCGTGAACATCATCGACCAGTGCGTCGCCCAGGGCGTGCCGTTCGCCCGCGAGTACGGCGGCCTGCTCGCCAACCGCTCGT
>CAZMGG010000192.1:0-8153 GCA_964565715.1 uncultured candidatus Brocadiaceae bacterium | reverse complement strand
CCGATGCGGTGCCGCCGGTTTCGCCGGCGATCGACACGTTCATCCTGGGCTGGCGGTTCGAGCGCCGCTGATCGGGTTGGGGAATGGAGCTGCCCGCCGGCGGGCGGCCGGCGGACAGCGTCGGAAAGCCGCAGCTCACGCCTTCTTGATCTGCACCCGCAGGGGCTGGGCCTCCTTCGCCTTCGGGATCCGGACGGTCAGCACGCCATGTCGGGCCTCGGCCTGGATCTCGCCCTTCTGCGCCACGCTCGGCAGCGTGAAGGATCGCTCGAAGGTGCTGGCGGCCCGCTCATTGAGCAGCCAGTTGTCGTTCTCACCCTTCTCCGGCGCCCGCTTCTCGCCGCGGATGGTGAGCACCTCGCCGGTGAGGGTCACGTCGACCAGTTCCGGATCGATGCCGGGGAGATCGAGGTGCAGCAGATAGGCCTGCGGCGTCTCGACCACGTCGGCGGCCGGCTGCCAGGTCGTCGGGCCCATGGCGGGCATGGTGCCCCAGAAGCGCTGGAAGATGTCCTCGACGGAACGGGGGAAATCGAGCAATGACCCATGGGTCCGCACGGGACGGTCAGTCAGGTATCGCATTCGTTGCCTCCATTGGTTTGGGATGCCTGGAGGGACCCCGTCGCGGAGCTCGCCCGGGGCCCCGGTGCGACGCCACCCGTGGCGCCGCGACGGGGCGCAGCGAAGCAATGTCCGTACCGCGGGGTCTCCCCAGGCCGCGCGTCCCATGACAAGGCGGGACTGTCAAGGTGACAGTCAGGACCTTGCCATCCTTGCAGTCCGGCCGGCCGCCTGTCAGTCCACGAGCCCGAGTGCTTCGCGTTCGACCCAGCCGCCGCCCTGGGCGGAGCCCACCCTCGCCCAGCGGTCGCTGTGCTCGTGCACGGTCACCCGCTCGCCGGCCTGCAGTTCGAACCGGGCCGGCAGCGAGCGATGCGGCTCGCCGCGCACCGCGGCCGCGGGCGCCAGCACGACGCCCTCCTGCGGCGCGAGCCAGCGGCGGTGCAGCCCGGCCGCGCCGAGCAGGATGCCCAAGAGCAGCGCGCCCCAGCAGAGCCGACGCTGCCGGCGATGGCCGCCCGCGAAGAGCAGCCCGAGCAGCCCCGCCGACTGCAGGATCACCGCCAGGGCGAGCAGTTCGGTCTCGGTGAAGGACCGCAGGAGCCCAAGGACGACCGCGGCGAGCGATTCCGGCGCGCGGTCGCCGACGCCGAGGTGCTGCTCGGTGAGACGCAGGTTCCACCACACCTCGCCGTCCCGCGGCCGCAGCCGGTGCGCCGCCCGATAGTGCAGGATGGCCTCGGCGTGGCGGCCGAGCCGGAACGCGCAGTTGCCGAGGCCGAAGTGTGCGTCGGCGCGATCGTGGGCCGGATCGGCCAGCAGGGCCGTGAAGGCCGCATGGGCCTCCTCGTGTCGGCCGCTGTCATACAGCGCCGCCGCGCGTGCGGCGGGATCCGCCTGCGCCGGCAGCCCGCCGACCACCATCAACGACAGCCATGCGGCCGCGAGCCACGCCGATGGACCGTGCGCGGTCATCGGGGTCCCTCCGCCGGCGCCAATGCCGCCTCGATGGCCCCGATGAGCCCGTCAGGCGCCTCGCCGGCGGCCTCGCCGCCATAACGACGCGCCCGCAGGGCCCACAGGGCCGCGGCCGCCCGTTCCGCCAGGTCCGCGGGCAAGCCGCGCTCCTGCAGGCGTTGCGCCAGCGCCGGATCCACCACCGCCGCCGTGGTCCAGCCGAACCGGTCGGCCAGGTAGTCGGTCCACGCCGCGCCGGGATCGCCACCCTGCCGCAAAGCCGCGCGGCAGCGGGGCCCGGCGAGCCGCGCGCGGCGCGTCGCCGGATCCTCGGCCCTCGCGCGGACGGAGCGGAACGCCAGCACTGCGCCGGCCACCAGCCACGGCAGCGCCAACAGGAGCAGCACGGCGCGGTCGCCGAGCGCCGGGGCGGCCCGGCCCACCGGGCGCCGATCGAAGATGTCGTCGACGCCCGGCTGCAGCGCCTGGGCCGCCGTGGCGCCGCCCGCGCCACCGGCCGCCACCGCGCCCGTGATGCGCAGGGGGATCGGTTCGCTCACCGCTGCCAGCCAGGCGCCCCGTTCCGGCGCGTAGAACGGCAGCCGCAACGCCGGCACCGCGCGCACGTCGGCGGTGCGGGGCAGCAGGTCGAGGGTGAACGTGCGCGCCGCCTCCTCACGGCCCTGCAGCACGCCCAGCACGTGGAACTGCGGCAGCTGCGCGGCGAAGTCGGGCGGCGCGAAGTGGTCGAGGTTGCCCTCGCCGCTGACGCGGAAGCGCAGCGTGAGGCGCTCACCTTGCCCCAGCTCCAGGGGTTCGGCGCTGGCCTCGGCGGCGAAGGTGCCGACCGCGCCGGTGAAGTCCGCCGGCCGACCGGCTTGCGGCAGCGGCGAGACCGGCACCACGAGGTCCGCGGCGCGCGCGCTGGCCTCGCGGCGATCGAGCGGCACGCGTCCCTGCAGGAAGTCGTCCTCGAAGCGGGTGGCGTAGGCGAGCCGCAGCGTCGGCCCACCCAGGCGCAGGGGGCCCTCGGCGGTCGGCAGGCAGCGCCACGTCACCGCGAACACCGCGAACGGCACGCCATCGCGCGTCTCGTCGGCCAGCCGCAGGGCCCGCGCCTCCCGTTCGCCCAGCGCCAGCGTCGGGCCGTCGGCGGGCGGCGCCGGCAGGACCTCGGCGCCGGTGAGCCCGGCGAGCCACGGCGCGGTGAGCTGCACGGGCAGCTCGAACGGCCGCGCGAACAGGGGCACGAGCTGGTCGCGGTGCAGCTCCGCCCGCAGGCCGAAGCGGATGCGCACGGTGATCGGTTCGTGCCGCACGGCGGCCGGTGGCTCGGCGCCGAGTTCGACGAAGCAGACGGGCGGCTCCTGCGCCGCGGCGGCTGCGGCGAGGCACAGCGCGGTGAGCAGTGCGCCGAGATCCACCCGCATGCTCACCAGTCCCGCTCCGCCCGCGTGCCCGGCCGTTCCTGCTCGGCGCGGCGCAGCTCGTTCTTCTCCCGTTCCTTGGCGTCGAGGCGCTGCAGCAGGCGCAGCACCAGTTCGGGCGGCAACGCCATGTTCTGCGCGGTCAGCTCGGCGGCCTCGGTGCTGGGCGGCCGGTCCGGATCCGGCGGCGGCGGTTGCTGCGGCTGCGGCTCGGCCCCCTCGGGCTTCGGTCGTTGCGCCTTGCGACGTTCGGCGGCGGTCTTCTGCACGCGCAGCTCCCGGATCTTGCGCAGGGCCCGCTCGACGTTGCGCGCGGCCGCGGGCCAGTCGTGCCGCGTCCGGGCGGCCTCCTGCCAGTGGCCGAGCGCCGCCTCGGCATGGCCGATGGCGACCTGGAAGGCGAACGGCTCGGCCTCGGGTCCGCTCGCCTGCAGCTCGGCGATGGTGCAGCGCGCCCACGCGGCGTTGCCCCGCAGGAAGTCGCGCAGCGGCGCGTGGGCGGGCCCGCCGCGGGCGACGGCCTTCTCGATCGACCACTCGGCCTCGTTGGCGCGGCCGGCCGCCAGCGCCGCGAGCGCGCGGTTCACCAGCAGCTCGGCCGGCGCATCGTCGCCCAGGGCCTGCTCGGCGGCGCCGATCTCCTGCAGCGCCTCGCCGAAGCGGCCTTCGCGGTATGCGGCAGCACCGGGCGTTCCGGCAGCCGCCGGTGTGGCGTCGGGCTGCTGCGGCAGGAGCAACAGCAGCGGCAGCAGGGCCAGGGCGGGGTCGCGGCGGAGGTGCGGGATGCGGGGCACGGCGGAGGCGAGGATTGTGGAGTGCAGGCGGACCTGGGGGAAGGTCCGGGCGCGTCACGCCGGGTGGTTGCGATCCTCCTGCCCTACCCCTTCAGCGGGCCGAGTTCGTCGAGCAGATGGTCGGCCGCCACCGCCCGCACCTTCGGGGCCATGGGCCAGCTCTCCTGGCCCGCGTGAACGACGGTGAGTTGGTCGAGGCGGAGATCCTCCATCGCGATGCGCATGGACTGTGTGATCTCAGGGGCCTCGCGCCGCTTGAACTCGAACCCGAGCCGCTGCCGGCCGCGGGTCACCAGCAGATCCAGCTCCGCCCCCTGGTGCGTCGCCCAGAAATGGCACTCGCCGGTCTGTGCGCCAAGACGCTGCATCACCTGGTTCAGCAGGAATCCCTCCCAGGATGCGCCGACCTTGGGATGGGCCAGGAGGTCGTCCAGGGACCCTATCCCCAGGAGTGCGTGCAGCATCCCGCTGTCGGCGATGTAGAGCTTCGGCGACTTCACCTGCCGCTTGGCGAGGTTCTCGTGCCACGGCTGCAGCACCCGCACCACGAATGTCGCCTGCAGCAGGTCCAGGTAGCGTCGTACGGTGGGGTCGCTCACGCCGAGCGAGCGGCCCAGCTCGGACATGTTCAGCACCTGGCCGTGCCAGTGGGCCAGCATGCGCCACAGGCGGCCGAGGGCGGCCGCCGGCAGGTTGACGCCGAGCGCGGGCAGGTCGCGCTCCACGAACGTGCGCGTGAAGTCGGTTCGCCATTGCAGGCTGCGCTCGTCGTCTCGTGCCAGGTAGGCCGCCGGCATGCCGCCGCGCAGCCACAGTCGATCGAGCCGGAAGCCCCTCCGGCGGTGCACTTCCTGCAGGTCGAAGCCGTCGAGCTCGTGGAACGCGATGCGCCCGGCCAGCGATTCCGACGACTGGCGCAGCAGGTTTGGCGCAGCGCTGCCCAGGATCAGGAATCGCGCCGGACGACGCGGCCGGTCGGCCAGCACGCGCAGCAGGCGGAACACCTCTGGCAGGTGCTGCACCTCGTCCAGGACCACCAGCCCGCGCAGATCGCGCAGCACCAGTCCGGGATCGCGCAGGCGCTGGCGATCGACCGGGTCCTCCAGATCGAAGACGGCCTTGGGTCCGCGGACGCCCGCCAGCAGCTGTCGGGCCAGGGTGGTCTTGCCTACCTGGCGGCAGCCGAGGATGCAGACCACTGGATTGTCCCGCAGCAGGCGGCGGATGGTCTGCAGGTGACGGGTGCGGCGGATGGCCACGGGCGGAAACTACCATGAAAATCTAATATCGGACATCGAATTTTCATGGCATCACGGGGGTGATTGACCGGGATCCCGACGCCTGAGAGCCTCTACCGGCGACTCCGGAAGTTCCGGAGTGCATCCCCCCGACCGCACCCGCGCATGCCATCGAACCTGATCCGCCGCCTCTGCCTTGCCGTGCTGCTGGGTGTGACCCTGCCGGCGCAGCACGAGGTCGCCTGGCTGTGGTGGGAGTACCACGAGGCCGGGCTGCTCCGCCTGTGGGAGCATCGCCACGCGGTGGTCTTCGAAGGCCTGGACCGCACAGGGTCCGTGCCTCCTCCGTCGCGTCTGAAGCCGGGCGTGCCCGAGCGCCAGCAGGCGAGCGCGGCCCTGCTGGCGGCGCTGGACCAATGCCAGGACGGGGCCCAGCGCGATCTGGCCTGTGAGTGCCTGAAGGCGCTGGCGCGCATCGGCACGCCGCCCGACGGCGTGCGTCTGCTCGAGGACGTGCTGCAGCCGCGGCTCGCGTTCCCCGACCAGGAGGTGCGCGATGCCGCGGCGCTGGCGATCGGCATCGCCGGCCACACCAGCCGGCCCGCGATCCAGGCGCTGGCCGACCTGGCCTTCGACCGGCCGGCCGGCCGCAAGCTGGTGGGCGACGTGCCCGTGGTCGTGCGCACCCGCGCGTTCGCCATCTATGGCCTGGGTCTGCTGCTGCGGCCCGGTGACGCCGGCCAGCGGCACCTGATCGTCGAGCTGCTGATCGAACTGCTGCGCCAGCATGGCGACACGCCGGACCTCGGCGTGGCCGCCCTGCATGCCCTGTCGCTGCTGCCCCGGGATGACGGGGCGCGGAACGTGGCGTTGCAGGCGCTGCGCGACCAGCTGGCCCGCAAGGCGCCCCTGCCGGACATCGTGCTCGCCCACGTGCCGACGGCGGTGGCGCGCCTGCTGTCGCCCGCCGACGCGGAGGCCGAGGGCTGGCGCACCCGGTTCGCCGCGGGTCTGGCTGGCGATGGGGAACCGCGTTTCGCCCAGTCCTGCGCGATCGCGCTGGGCATGCTGTGCCGGCCCTGGGACGACGGTGACAGCGCCGACGCGGCGTACGGCCGCCGGCTGCTCGAGCGCTGCCAGGACACGGCCGACGACCATCTGCGTGTGTTCGCCGCGGTGGCGTTGGGGCGGATGGGAGGCGCCGAGGCCCGCGACGGGCTGCTGGCGGCGTTCACCGCGCCGGAGCCCGCCGGCCGGCGGGGGGCTTTGGCGCTGGCGCTCGGCGTCTGGGCGCAGACCGAACGCGGGCGCATGGCGCCCGGCGAGGCGCTGCTGACGGCACTTCGCGCGGGCCTCGGCGCCAACCAGGTTCCGTTCGTGGGGGATTGCGCCGTGGCGCTGGGCCTGTACCGGGATGCCGCCGCGAGGCCTGCCCTGTTGGAGTTGTTGAAGTCGCCCGATGCGGAACTCGCCGGCCGCGCGGCCCTCGGGCTCGGCATGCTGGGCGACCGGTCCGACATCGAGCCGCTTCGTGTTGCTTTCGAGGGCAGCTCGCGCCGGCCGGACTTGCGACGCAACACCGCGCTCGCCCGTGCCATGCTGCACGACGGCAGTCTGGTCGAGGATCTGTGTGCGGTGTTGCAGCGGAACAAGGAGAACCTTGCGCAACTCAGCGCCGCGTCGATTGCGCTGGGTCTGGTCGGGGATCGCTGCGCCCTGCCACCGGTCGAGCAACTGCTGGCGGACCGGGCGCAGCCGCCCCTGAAGCGCGCCCTGCTTGCCGTGGCGCTTGGGCTGCTGGCCGATCCCGCGCCCGAGCCCTGGAACGTGCGCCTTGCCAACGGGGTCAACTGGAACGCGGCCGTGCCGACCCTGACCGACCGTTCGTGCGGTGTGCTCGATCAGCTGTAGGGAGCGCCTTGCGTTCGCGGATCGCTGCGTTCCGGGGCTGCCTCAGCGCACCGCGAAGGTGATCTCGCAGGGCGCGGTGGAGCCGCGCCACACAGGCCCCGGGTCCTGGCCCCCGAACCCGTCGTAGCGCCACCGCGCGCGGGCGCGGTAGGAACCGGGTGTCTGCCCCAGGATGGCCCGTGTGGCGCCCGTGCCGTCGCGCCGCCAGCCGCCGACGGCCAGCTTGCGGACCAGCCGTTCGCCGGGGGCGAGCGTGGTGAAGTGCTCGGCGGTGATGGGGTAGGCCGGCCCGCCCGCACCCGGATCGGGCCGGAAGCGATGGCCTGTGGCATCGCGCAGGTCCAGGTCCAGGCCGAACGGGTCGTCCATGTAGGCCGCCACCGTGGCGCCGTTCGGCACGCGCAACGGCGCGTCGGAGTGATTGGTGACGGTGAACTCGAGCGTGTTCCCGCCGCGGCCGGCGTCGGCGGTGAAGCGGACCTGCAGTCCCAGCGCCAGGGCCGCCCCTGGCGGCGGCCCGGCTGTGGCAATCTGCGCCTCGAGGAAGGCCACGAGGGCTTGGAAGTCGGGCCGGAGCGCGCCGTGTGACGCCGCGGCGGTGGTGATGCGGCCATCGGCGGTGACCGACACGGCGGCGGTCATGTTGCCGGGCTCGTTCGGCATGCGGGCGAAGCCGGTGTCGTGCAGCTTCTGCCAGATCGCCGCGCGTGAGTCCGCGGGAAGCTGTCCGGTCACGCGGGAGGCGTCTTCGTCGCACCCGCGCTCGGCGACGATCACGAGCCCGTCGTCGGCGATGGTGGTGCTGTGCCAGGAACCCGCGACACCGCCGCCGGAGCCCAGGGTCACCGTGAAGTCGGCGGGCATGGCGGAGGCGGGCGGTGAGGTGGGCGGTGCGGTCGGGGTCGGGGGAATGGCCGGCGCCTGCGGCGCGCGGTCATCGACGCAGGCGCCGGGTGCTGCGAGCATCACCATCAGGAGCCCGGTGGCGATCCGCCGGGAGCGTCGGCCCGTCCCGCCGGTCGCGTTGAGAATCTCTGCAACCATGTGGCTCTCATCGGGATACGGAGTCGCCGCACCTGAGGGATCGGTGCTGGCGCCCACCGATGGCCCGGAATGCCCGGGCGCAGAGTGGAGGCACGCCCTGGACAGATCTGGTGTCCGAGAGATGCTTCATAGGGCACTCCGGCGCCTCTCGCTGCCCGACGCGTCATGACGGGGGTGCGACGACCGGATTTTCTTGTTGCGCCAACACCAGCGACGCCAAG
>CAZMGG010000191.1:0-8289 GCA_964565715.1 uncultured candidatus Brocadiaceae bacterium | reverse complement strand
GCAAAATGTCTACAGCGTAATCTTCCGAAACCGTGTCGGGTCCGTAGCTCGCGCGGGCCTAAATTCAAATAACCTATTGAGCCTATTAGGATTAGTTCAAATGGTGACCAAATGGCCGGCATGAAGGGACGGAGCGGCGGGGCTCGTCCTGGCTCTGGGCCGAAGCCGATGTCTGCTCGTCAGCGCGCGATGCGTGGAGCGAGGGACCAGCGACGGGTGCCAGCGTCTCCTGCGGAGCCGGTGCCGGTCGAAGCGCCGCCGACGCTGACGGTGGATGAGCGGGTGATCTGGGATTGGCTGGCGCCGCACGCGGTGGCCGCGGGAACCCTGACGCCGGCCGGGGCCTATGGGTTCTCGCTGCTGTGCCGGAACGTGGTGATCGAGCGGGAACTGGCGTCGAGCCCGGACACGCGGGGGCAGAGCAACCACCGCGGAGTGGTGCAGCGGATTGACGCCGAGCTCGCGCGGTACATGTTGGCTCCGATGGGCAAGCCGCTGGTGGAGCCGACCGTGGAGCCGGAGGACGAATGGGCGCAGTTCGACGTGATTCGGGGTGGCAAGGCGTGACACAGCGATGGTGACTCAACGGCCGGGAGGATGCATCGCGTGACACTAGTATGACACCGATCGACTCCTACGCGGCGGCTGTCGTGTCCGGCCAGGTGCCGGCCGGCAAGTATCACCGGCTGTCTTGTGTGCGGCACCAGCGTGACATGGCCCGGCAGGGGGTGCCGTCCTTCCCGTATCGGTTCGACTACGCCCGCGCTGAGCGATTCTTCGCGTTCGCCGGCAAACTGAAGCACTACAAGGGCGAATGGGCTGGGCAGCCCATTGTGCTCCAGCCCTATCAGCAGTTCCGCCTCGGGTCGCTGTTTGGGTGGGTCCATTCGCAAACCGGGCTGCGACGGTTCCGCACGTCCTACAACGAGCTGCCGCGCAAGCAGGGGAAGTCGCTCGAGGCGGCCGTGGTCATGCTCTACGGCGCGTTCTTCGACGGCGAGCCGGGCGCGGAGGGCTACACGATCGCGACCAAGCGCGACCAGGCCAAGATCGTCTTTGCTGACTGCAAGAAGCTCGTGCAGTCCTCGGGGCTTAAGTCGCGGATTGGGGTGCGGGTGTCGAATCTGCACCGCGAGGATCTGTCGGCCAAGCTCGAGCCGCTGGGGGCCGATTACGACTCCACAGACGGCCTCAACCCGCACATCGTGTGTGTGGACGAGTTTCACGCCCACAAGGACCGCGGCCTGATCGATGTGATGGAGACGGCGACCGGCGCTCGCCGGCAGCCGATTTTCTTCCAGATCACGACGGCCGGGGATGACCCGGTGAGCCCGTGCGGGGACCAGCACGACTACGCCTGCAAGATCCTTGACCAGACGCTGGTGGACGAGACGTTCTTCGCGTTCATCGCCCATGCCGACGTGGACGATGACCCGTGGGATGAGCGCACCTGGGCTAAGGCCAACCCCAATTGGGACGTGTCCATCAAGCCCGACGACATGCGGGCGCTGGCCACGAAGGCGAAGGGCATCCCGGCCGCGGCGGCGACGTTCAAGCAGAAGCGGCTGAATTTGTGGGTGAATGCGTCGGCGCCATGCCTGTCGGTAGACGGCTGGCGTCGTGGGCAGGCCGCGTCGTGGCAGCCGGTGCTCGAGGTGGCCGAGCTCAGGCACGAGGCGTGCTGGGTGGGTATCGACCTGGCCTCGCAGATCGACCTGTGCGCGTTGTCGCTGGTATTTCCTCCGGGGCCTGGCCGCCAGAAGTGGCGGTGGCTGCAACAGATCTGGACCCCCGAGGACACCATCCATGACCGCGCCCACCGCGACCGGGCGCCGTATCACGTCTGGGCGCAGCAGGGCTGGCTGCAGACGACACCAGGCACGCGCATTGACCACGGCGTCATCATCGACGTCTTGCGGGCGGCGCGTGACCTGTACGACGTGCGGATGGTCGGGTTCGACCCGTGGCATGCGGACAAGCTGATCGACGAGATCGTGCAGGACTTGGGGATGGCCGAGGAACAGGTCATCAAGGTGCCGCAGACGTTCGCGGGGATGTCGAGCGCGTGCCTGCGGGTACAGGCTGACATCCTGGCTGGCGAGGTGGATGCCGGTGGGTGTCCGGTGACGGCCTGGTCGGTGTCCAACGTCGTGGCCAGCCGGGACGGTAAAGACAACCTGATGTTTGCCAAGGGGAAGAGCCGCGGGCGTATCGACCCGGTGATCGCCGGTACCATCGGCACGGCGCTGTGGCTGAAGCAGCCTGAAGAGGGGCCGTCGGTCTACGAGTCGCGCGGGCTGGTGTCACTGTGAACGAGCTCACGGTTCGGCTCCGTCTGGCTTATCGGCACTCCGGCCTCTCACTGAAGCAGATCGCCTGCCGTGCAGGGTTGCACGAAAACACCGTGATCGCGGTTATCCAGGGCCGCGGCAATCCTCGCCTGGGCACGCTCGTGGCCATCTGTGCCGTTCTGGGCGTGTCCTCCCTTCCTGTCGGTGCGCCGCCGGCGCAATCCACAACATCTTGTGGCGCATGAGCGCATCTGACAGCGGACGCTATAGATAGCGGCCGTGTCGGATGTGTTCCTTCTAGGCGGATACGCCCTGATTTGCGTGGGTGTTGGCCTGACGTGGGGCGTCGGCCCGGCCGTGCTCTGCGCTGGCGTCGTCATGTTCCTCGCTGGGGGGCAGGCGGCTCGGTCGGAGCGGAAGCGGTGAACAACCCCTTCCGGTCGTTCTTTGAGAAACGAATAGACTCGCACGAGCTGTACCAGTGGCTGACGCGCGGCAATCAGAGCGTGTCCGGCCAGTCGGTGACCGAGGCCTCGGCGATGCGGGTGGCGGCGGTCTACTCCTGCGTCTCGCTTATTTCTGGGACGCTGGCGACTCTCCCCCTGCACATCTACGAGCGCGTCGGCGAGACGGATCGGCGCCGCCGATCTGACCATCCGGTGGCCATCGTCTTCCAGAAGCCCAACCGCAATCAGAGCCGCGTGGACTTCCTGCAGCAGATGCAGGCCTCGCTGTTGCTGCGCGGGAACGCCTACGCGTACGTCGTCTGGGAGCGTGGCCAGCGTGGTAATCGGCCGATGCAGATGTGGCCATTGCACCCGGACCTGGTGACTGTGGAGCAGAACAACGACCTGTCGCTGCGGTACCGGGTGCGTCGGCGTGACGATGCGCCCGAAGTGGTGCTACCGCAGGAGAACGTCTTTCACGTCAGAGGCCTGAGCGCGAATGGCTACATGGGCCGCTCGGTGCTGGCGGATGCGCGAGACGTGGTCGGGATTGCGCAGGCCACGCAGGAGAGCGCAGGCACGTTCTGGGCACACGGTGGCGGGCCAGACGTGGCGCTGCGACACCCGAAGGTGCTCAGCGACAAGGCCAAGAAGAGCCTGGAAGAGCACTTTGCGGTGACGTACGGCGGGAACGATGGGCAGCGCCGGGTGGCCGTGCTCGAAGAGGGCATGGAGATTACCCCGCTGTCGATCACAAAGCGTGACGCGCAGTTTCTTGAGACGCGGCAGTTTCAGCGCACGGAGATCTGCGGCATGTTCCAGGTGCCGCCGCACATGATCGGCGACACCGAGAAGAGCACGTCGTGGGGCACAGGGATTGAGCAGCAGCAGATTGGCTTCCTGCAGTACACGATGCGCCGCTGGCTGGTGACGTGGGAGCAGGCCATATGGCAGCAGTTCATTGAGCAGGAGCAGGCGTTCTATCCGGAGTTCATGGTCGAGGGCCTGTTGCGCGGGGACTTCAAGGCGCAGATGGACGGATACGGGTTGGCCATCGACAAGGGCGTTTACTCGGTGAACGAAGTGCGACGAAAGCTGAACGAGCCCCCGGTGGAAGGCGGGGAGACGCACTGGCGGCCCCTGAACATGGCGCCGCTGACGGTGACTGAGACGGAGTTGCCAGGAGCAGAGGAATGACGCACGAGCGTCGGTGTGTGCCGTTCGAATTGAAGGCGGTGGCGTCGGATGACGCCGTGCCGATGTCCTTCGAGGGGTACGGGTCCGTGTTCAACACGGTTGACTCCTACAACGACACCATCGCCAAGGGGGCGTTTCGCTCCACGCTGAAGGAGTGGAGGGGCCAGGGCCGTTTGCCGAAACTGCTGTTGCAGCATGGCGGTGGCGGGTTCTTCTCGCAGAACGCGGACGACCTGGTGCCGATTGGCAAGTGGGACGAGATGCGCGAGGACGACCACGGGCTGTATGTCCGCGGTCACCTGTTCGACGTGGACACGGATCGTACGAAGTCCACGTATGCGGCGATGCAGGCCGGCGAGCTGGACGGTCTGTCGATCGGCTTCCGGACGCGCAAGTCCAAGATGGATGACGAAAGCGGGATTCGCACGCTGACGGATGTGCAGCTGTTCGAAGTCTCCCTGGTGACGTTTCCGGCGAACGACCCGGCCAGAGTGACCGAGGTTCGTTCGTCGGAGTTGCCAGACGCGGTTGAATTTGAGCGGTGGCTCCGGCGCGATGCCGGATTATCGCGTGCCGAGGCCAGGCGCGTGGTGGCTACTTGCTACAAGCGTCTGCTGCGCAATGCAGCGGACATGGATGAAGACCCTGCCGACATCGCGCCACGCCATGTCGGGGGCAATCGCGAACACGTGATCGAGGTGGTCGAGGCCATCCGGCGCGTGTACGCGGGAGTGCCTCTACATGGAACCCGAAGTCAAAGAGCTGATCGATCAGATCGGGCGTGACTACGCCGAGCTGAAGGCCAGTCTCACGCAGAAGGCCGAGCAGGCCGCTCAGGGCGTCGTGGACCCCCTGATCGAAGCCAGGCTCCAGAAGATCAACGAGTCGATCACCGAGAAGGAAGCGGCCCGCGACAAGGCGCTGAGCGAGATCCGCGCCCGCGTGGACGTGATGGCGACGTTCGGCGTCGGTGGCGACAAGAGCGACGGCGTCACGCCGGAGCTGCGGCAGTACAAGCAGGGGCTGGACAGCTACTTGCGCCGCGGCAACGAGTCGGGGCTGCGTGAGCTCGAGCGCCGCGCGCTGTCGGTCGGGTCGGACCCGGACGGCGGGTACACGGTGGAGGCCGACAAGTCCGGCCGCATCGTGACGCGCATCTTCGAGACGTCACCGATGCGGCAGTACGCCAGCAGCCAGCCCATCTCGACGGATGCCCTGGAGGGCCTGTCCGATCGCGACGAGGTGTCGGCCTCGTGGGTGGGTGAGACGGCGACCCGGTCGGAAACCGACACGCCGACGCTCGGCACCTGGCGGATTCCGGTGCATGAGATCTACGCGAAGCCGAAGGCAACCCAGAAGCTGCTGGACGACTCGATGGTGGACATCGAGGGGTGGCTGGCGCGGAAGGTGGCCGACTACTTTGCGCGGACGCAGAACACCGCCTTCGTGACCGGCAACGGCGTGAACAAGCCGCGCGGGTTCGCCAGCTACAGCACGGCGGCGACGGCGGATTCGTCGCGCACCTGGGGCACGTTCGAACACGTCGCGACCGCCAGCAACGGGTCGTTCGGGTCGGACCCGACCGGCCTTGAGAAGCTGGTCACGGTCGCCCACAAGCTGAACCCGGCGTACGTGCCGAACGCGCGCTGGTTCATGAACCGCACTACGGTCGCCAAGCTGCGGCTGCTGACGGACACGTCGAGCCAGGGGAAGTACGTCTTCATTCCCGACTTCTCTGGCACTACGGCTGGCAGCGTCCTCGGCAGCCCCGTCGTGCTGCTCGAGGACATGGCGACCTACACCACGACCGATGCGCTGGCCGTGGCGTTTGGCGACATGCGGGAGACGTACACCATCGTGGACCGCATCGGCATCCGCACGCTGCGTGACCCGTACAGCTCCAAGCCGTACGTGGAGTTCTACACGACGGCCCGCGTGGGTGGCGACGTGCTCAACTTCGACGCCATGAAGTTCCTCAAGTTCGGCACCAGCTAACGAGAACGAGAGGAGACAACATCATGCGCGACATTCTGAGCAACGTGCAGATCAAGCGGGCGCACAGCCCGTACTACTACAGCGCCGACACGGCGTTCCAGTGCCAGGAGATCGACACGCAGGGGTACGACTCCCTGTACTTCGCGATCGCCACTGGCGACCTGGCCGACGCCAACGCGACGTTCGCCGTGCTGATGCAGGAGTCGGACACCGCCGGGTCGGGCTTCACGGATGTGGCCGACGCGGACATGGTGTCTCAGACGTATGGCACGGCGCCGGAGACGGCGGCGGCGTTCCAGTTCGATGACGACAACGAGGTGCGGTCGATCGGCTACATCGGCAGCAAGCGGTACGTGCGCCTCTACATCACGCCGTCGGGCAACACCGGCACGGCGCTGGTGTCGGTGACGGCGCATCTCGGCAAGGGCCGCAACCCGGTGACGCACGGCGCGTCGTAACACCTCGCTAACCGAGGCGCCGGGGCTGGGCTCCGGCGCCTCATCTTCGGGAGCTGCTGTCGCACACATGGTCGTGATGGTCGTGGGGTCTGGGGCGCTGTGGTCTACCAAGGACGTCGAGCGAGGGGCCGTCGAGGGCCTCAAGGCGGCCGGGGTGGATGTGCGCTGGTACGCCTACGACCAGCGGCTGGCGACGTCAGCGGACTACCTGCAATACGTCTACCGGCGAGCCAAGAAGCGTGACGCGACGGTGCCGAAACCGTCCGCGGCGGATGTGCAGTACCACGCGCTGATCGATGTGTTGCCGCGGGCGTTGGCGCAGCGTGTCGATTGGGTGCTCGTGGTGAGCTCCATCTTCGTGCCGAAGCAGTTCCTCGAGGTCATGCGCCTGGCTGGCCTGCGCGTGGCGCTGCTGCTGACGGAGTCGCCGTACAACGACGCCGAAGAGGCGGCGCAGGCGCAGCACGCCGACCTGGTGTGGACGAACGAGCGCCAGTCAGTAGCGCCGCTGCAGGCGGTGCAGCCGCGCACGTCATACCTGCCGCACGCCTATCGGCCGAGCGTTCACAAGCCACTGGCTGACGACGACGGCGTGCCGGCCCATGACGTGGTGTTCGTCGGGACCGGCTTCCCTGAGCGGGTGGCGTTCCTCGAGGCCATCGACTGGTCTGGCCTTGATGTGGGCCTGTATGGCAACTGGCAGACGCTCCAGCGCAAGTCGCCGCTCAAGAAGTTCGTGCGCGGTGGCGTCGTGGACAACCAGGCCACGGCCGCGCTCTATCGGCGAGCCAAGGTCGGTCTGAACCTGTATCGCACGTCGAAGGATTGGCAGGGGAAGACGCGGCTCTCTGGCGGGGAGGCGGAAAGCCTGAACCCGCGGGCGTACGAGCTGGCGGCGTGTGGCGCGTTTCACTTGAGCGACCCGCGTGCCGAGGTGGCCGAGAAGTTTGGGTCGTTGGTGCCTACCTTCGACTCGCCAGAGTCGTGCTCGGCGCTGATTCGGCATTGGGTGTCCGATGACGTCGGGCGCGCGTATGTGCGGACGCGGTTGCCGATCTGCGTGCAGCCGGATACATGGACGCTGCGCGGCTGGCAGATGGTGCAGCAGTTGCAGACGGCGCAGCAGGAGCTGGCGGTATGCGCGTAGTCATGCGCGCGGTGCGGGTGATGCAGGAGGCGGGACGTGAGCGCGTGCTGCACGTCGGCCGCGTCTACGACCTGCCGCTGTCGGTGGCCGAGTCGTTTCTGTCTGCTGGCGTGGCGACGGTGAGCCAGCCGGCGGCCGTGCGCGAAGTGGCCGCGGTGGGTGGAGCACCTGAGCGGAAGCGGGGCCGACGGTGATCGTCTCGGCCTATACGCGCACGGTGGCACCGACCGATCTGGTCGCGTCCGTTGACGAAGTCAAGCGATCGGCGCGTGTGACGCACGCCACCGAGGACTCGGTCATTGAGTTGCTGATTCGTGCCGGGGCGGGGTGGGTGGAGCAGTACACACACCGGGCGCTCATGTCGCAGACCTACCGCCTCGTCTTGTCGGAGATGCCGCGGCGCTGGTGGTTGCCGATGGCGGCGCCGCTGCAGTCGGTGTCGTCGGTGCAGTACTACGACGGCGACAACGCGCTCCAGACGTGGTCGTCCGGCAACTACCTGACGCCGGCCTCGCACGAGCCGGCCATGATCGAGGTCATTCCCACGGCCACGCTGCCGACGCTCTACAGACGCAGCGATGCCGTGCTGGTGACGTACGTGGCGGGCTGGTCTGATCCGGACGATGTGCCTGCCGAGCTCGTCCAGGCCGTGACTATGCTGGCGGTTCACTGGTACGAGAACCGCGAAGCTACGCTGGTTGGGACGATCTCGAAGGAGATCGAGTTCGGCGTCACGGCCCTCTGTGCGCCCTATC
>CAZMGG010000190.1:3402-8332 GCA_964565715.1 uncultured candidatus Brocadiaceae bacterium | reverse complement strand
TCTACACGCACGATGGCGGCGGCGACGACCGGGCGCGCCTGTGGGGGTGCGTCGTCACCGACGCCGAGGGCCGGTGTGAGCTGCGCAGCGTGCGACCCGGCGGCTATCCGGCGACCATGATCCCGGCCCACGTGCACGTGCGGGTGCACGGTCTCGGGCGGGTTCCCTGGCAGGAACTGCTGTTCGCCGACGATCCGCGGCTGGTGCCCGAGTTCGCCGCGGCCATGCAACGCCGCGGCTGGCCGCTGCTGGAACTGGATGCGGCCGGGCAGGCGAGCGCCGTGCTGCGGGTCCCGGCCCGGCGCGGCCGGTAGGCGGGCGACGGTGCCGCTGCTCAGGCCGCGGGCCCACCGTCCGCGACCTGCACCGTCGCGTGCATGCAGCGTTCGACGCCGCGGGCGTCGTCGGCCGTGGCGAACAGGAGCAGCACGTCGTCGGCCTCGATGCGCGTCGGCCCCCGTGGGACCAGGTGGCCGCCGCCGCGGACGATGGCCACGACCAGCACGCTGGGCGGCAGGCCGAGTTCGGACAGGGAGCGGCCGAGGGTCGGCGCACGGGTCGTCACCTTGATCTCGAACAGGCGCGGCACGGTGCCGGCGGCGGCGCCCCTGCCGTCGCGGACCGCGCCCATCACGGTGGCCTCGGCCTCGATCGGGCTGGCGCCGAGCATCTCCAGGAGATGGCGGGCCATGGCCAGGCCCAGTTCCTGTTCGCCGAGCACGGGCCGCACGCCGGGGAGACGCGCCATCGCCTGCGCCGTCGCGTGGCTGTGCACCCGCGTCAACACCTCGAGATCCGGGCGAACGGCGCGGCCGTGCTCGATGGCCAGCCGCTGCGACACCGCATCGGGCACGGTCAGGACCAGGGCGCGGGCCCGGGCGATCTGCGCCCCATCCAGCAGCACCGGGCTGCTGGCATCGCCGAACAGGGCCGGTATGCCGCGGCGACGCAGGGCTTCGACGAGGGCACGATCGAGCTCGATGACGACGTAGGGCACGCCGCGGGCCTCGAGGAAGCCGCCCAGCACGCTGCCGACGCGCCCGTACCCGACCACGACCACATGTTCCTGCAGGCCGCCGGCGACGGTTGCACCGAGTTCGCGCAGGCCGGGCCCGTTGCGGGCGGCCATCCGCCCGACGACGCGCCAGGACGAGACCAGGCGGTCCAGCGGCCGCACGCCGCCGAACAGCAGGGGACTCGCCGCAATGCTGACCAGCGCCACGGCGATCACCAGGTCGCGTCCGCCGGCGGGCAGGATGCCGAGGCTGGTGGCCAGCCCCGCCAGCAGGAACGAGAACTCGCTGACCTGGGCGATGCCGGCGCCCACCGACAGCGCCGTGCGCGGCGCTTGACCGCGCCACAGCATGAAGGCGACGCCGGTGACCGGCTTGACCAGCAGGACCACCAGCAGCGCCGCCAGCACCGGCAGCGGGTTGTGCCAGACGAAGGCCGGATCGAACAGCATCCCCACCGCGACGAAGAACAGCACGGCGAACGCATCGCGCATCGGCAGCGCATCCGCGGCGGCCTGGTGGCTCAGGTCCGAACGCCCGACCACCATGCCGGCGAAGAAGGCGCCGAGCGCCAGCGAGACCCCGCACAGGGTCGAGGCCAGGTAGGCGATGCCGAGCGCGAGGGTCAGGACCGCCAGGGTGAACAGCTCCCGCGACTGCGCCCGCGCCACGACATCCAGCAGACGCGGCACGACCAGGCCGCCGCCCCAGACGACGACCGCCGCCAGGACGGCCACCTTGCCGAGGCTCCAGGCCAGCGCCGGCAGGATGCCCATCGGCTCGGCGCCGGGGGCGGCCGGCGCCAGGGCCGGCAGCACGACCAGCAACACGACGGTGATCAGGTCCTCGACCAGGGACCAGCCGACGGCGATCCGGCCGGGCGCCGCCGCCAGCAACCCCAGCTCGGTCATGCCGCGGACGATCACCACCGTCGAGGCGGTCGCCAGGCACATGCCGAGCACCGCCGATCCGCCGGCCGGCCAGCCCAGGGTCGTGCCGACCAGGAACCCGAGCAGCACCGCACCGGTGCTGGCCACCAGCGCCCCGGGCACGGCGATGCGCCGGACCGACCACAGGTCGCCGAAGGAGAAGCCGAGTCCGACGCCGAACATCAGCAGCACGGTGCCGACATCGGCGAGCTGGGCCGCCAGGGCCGTGTCGCCGACGAAGCCCGGCGTGTGCGGACCGATGGCCACGCCGGCGAGCAGGTAGCCGAGCAGCGGCGACAGCTTGCAGCGGCGGGCGATGGTGCCGAACACCAGCGCGGCCACCAGCGCCACCGCCACCGTAGGGGCCCAGTTCATGGCGATCTTGCTAGCGATCACCCCGGCCGATGCAAGCCTCGCGAAGCCGGTGCCTGGACTGGGGGGCACTCCGTCCGCCGCAGGTGACGGTTCTCGGGTTGGCGTACCCAGGTCCGCAGATCGCCTCCCCTGGGACCCGCTGGAAACGTGGGCCTTTGCCGGGACAGAGGTCCGGACGATGATCGGTACCGTTGCGAGCAACATCTGCCATGGCTTCGATCAGCACCCAATTCCTGAAGCAGAACCTTTCGGAGATCCTCCGCCGCGCGGCCAAGGGCGAGTGGATCACCGTCCTGCGCCATGGGCGCGCGGTCGCGCGGTTGGGACCGGCCGTCGAGCCGGGCCTGCACGTTGGTTCGCGATACGACACCGACATCGAAATCCGGCCCATCGGTCGTCGACTGACGAAGGGTGCCTACACCGGACCGACAACATGTCGGGGCATCAGAAGTCGAGCCCGATGCTGAGCACCATCAGCACGGTGCCGCGTCGGCGGACTGCGCCACCAGTGCTCAAAGACCTATCGATCCCCGACCTGCTTCGCTGACCACGACATTACCAATCGCCAGTGGGTCGAAGAAAAACGCCTGGTTGAAGAACTCGAAGCCGTAGAACTCCGGCCGGTCGGGCACCAGGAATCCCCAGTATGCAGTCCCTCCGCCCGAATGCGTTGTCCCCTCCAGATCCGGGCTGATAAACAAGGTGCAAGCGGGCAGTCCCAGGGCTCCAAGATGATACGGAAGCTGCTGTGTGGCTGCCGCCCATGTCTGATTGGAGAATCCCGTGTAAACGAAGCCCAGCTGGAAGATCGCCAGATTGCTGATCTGCAGGTCGAAGCGACGGCCTACTCTTGGCAACGTCACGGCGCGAAGAACTGGAAGCCCTCGGGATCCTGGACAGGATGAGCCGAATGTCGCGTAGGTTGCTCGCGATTGGGTATAGACCTTGATCGTTCTGGACCCCTGTGTGTCAAAGGATGCAACCGCGGCTTCGGCCACGCCATCGTTGTCGAGGTCGAAGCCGCCGGCTAATGGTGAGCCGATCCACCATCCATCGATGGAGCCGAGCTCCACGCCATTGCGGCCTGAGATGGCATGCAAGCGGCCACGAGCACCGGGAGAGTAGATCTGGGGATTCGACGCCCAATAATCGCCATACCCGTCACCGTTGAAGTCGCCGGCGTCAGCGACGCTCGTGCCGAACAATGGCTCGGGCCAGTTCTTGGTGATGGTCTGGAGAATGCTGCCATCCAGGCCTGAAATGATGTGCGTGAAACCCTGGCATGCCTGGCTGCTGCATACCTGTGGCACACCGAGAGCGAGGTCGGGGATGCCGTCGATGTTTGCATCGCCAAGGCCTGCCATCGACGACGAGATGGCTGATGCCGAGACGCCAACCGTCCATCTGACTGTCCCCATGCGCCCAGACACCAGCGCCAGGCTCGGTGTCCAGGGGGAGTTCACCAAGACGGCAACGTCAGTCACGCCATCGGCGTCAGTGTCACCCATCAACGTCGCGGTGATGGCGTTCTGAACCGACCACAGGTGGTTTCCATTCAGCCCATTGATGGCGCTGAGCACGGACCCGGAGAGGTGGACCAGATCGGGCGTGCCATCGGCGTTCACATCGCCGGGGCTGAGAAGAAGACGCGGTTGGGAGACTGGGAAGCTGCGAATGCTCTGGAGGTTGACGCCTGAGAGCACAGTAATGCCCAACCCGGATCCCACGGCAACGTCTGGGATTTGATCCTGATTCATGTCGGGGGTGGCCGCCATGCAGCTGTAATAGGTGTGGAATCCCGGCCCGGGGATACTCCTCACTTCTTGTCCGTCCACGCCTGAGCAGATCCTGAGGTTCTGTCGCCGAGTGGAGGAGGATGCTGAGCTGTCTCCGAGCTCCAGGACGACCAGGTCCCGGACACCGTCAGATGAGAAGTCACCACCGACGGCGAGTTGCAGACCGTGGACTGCGTTCTGGGCATCTCCCGCGAGCGTGTAGAGGAGGCGCTGTGCTGGTGTCGTGGGGAGGATGAGAGCTATTGCAGGCAGGAGCCAGAGAATACGCATGATGCGCCTCCTTGGAGCCCCGCAGAATACTGGAATCCATGGGCCTCCGGAAGTCCCCGGCACGGGCGGCGGCGCGGAATGGGCTCCGGTCGCCACGTCACCCGCCCTCAAGGGAAGATCCTCCAGCCCCTTGACAACCACCGATCGGGCACCGATCGTCCACCGCGACATTTGGATACCTGTCGCGCAGGCGAACACGGACCTACGCGCCGAGGAGCGGCAAGGTGGTCTTGGCGAGGCAGAGGTGCCCCGCTCCGGCTACCAGCCTCGTAGACCAAGGCTCGTGGGGCGGGGCGCCGGTCCGGATGCGTAGTTCTGGAGGCCGGCCACATGCATCCGAGACCAAACCGCGAGGAGCGACGTACCGGCGGGGCTGGCGATCACGAGCACTGCCATCAGGGGCGGGTTGAGTTCTTGCTCTGGATGGTGAAGAGATCTGGACCCGGCACTGCGGCGTGCGCCAGTCGGGCCTGCGGGGCCGACCGGGTCTCGGCATCACGCGAGGTGCGGTCATGAGCAGTGACCAGGGTGCGAATGGTAGCAGCGC
>CAZMGG010000190.1:0-3302 GCA_964565715.1 uncultured candidatus Brocadiaceae bacterium | reverse complement strand
CCCTCGAACCCCCGGATTCGCCGCATGCGGGCGCACGCCACTTGTGCGAGCCTGACGTCGCCGGCTTGTACGCCATGCTGCGCGAGGACTGTCCCGCGGATCCAGAACGGGAACTGGAGTTGCGCATCCTGGCCTGGCAGCGCAGCAACGACGAGCGGCGACCAGGTAGCCCGCAGCTGCCGCACATCCCGCCGACCATGGATCCGACGGGCCACATGGTGGACACGAAGGCTCCCCGGTTCGGTTCCGCGGCAGGGGCGAACCGGCCCACGCAGCCCTCGCCGGACGAGGTGCGCGCCAACTTGCTCCGGCTGGCGGCGATGGTGGACGACGGGAGCGAGGAGGACCGTCTGATGCTGGCCGAGATCTGGCGCGAACTGGGCGAGTTCGACGCGGCGATCCGCCAGATCGATGGCCTCACCTCCCCCGATCTCGCCGGGTTCGCCGCCAAGATCCGCAGCCTGTGCGAGGCCCGCAACACGGACGTGCAGCTGATCGAGGACGGCCGGCGCCCCTGAGGCCGTCGAGGCAGACCATGGACTACATCCTCTACCAGGATCACATCGGCTGGGTCATCGCTACGGAGGACGACTACGAACTCCTGCAGGCCATCCACCGGGCGTTAGGCGCCCAGACGTGGGGTGGATTTCTGGCTGCCCTGCCCGACGAGGAGCGCTACCGCCTCGTGGCCCAGTACCGGCACTGTTTCGCCCCCGACCTCCTGCAGCCGGAAGGTCTGGCGGTGGACGAGGAAGCCGAGCCCATCTGGTTTCCGGACACGCCTTTCGATCCCGGCGACCTGCCCGCATTCTCCGACGGAGACTACCCGCCCTGGCCGGCCAACATCGAGCAGTTCTCCGACGCCGTTTGCCATGAGGTCTACCGTCGTTTCGGCAAGCGCCAGAGCGGGTTCATCCACGCCTTCTGCCACTTGCCCCACGAGACGCTCGACGACGTGGAGGCGTGGCTCCACTCGCTCGGGCACCAGGTCGTGCGACGGAGAAGCCCGAGTGCCTAGAGATCGGTGCTCGCGCGAGCGGCCCCTTCGGATCGATTCTCCTGGGTTGAAGTCGCCGAGAGCCTGGGAGTAGCCTCTCGCGCAACTTCGGCCAGCAGCTGAGCCAGGCCCTCTCGACGACGCTGAAGGAACCATGCGCAAACTGACCCTCGCCCAGCTCGAGCGCCACCTGTTCGGCGCCGCCGACATCCTCCGGGGCAAGATGGATGCCTCCGAGTTCAAGGAGTACATCTTCGGGATGCTGTTCCTGAAGCGCTGCTCGGACGTGTTCGAGCAGGCCCGCGAACAGGTCATCGCCGACCAGCGCAAGGCCGGCCGCACCCAGGCCCAGGCCGAGGGACGGGCCGACAACCCGAGCTTCTACGGTGACACCTTCTTCGTGCCACCCGACGCCCGCTGGCCCCACCTGCGCGACGAGCTGCACCACAACGTGGGTGACGGCCTCAACAAGGCCCTCGCCGCCCTTGAGGAGGCCAACACCGGCCTCGAAGGCGTCCTCCAGCACATCGACTTCACCCGCACCGTCGGCAAGTCCAAGCTGCCCGACAAGAAGCTGCGCGAGCTGATCGCCCACTTCAGCAAGCACCGCCTGCGCAACGAGGACTTCGAGTTCCCCGACCTCCTCGGCGCCGCCTACGAATACCTGATCGGCGAGTTCGCCGACTCGGCCGGCAAGAAGGGCGGCGAGTTCTACACCCCCCGCGGTGTCGTCCGGATGATGGCCCGCATCGCCGCCCCGGAGGAGGGCATGTCGGTCTACGACCCCTGTTCGGGCTCGGGCGGCATGCTGATCCTGGGCGCCGAGTACGTCCAGGAGCACGGCGGCAACCCCCGCAACCTCCACCTCTTCGGCCAGGAGTACAACGGCGCCACCTGGTCCATGAGCAAGATGAACCTCCTGCTCCATGGCATCCCCGACGCCGACCTGCGCAACGGCGACACCCTGATGGAGCCGCTGCACCTGAAGGACGGCGAGCTGATGCGGTTCGACCGGGTGATCACCAATCCACCCTTCTCGCTCAACTACACCCAGGACGGTCTGCCCTTCCGCGAACGCTTCCGCTACGGCTTCTGCCCCGAGTCCGGCAAGAAGGCCGACCTGATGTTCGTGCAGCACATGGTCGCGGTGCTCAGCACCCGCGGCATGGTGGTCACCGTGATGCCGCACGGCGTGCTGTTCCGCGGCGGCGCCGAGAAGGAGATCCGCAAGGGCTTCCTGCAGGACGACCTGATCGATGCGGTGATCGGGCTCGGCTCCAACCTGTTCTACGGCACCGGCATCCCGGCCTGCATCCTGGTCCTGCGCGCCAAGGGCAGCAAGCCCGCGGCCCGGCGGGGCAAGGTGCTGTTCATCAACGCCGACGCCGAGTACCGCGAAGGCCGCGCCCAGAACTACCTGGACCCGGAGCACATCGAGAAGATCGTCAGCGCCTGGCAGCGCTGCGAGGACGTGCCGGGCTTCGCCGCGGTGGTCTCCCGGGAGACGCTGGCCGAGAACGACTGGAACCTGAACATCCGGCGCTACGCCGACAACGCGCCGCCGCCCGAGCCGCACGACGTGCGGGCGCACCTGCTGGGCGGGGTGCCGAAGGCGGAGATCCAGCAGCAGCGGGCGTTGTTCGCGGCCCACGCGTTCGACCCGGACCGGGTGTTCGTGGCCCGGGACGACCGCTACGTGGACTTCGCGCCGGGGATCACCGATGCGAAGGCCTTGCGCGCCAGGGTCGAGGGCGACGACGGGGTGAAGGCGCAGGAGCAGAAGCTGATGGCCGCCTTCGACGCGTGGTGGAAGGCGCACCACAAGCACCTCGTGCAGCTACCGGAGACCCGGGCGTTGATGAAGCTGCGGGCGGAGCTGCTGCAGAGCTTCGCCAAGGCGCTGACGCCGGTGGGGTTGCTGGACCGGTTCCAGGTGGCAGGTGCGGTCGCGTCGTGGTGGGGCGAGGTGCAGTTCGACCTGAAGGCGTTGATGGCGCACGGCTTCGTGGGCGTGGTCGAGGGCTGGGTGACGACGATCCTGACGGCGCTGGAGGACGACGGCAAGAAGGGGAATCCGCTGGATCACAAGCTGGTGAAGCGGTTGCTGCCGGAGTTCCTGGACGAGATCGCGGCGGTGGAGGGGAAGGTGGCGGAGTTGGACGGGCGGATCAAGGCGGCGGCGCCGGGCGGTGATGAGGAGGGCGGCGAGGGGGAGGCGGAGGAGGGCGAGGAGGCGATGTCGGAGGAGGAGGTGAAGGCGGTGAAGCGGGATCTGGCGGCGGCGAAGAAGGAGCTGAAGGCGCTG
>CAZMGG010000189.1:0-8347 GCA_964565715.1 uncultured candidatus Brocadiaceae bacterium | reverse complement strand
CTACGAGAGGCAGTGAGGCAGTGAGGCAGTGAGGCAGTGAGGCAGAGCAACGACCTGGCGAGCATGGTGTTTCTCCTTTCCTGGAACGAGTGTGCGAAAGGCTAGATCGCCCTCGCGCGACCCGTCAACCCCCACCCCTCGACGCACTCGACGGATCCCACTCATCGCCCAGCAAGCCCCGGTCGTCCCCGCACGACAACTCCCGAACGCCACCGGTCATCCCTGCACCATCGCAACACCGGCCTTGCGCCGCAGGGCGGGCCTGCTCTCCACTCCTCGCACGCATGACCCTGCCCCTGCCCGACCCCGGCGAGGCCTCGCCGCTGCCGTTCGCACCGACCGCCCGGCGCACACTCACCGTGCTCGGCGCGCCCGTCGAGCTGGTCCTGCTGCCCGAGCGCGCGCAGCGGCCCGGCCAGCCTGGCACGCGGCCCGCCTTCCGCGCCGATCCCGTACCGCGCATCGTCCGCACGGAGTCCGTCTGGTCCGGCAACGGCCTGCACCTGACGCCCAACCGCTATCCGTTCGCGCGCGACCAATGGATCCTCTGGCCCGACGCCGCGACCCGCGAACACGGCACCGACCTGCTGCACGCATTGTTCGCATTCGCCGAGGCCCGGCACGGCACGGCAATGGTCAACTCCATCGGTGCAGCCGCGTCGATCCCGCGCGCCCACGGCCACGTCACCGCCGAACGCCTGCCGTTCCTGCCGGCGCTGCCCGAACACGACCTCCGCGCCGACTGGCTGCCGTCGATCACCGGCGTCACCTGGCATCAGAAGGACGCCACCTGGCTCCTGATCGGCGCCCGCGGCGCGCCGGCGGCCCGCGCCGCGGCCATCACAGCATTGCAGGTCACCCGCTGCACCGCGGCGTTCAACCTGGTGGACCAGGACAGCACCGCCTGGCTGTATCCGCGGTCTTCCTGCGAGATCCCGGCGCCGCACTTCCCCTGGGCGCTCGGCGCCGCCGAGGTTTGGGGCCGCTGGTGCTACGTGGACCAAGGCCCGTGGGCGACGGCGACGGCCGAAGATCTGGAACGCGCCCTGACGCAGGCGGGCGTTCCGGCCTGAACCACGCAATCACGACCCGGCGAACGCGATCAGCCACAGGTCGCGTCCGTGCGGGCCCTTGCCGGCGGATTGCCAGCCGAGGCCGGCCAGCAGGCGCCGGCCGCCGGCACGCATCAGCTTCGGGTTCTCGGTGACCAGCGCGACACCGCGGATGCCGGGCAAGGCGTGCCGGCCCGCGCGCAAGGCCGTCACGGCCGCCCGCACCAGCGCGCAGCTCAGGGCCAGCCGACGATCCTGCGGCCGCACGAACATCCGGTAATGGAACCAGCGTTCCGCACCGCCGCCCAGGGCCGCCACGTAGGCGGTGTTGACGCCGATGACTTCGCCCTGCCGGTTGCGCGCGACGCAGACCAGTTCGTCGGCGCGCCGGTGCGCCTCCCTGGCGTCGGCGATGGCTCCCTGCCGCAGCCAGAAGGCCGCGACCTCCTGGCGCAGGGCGTCGTCCACGCGCCCGAACACCGTGGCGATGACATGGTCGCTGGGCTCGTTGCTCATCGTCGCGGGCCTCGGGTCGGCGATGGTAGCAGGCCGGGCCCCGACTTCCGGCGGTAGACTCAGGCGCCATGCCGGACCCCGATGCTCCCGTACCGCCGGCGGCGGCGAGTGCGCCGACGTTCCAGTACGCCCACTCGGCGGGCTTCCCGGCCCTGCTGGAGCAGCTGCAGGTGAGCCTGGCGGTGACCACCTACCAGGCCGGCAAGTTGATGCTGGTGCGTTCCGCCGGCGGCAGGCTGTCGACGCTGCTGCGTTCGTTCGAGCAGCCGATGGGACTCGCCGTCGACGAGCGGCTGGACCGGATGGTGGTGGGCACGCGCCGCACGATCTGGACCCTGCGCTCGGCGCCCGACATCGCGCCGCAGCTCGAACCGAAGGGCCGGCACGACGCCTGCTTCGTGCCGCGCACGGCGCACGTCACCGGCAACATCCGCAGCCACGAGATCGTCCTGGTGGAAGGCAGGCCGTGGATCGCCAACACGCTGCTGTCGTGCCTGTGCACCATCGACGACGCCGATTTCGGCTTCGTGCCGCGTTGGCGGCCGCCGTTCATCGACCAGCTCGCCGGCGAGGATCGCTGCCACCTGAACGGCATCGCCATGCAGGATGGCCGGATCCGCTTCGTCACGGCCATGGGCGAGACCAATGCGCCGGTCGGGTGGCGCGAGAACAAGGTGCGGGGCGGCGTGGTGATCGACGTGGCGTCGGGCGAGACCGTGGTGCGGGGGCTGTGCATGCCGCACTCGCCGCGCTGCTTCCGCGGCCACTGCTTCCTCCTCGACTCCGGCCGCGGGCACCTGTGCGCCTTCGATCCGGCGTCGGGCAGGACCGACGTCGTGGCGGCGCTGCCGGGCTACACCCGCGGCCTCGCGATGCACGGCAACGTGGCGTTCGTCGGCCTGTCCCAGGTGCGCGAGACCAACATCTTCGGCGGCCTGCCGATCACCGAGCAGCACGGCGAAGGGCAGCGCCGGTGCGGTGTGTGGGCGGTGGACCTGCGGTCGGGCCAGGTGCTGGGCTTCCTCGAGTTCCAGGCCGGGTGCGCCGAGATCTTCGACATCCAGGTGCTGCCGGGGCTGCGCTGGCCGACGGTGGTCGGCTTCGTCGACGAGACGCTGGACGGCGTGCTGATCGCGCCGCCGGACACCTGGCGCCCGAACGCCGCGCTGCCGCGGGCCGAACGCGACGATTGAGGCATCGGTCCGTCGGCGACGGCCCGCCGACAGGGCCCCGGACTCGCGGCCGGGGCTCGACGTTGCCCCTGGGCGTGCCATGATGGCGCGCCACTTGCTGGCGCCGGTGTCGCCGCCGGATCTGCGGTCCCCCTCGCCAACCCCCAGGAGTCGCTTCGTGCAGCACCTACCCCTGTTCGCCCCGACGGCAGCCGCTGGCCACCGCGCCCGGACGCAGGCCCTGCTGACGGCCGCCGTGGCCGTCGCCCTGGCGGCGGCCCTGCCGGCCCAGCAGCAGTTCGCCGAACTGCGCGCCTTGCCCGCCGGGAACGGCCGGCCCGCCTTCGGCGACGTCAACGGCGATGGCTGGCTCGATCTGGTGATCGCCACCGGGGGCCAGAACCGGCTGTTGTTCGGCGACGGCCGCGGCGGCTTCACCGACGTGACCGCCGGTCGCATGCCGGTCGATGCCGACAACACGCTGGCCGTGGCGCTCGGCGACATCGACGGCGACGGCGATCTGGACATCGTCTTCGGCAACGACGGGACGGGTTCGCCGCGCACTGTCGGCGGCCAGAACCGGCTCTACCGCAACGACGGCACCGGCACCTTCACCGACGTGACGGCCACCCATCTGCCGGCGCAGACCGATCCGACCGCGGCCGTGGTGCTCGGCGACATCGATGGCGACGGCGACCTGGACCTGGTCTGCGGCAACCGCGACATCGAGTTCCCGCCCTCGGGTTCGCCCTGGGTCGGCAAGTACGCGCCCAGCGCCGGCACCCAGAACCGGCTCTACCGCAACGACGGCACCGGCCGCTTCACGGACGTCACCACGGCGCAGCTGCCGGCGGACACCGATGCGACCACGGGCCTCGTCCTCGGCGACGTGGACGGCGACGGCGACCTGGACCTGATCCTGGCCAGCGGCGCGATCCACGTGTCTTCCCGGGTCTACGTCTGCCCGCCGCCGGTGAAGTACTGCTACTGGGCCTACACCACGACCCCGGTGGGCCAGCAGGACCGCCTCTACCGCAACGACGGCACCGGCCGCTTCACCGATGTGACCGCGACCCACCTGCCGCCGGACACGGATCGCGGCAATGCCGTGGCCATGGCCGACCTCGATGGCGACGGCGATCTCGACATCGTGATCGGCAATCACCAGATCCAGAACCGGCTCTACCGGAACGATGGCTCCGGGCGCTTCCAGGATGCGACCGCCACCCACATGCCATCCGACACCGACCCCACGACGGCCGTGGTCCTGGCCGACCTCGACGGGGATGGACACATCGACCTGGTCTCCGGCAATGGGACCACGAATTCGGTGGGGCAGGACCGGCTCTACCGCAATGACGGCACCGGCCGCCTCCTGGATGCGACCACCCGCCTGCCCGCCGGCAACGGCGATCGCCGCGGCATGGCAGCCGGCGACACCGACGGCGACGGGGACCTCGATCTGGTCCTGGGCAGCGCGAGTCAGGTCCGTCACCTCAGCAACCTGCTGCGCCAGTTCGACACGCCGCTGCCGCCGACCCGCGGCCAGAACTACCGCTTCGACGTCTACGCCCGCTACGGACCGCCGCGCCTGACCGACCTGGCCCTGCCCTTCCTGTCGCTCGGGCCGGCGTCGATCCCCCTGCCGCCGTTCGGCACCCTCGGCATCGACCCCGCCACCGCCGCGCCGCTGCCCTGGCTTGTGGTGCCGCAGCCGGCCGGCAACGGCTCGGTGGCGATCCCGGTGCCGAACAATCCGGCGCTGGTCGGCCTGCAGGTCCATGCCCAGGCCCTGCTCATGCAGGATCCGGTGCAGACGCTGCTCACCAACGTGGTCCGCGGCGTCGTGCAGTGACCGCCGTCAGTCGGCCTTGATCTCGCTCACCTGGCCGTCCTCGACGTGCCAGCGCCGCGTGATCCGCACCGTGTCCAGCATGCGCCGGTCGTGGGTCACCAGCAGCAGCGTGCCGTCGAACGACTCCAGCGCCTGCTCCAGCTGCTCGATCGCCTCCAGGTCCAGGTGATTGGTCGGCTCGTCCAGCACCAGCAGGTTCACGCCACGGGCCTGCAGCAGCGCCATCGCCACCCGCGTGCGCTCGCCGGGCGACAATGACGCCGCCGACCGGTCGACGAAACCCGCGCCGATGCCGAACTTGGCCAGCAGCGTGCGCACGTCGGCGGTGGCCCAGTCCGGCAGACAGCGGGCGAACACCAGCCCCATCGGCTCGTCGGCGACGAACGCCGCCCGTGCCTGGTCCATCTCGCCGATGGCGATGCCCGCCCCCAGCGTCACGCTGCCCGCCTCGGGCACCAGCCGGCCCAGCAGCAGCCCCAGCAACGTGCTCTTGCCGCCGCCGTTGGGCCCGGTGATCGCCACCCGGTCGCGCAGGTCCAGCTGCAGGCTCACCGGCCCGAGCTGGAAGGCGCCGCGCCGCACCACCGCCTCCCGCGCCACCGCCACCACGTCGCCGGACCGCCCGGCGCTGGCGATGCTGAACTGCAGCTTCCACTCCTTGCGCGGTGCCGCCACCTCGCCGAGCCGCTCGATCAGGCGCTCGGTCTGCCGCACCTTGGCCGCCTGCTTCTCGGTCGCCTCCACCCGGAACGCCCGGCCGATCTTGTCGCGATCGCGGGCCTTGCGCCGCGCGTTCTTCACGCCCTTCTGCATCCACGCCCGCTGCCGCCGCGCGCGCGCCTCCAGTTCGGCCTTCCGTTCGGCAAACCGGGCATGGGCCTCGGCGGCGTGCTGCCGCGCCGTGGCCCGTTCCTCCAGGTAGCTCGCATAGCTGCCGCCGTAGACCGCCACCCGCTGCAGGCTGCGGTCGATCTCCACCACCCGCGTGACCGTCCGCGTCAGGAACTCGCGGTCGTGGCTGACCAGTACGGTCGGCGCCGCCAACGACTGCACGAACTCCTCCAGGTGATCGAGCCCGTCGTGATCGAGGTCATTGGTCGGCTCGTCCAACAGGAAGACGTCGTAGCGCGACAGCAGCAGCGCCGCGAGACCCGCCCGCGCGGCCTGGCCGCCCGACAACGCCGTGGTCGGCAGGTCCAGATCGACGTCGAGGCCCAGTTCGGCCACCACCGCGGCGGTCCGCTCCGGCAGGTCGGCGCCGCCCAGCGCCAGCCACTGCTCCAGGGCCACCGAGTACTCCTCGTCGGCGCCGGGCCGGCCGAGCGCCATGGCGTCGGCGCTGCGATGCATCCGCACCTCCGCCTCGGCGACCCCGGTCCGCCGCGCCAGCAGCGCCCGCACGCTCTCGCCGGCGATCCGTTCCGGCTCCTGGGCCAGGAAGCCCCGCGTCGCCCCGCGCGGCGCCACGCTGACCGTGCCGGCGTCCGGCGCCCGCAGCCCCGCCAGGATCCGCAGCAGCGTCGACTTGCCGGCCCCATTGGGACCCACCAGGCCGATCACGTCCCCCGGCGTGACCTCGAGATCGAGGCCGGCGAACAGTTCCCGGGCGCCGAAGCCGGCGGCGATGCCCTTGCAGGAGATGGTGGCGCTCACGGGGGCGGGCACCATGGCCCGCCGCCGAGCCGCGGTCAACGCCCGTCAGCCGGCGTCGCCTTCCGCCTCGTGCTCGTCCGCCGAGTCGCCATCGTGGTCCGCCATCGCCTCCCCTGCCTCGCTCTCCCCCTCGACCTCGTTGGCCTCGACCTCGGCCTCGCCGGCGGCAGCGAGTGCCGCGAACTTGCGCGCCTGCTGCTCGTCGACGAGGCCGATCGCGCCGCAGGCGGGCACACGGCGCGTCCAGGCGGCCTGGGTCGGCCAGACCTGCCCCGCTGGTTCAACGGTTCAACGCCGGAGTCCAGCCCGGTCCTCCGGCGACACCGGATGCCCGCCACGCGGCCGACCAGAGGAACCCAAGCCCTCCGCGGCCCCCACGGGATCCGGGTCCCGCACCGCTGAGTCGTTGGGTCGGCGGCGGTATGCGGCTGCTGGCACCGCATGCCGCGCCCGCGACGGCAATCCTGGTCGCCAGCCCGACTCCGCCGCTACCTGCTCTCGCAGGGATCGGTAACGCTTCTCCGAGTCGTTCTTCATGCCGGCATCGTGGCCGGCCCGGGGATCGCTACCAGATGGGGTCTACCGGGTGCTTGCTTTTCGAGTTCCTATCCCCTGCTCCTGGAAGCAACCGAGAACAAGAACCCCAGGCAGCCACCTACGCCGGAGAACCAAAGCACCCAGAGGTAGCCAAAGCCCTCCCCCGGGGCTTCACCGCCGCTGCGCGATGCCCACCATGCGAACACGCCGAATACGATGCTGCCGAGCACCAGCACAACGAAACCCCACAAGATTCCTATGCCCAGTGCTGAAAGCACGCGTGCGCATGATTCTCCCAGCTTTGTCATATCGCTCACCCGTCGCCTAGGAAACTCCACCCCACGGCGGAGGGTGATCTGGCCCCTTGCCGCCATAGTCAAAGCCCCACCCCCAGGCACTCTTCGGCATCTTTGGCCGATGCCCCTTCTTGGTGCACCGGTGCATGTAGTATTTCGCGAAGCTGTTTGAGTTGGGGTGGAACAACTGGCCCGCGATCGCATCAGCGATGGGCTTCATCATCTGCATGGGAAGATCGCCAACACCGCCGGGGTTGTAGTTGGACGAATCGCGCCACGGATACGTCCCAACATCGTTGGGCCTGCCTACCCCATCAACAACGCAGTTGCACGCAATGGGGTCACTCCTGTCATTATCGCATGGGTAACATACGCTGAACTCGATACTGTAACGAGTATCGGTTCCGGCCGCATAATTGGGGTCCCTTATTGCGTAGACTTGGCTGCCACTGCCTCCCTGTTGTCTCACGTCCTTTGCTTTCGGCGGATCGGTGAGGAGTTCATAGACAACTCGGTCCCCGTTGCAGCTGATTTTCTCGATGCCGCAGTGGACGCCTGGAAGCGGGACCTTCTCAACGTCCCTGCAAATCAAGCGAATGCAGCACTCTGCAATTGTCGCGTGTGGGAACGCAATGTTGACAGGCGGACACTGCTCCCGGATCCTCTGCCTGCCTTCAGGAGTTCTTGCGGCAGCCACGGCGTTGTATACACATTGACGGTAACCGGCCGCTAGTTCTCGGCATTTTATATACAATCGCCTTGCTGCAGCGTGATCGCCTGTGTACCTGAGAATGTGATACGCTCGATCTGCACAATCCAAGGCGTCTTTGCGAGCCCTCTTGCACGCGTCGGGACATACTTCGTATGGAATCTGTGTACCGCTTCCACTGCCGGCATCACAAAG
Source organism: uncultured candidatus Brocadiaceae bacterium (assembly GCA_964565715.1). Lineage (GTDB taxonomy): Bacteria > Planctomycetota > UBA1135 > UBA1135 > UBA2386 > CAZMGG01. Next base: position 362 of record CAZMGG010000189.1, on the reverse strand, counting down.
CGTGCATGCCTCACATTGTTCGTCTCGGCAGATCAGGTTGCGACCCCACTCAGACTTGACGAAGCCGTGCCGCATCTGGCCATCAACCCTGCATCGGCCCTCGATGCAACCAGCTCCGCCCTGCCGAGCCCCAGCCCGCTCTAGACCAGTCTCTCCACTGCGCAAGACAATGCCTGAGTCGAAATCAACACCATGCGTATTACCGAGGCTGTAAGCATCTCCGGCTCGCAAGCCGATCAACTGCAGTTCTCCCTGTCGAAGGGCTGCCGTCATGCTGCTTCGATCCCAGACATCCCTGGCCATCGCATCCTCGGCGCCCCATCCTGGGATCCTGCCCACCGTGCTGTCCTTCGCCCCGCAGC
>CAZMGG010000188.1:0-8531 GCA_964565715.1 uncultured candidatus Brocadiaceae bacterium | reverse complement strand
GCATGCCGAAGCAGCAGGACCAGCCGGCGCATTCGGTGGTCTCCGAGACCGCCGAGCGCGCGGACCTGTAGGGGCCGGGCGAGAAGGCGGACGCCGCGGCACTGGGCCGCGGCGTCGCATGTGGTACCTCCACAAGGGCTCGAACCTTGGACCCGCGGATTAAGAATCCGCTGCTCTACCAACTGAGCTATGGAGGCGAACGGGGGCGGGGAAGGTAAGGACCGGCCACGCGGCTTGCAAGCGTCTTTCGTGCCACCCCCTGTGCACCCTTGACGACCCGCCCTCCCTGCGGCATCTTCCTCCGCCCGATCGGCGCGGGCCCCGTCCGCGCCGCCGGCATGGTGGCTGTAGCTCAGTTGGTTAGAGCACCAGATTGTGGTTCTGGGGGTCGCGGGTTCAAATCCCGTTAGCCACCCCAACTTCCCCTCGCTCCGGGCCGTTGCCGCGGCCCGGAGCAGGCCCTTCCGGCGGCGGCGACCGCCTGCGCCGCCCCGACGATGCGCCCCGACCGCAGCCTGGATGCCGTGCTCGACCGCAAGGCCGGCCGGCCCATGCCGCGCTGGCTGGCCTGGTGCCTCGCGGTCGCGATCCTGGCCGGCGGCTGGTACCTGCTGCGCGACCAGCTCATCGCACCGCGCTGAGCCGGCCCGCGCCCGGGCGTCAGCCGAGCCGCCGCGCGGCGACCTGCAGGTGCGAGCACAGCCCGAGCCAGTGCGGCCTGCCGTGCACCGACTCCTCGGCCTGCACCAGGGCTGCGCGCAGGCGCCCGTCGTCGAGCCACGCCTCGTTCTGCCGGTGCAGCAGGCAGGTCTTGCCGATCAGCGACAGCACCTCGAAGCCGGCCTTCTGCAGCAGCGCCTGCAGCTCGTCCGGGTCGAACATCTTCATGCCGAAGCGCTCCCCCTGCCGGTCGGCGCGCCACTCGGTGCGGCCGGTGCGCAGCAGTTCCAGGGCCGCGTCCGGCGAGGCCTCGCCCAGCAGCGACTTCACCCCGGCGATGCGGTTGTCCACCGACAGCACGGCGGTGCCGTCGGGCTTCAGCACGCGGTGCAGCTCGCGCAGGGCCCGCAGCGGATCCGTGCAGAACGACAGCGGGTCGCCCTGGCCGGTGGCGAAGTCCATGCTCTGGTCCTGCAGCGCGCCCATCTCCTCCATGCCGGTCTGCTCGAAGCGGCTCTCCAGGCCGCGGCCGGCCTCGGCCTCGGCCGCCGCCCGGGCCTGCTCGATCATCTTGCCGCTCGGATCGAGGAACACCGTGTGCAGCCCGGCGCGCAGGAGGCGCAGGCCGAACCAGCCGGTGCCGCAGCCGATGTCGAGGCCCCAGGCCGGCCGCAAAGCCGGCAGGAAGTGCTTCAGGTGGCGCCACGACAGGTCGCGGTATGCCCGCCAGTAGGGCGTGTCGTAGATCTGGTCGTAGGTGCCCGCGACTCGGTCGTGGTACTTCCGGTTTTGCCGCATGGGGGGCCACGTTAGCGCCGTTGCACCGGCGGGCCCAAGCGGGCACCTTCTCGGTCATGACCTCGCCCGACCCCGGCCCCGCCGACGAACCGCTGCTCCGGCTGGAGCCGCGGGTGGTCACCTACTGGCTGCTGAGCGGGGTCTTCTCGGTGCTGGTCCTGGCGACGATGGCGACGGGGCTGCTCTGGTACGCCTTCCACGCCGGCTGGGAACACGCCCGCCTCGCCATGTGGGGGGCGGTGGGCCTGCTGGGCTTCCGGCTGCTGCTGGCCCTGCTGGTGCCGCCGCTGGCCTACGCCCGCTGGCGCTACCGCGTCACCGACGACCTGCTGCTGATGCGCTACGGGATCCTCTGGCACGAGGAACGGCTGATCCCGGTGCGACGCATGCAGCACGTCGACCTGATGCGCGGGCCGATCGAGCGGCTGTTCGGACTGGCGACGCTGGTGGTGTTCACGGCGGGCAACGAGGGCTCGGCGTTCCGCGTGCCCGGCCTGGCGGTGCGCACCGCCGAGGCGATGCGGGACCGGATCCTGCGGGCGCGAGGCGATGACGTCCTCTGAGCCCGACGGCGCGGGAACGCCGGACCCCAGCGACGCCGCGGTTCCGGCGCCCCTGCCGGCGCCGCCGCCGGACCTGCCGGTGCTGGCCCAGGGCCACCTGCACCCGGCGATCCTGTTCCTGCGGTTCCTCGATGGCGTCCGCCGGATGGCGTTCCTGGTGGTGGTCGGCCTGCTGGTCAACGAGCTGTTCCTGATCCTCGCCCTGCTGCCGTTCCTGATGCAGATGCTCTACGGGCTCGCCGCCTACCTGTCGGTGCAGTACCGCCTGACCCGCGCCGAGCTGGTGGTGCGCGACGGCATCCTGCACCGGCAGGAACGGCGCATCCCGGTGGATCGCATCCAGGACCTGGCCTTCGAGGCGACCCTGCTGCGGCGGGCGCTGGGGCTGGTGGTGGTGCGGGTGGAAACGGCGTCGGGCAAGGCCGCCGAGGCGACCCTCGACTCGCTCGGGCGCGCCGCCGCCGCCCAGCTCCGCGAGGTGCTGCACGAGGCGCGCGCCGCCCGCGGCCGCGTCGCCCCGGCGCCGGTGGCCGATGGCGAGGCGGACGAGCCGGCGCCGGCGGAACCGGAGCCCGCTCCGCGCGGGCCCGAGTACCTGGTGCACCGCTGCTCGCCGGGCGCGCTGGTGATCCGCGGCATCACCGACCTGCGCGCCGGCGCGATCCTGGTGATCGCCTTCACCGCCCTGGAGATCGCCGACCAGCTCGAACTGCTCGGCCGCCTGCGCGGCTTCTTCGGTTCGCTGGTCGAATGGCTCGGCCGCATGCCGATGCACCTCACGGTCCTGCTGTTCCTGGCGGTGGCCGCCGGCGTGCTGGCGTTCGGCGCGGTGTCGGCGGTGGTGAGCAACGTCGTGCAGTTCTGGAACTTCACGCTGACCCTGCGCGACTCGGTGCTGCAGCGTCGCTACGGGCTGCTGACCACGCGGCAGAAGACCCTGCCGTTGCGCCGGATCCAGCGGGTCACCACCGAGGCGTCGTGGCTGCGGCGGCCGTTCGGCTTCTGCGCGGTGCGCGCCGACTCGGCCAGTTCGGGCTTCACCGAGGCCGAGGACCAGAAGACCGGCTGGGACCTGGTGGTGCCGCTGGCACGCGCGCCGGAGGCGCTGCAGGTGGTCGAGGTGCTGCTGCCGGGCTGCGACGCGACTTCGATGCCGTGGCGGCGGGTGTCGCCGCGGCTGGTGGGCCGCATGACCCTGGAAGGGCTGGCCGCGGCGCTGGTGCTGACCGCGGGCCTGTGGTGGTGGATCTCGGCCTGGGCGCTGCTCGGCTTCCTGGTGGTGCCGTTCGGCTGGGTGATGGCGGAGCTGACCTGGCGCAACTTCGCGTGGGCGAGTCCGCAGGGCTTCCTGGCGCTGCGGCGCGGCCTGCTCGGCCGGTATCAGGCCTTCATCCCGCTGCAGAAGGTGCAGGCGGTGATCCTGGAGGCGGGGCCGCTGGATCGGCTGTTCGGGCTGGCGGCGGTGACGGTGCACGTGGCCGGCGGCTCGCCGACGACGCTGGCCAACCTGACGCGGGGCGACGCCGAGGGGCTGCGGGCGATGGTGGCCGGCGAGGCGGTGCAGGCGGCGCGGGCCGACTGGGCCCATCCGGCGGCGATGGTGACGTAACTATCTTTTGAACAGATAGTTACAGAGGAACCTAGAGCCAGGTCACCGTTTCCGGGTTGCTCAGGAACAGCCCGGAGCTGCCCAGCAGGGCGCCCTGCAGCGTCACCGTGAAGCCCGGCGGCAGGGAGAGCGGCGGCAGCAGCCACCGGGCCTCGCCTCGACCATCGGTGCGCGGGGCCCAGGGCCGCAGCCCGTCGAGCAGCCAGAACACGCCGGACGACAGGTCCAGGTTGACCAGGCCGGGCGGGCCGAACGGCAGGCCCGGCGCGAGCGGCAGGCCCAGCGCCAGGAACGCGACGGCGCCCGGTTCGCCGGACAGGCCGAGCGAGAGCGGCCGCGCGCCCGACGCCACCAGCGGCGGGCGGGCGCCGAAGCCCGCGCACAGGGCCTGCTGGTCGATCCGCAGCGTCGAAGCACAGCGCGGCGGCTGCACGCCCGGCGGTGACGCGGTGTCCTGCCGGTAGAGCACCAGCACGTCGTCGCGTTCGTCGGTGCCGAGGATGTCCAGCAGGCCGTCGCGGTCGAAGTCGGCCAGCGTCGCACACGACGCGGCGCGGGGGGCCGGCAGCGTCGTCGGATTCACGAACACGCGGTTGCCGGCGTTCCACCAGATCGTCCAGCTGGCGCTGCCGAAGTTGGAGATCACCGCGTCCAGGTCCCCGTCACCGTCCAGATCGGCGAGGTCGATGCCGGCGGGGCCGAAGCCGACGCCGAACGACACCGGTGCCGACAGGTTGCCCCGGCCGTCGCCGAACAGCACGGTGAACGTGTTGGTGCCGCGGCAGCAGAACGCCACGTCGCCGTGGCCGTCACCGTCGAGGTCACCGGCGTCGGCGTGGAACGGGTTGCCCACCGCCGGGAAGGTGGCGTGGGGGCGGAAGGAGCCGTCGCCGTTGCCCAGCAGCACGGTGACGTCGCCGCTCTGCACGTTGCCGATCGCAAGATCGAGGTGGCCGTCCTCGTCGAGATCGATGGCCTCCAGGTTGTCGGCGTGGACGCCGCCGCTCGGGTAGTTGCCGGTGTGCTGCAGGGTGCCGTTCTGCTGGTTGAGCCAGATCACCGCGTCGACCGTGTTGGGAGCGGCGACGTCGGGCCAGCCGTCGCCGTTGGCGTCGAGCACCGCCACGCCGTGCACCCAACCGTTGGCGGAATGGACCTGCGGCGGGCCCCACAGGCCGGTGCCGGGATTGCGGCGGACGGTGACCGAGGCGCCGTTCTGGTTGCCGGTGACGAGGTCGATGCGGCCGTCGCGGTCGAAGTCGGCGCTGGCCGACGGGCTCGGCCACTGGTTGGGGTCGGCCAGCAGGGTCATCGGGCCGAAGCCGCCGCAGCCGTCGTTGCGGAGCACGCGGAGGTCGTGGCCGAGCTCGTTCATCGCCGTGATGTCGGGGCTGCCGTCGCCGTCGACGTCGCCGGCGTGCACGCCATAGGTGGCGATCGGGCCCTCGCCGGGTCGTCGCAGCGGGATCGTGCGCACGGCGATGAAGGCGCCGGGGCCCCGGGCGCTCGGCGCGCGGAACTGCAGCTCGGCGCCGCCACTGAGCGTGCCGCCGGCGGTGGCGGCGATGCCGTCGGCCAGCGTGAGCGTGACGTTCTCGCCGACGAACAGCGGGCGCAGCGGCTGCACCACCAGCACGGTGCCGGCCGACTCCAGCGTGGCGGCCACCGGCACCGGTCCGCTCCAGCGGCCGAGCAGGGCGACGTTGTGCGCGGTGAGGGTAGAGGGCTGCACGGCGGTGCTGAAGGTCACCCGGATCGGTGCGCTCACCGACGGCAGCGGCGCCAGGCGTGGCGGCGCCGTGGCGGTGACGCGGAGCTGGGCCGCGGTGGGGGCCGCGGCGGTCAGCAGGGCGAGCAGCAGGAGCGGAGGGCGAGGAGGCACGGCCATGGCGGCGGAGTCCGCCCGGCCGGCGCCACGCTCAGCGCCGTTCCCAGAGTTCCACCTCGAAGCGGAACGAACCGTCGGACTCGCGCAGGAACCCTACCCGCTGGATCGGCACGTAGCCGTGCGGCAGCAGGTCGCCGAGCTGGCGCAGCTCCGGGTCGGCGTAGTCCAGGAGATAGCGCGGCTGCAGGCGCTCCCACACGTCGGGGTTGGGCCGCGGCTGGCTGTGTTCGGCGCCGGGAAGCACCCGTCGCACCGTGCGGACGGGGGCCTGCTGCAGCAGCAGCGCCGCGTTCTGGCCCAGCACGACCTCGCCGGGCTGCACCAGCGGCGTGAGGCGGTCCTGCGCCATCCGGATCGTGCGCTCGGACGGGCGCAGGGCGCCCAGCGAGGCCGCCTCGAACAGCAGCAGGGCCGCGGCGGCGACGGGAGCCAGGCGCAGCAGCCCGGGCGTCAGCGCCCGCGGGTCCCAGGGCAGGACTTTCAGCACCAGGGCCAGCAGGGCGGCGTTGCCGAGGAACCAGAGACCGGCCACGTGACCGGCGCGGCCGGGCACGGTCGGGTCGACGTGCGCCACGAGATGCGGCGCGATCTGCGCGCAGACCCAGGGCTTGATCGCCAGCAGCACCGGCGCCAGCAGCAGCAGCCAGGCGACGAACGGCGGCCGGGCCCGGAACGGCCGTGGGGTGTCCGCGGGGTCTGTCGTCGGTGTCGCGCGCAGCCGCGCCAGCAACGCCACGCCCAGCCCGATCATCGGCGCGATCATCAGCACCTGCCGGCGGGCGACGTGCTGGTAGCTGAGTTCGCCGACCAGCACCGACACCGTCAGCCACACCGCCAGCGCGCGCTCCCAGGCCGGCAGCTCGGCGCGGCCGCGCCGGGTGCGTTCCAGGCACCACAGCCAGGTGAGCGCGAAGGCGGCCGGGGCGAAGCGCAGCGGCGCCCACAGCTTGTGCTCGCCGGGCCGGCTCTCGCGCGACCCGATCAGGCCCGAGCGCAGGAGGTGATCCCACAGGTCCCAGCCGTCGATGCCGCCCTCGGCCTGCATCGTGGCGCGCCACTCGGCCCAGTGCCGCAGCCACACCGGCAGGATCATGGCCGCGAGCGCCAGCAGGCCGCCGAGCACCGCGCCGAGCAGAAGCCGGGCGTAGGTCCGGTGCGCCGCGGCGACGCCGGTCCGCACCGCGTGCCGCCACTGCCAGAGGAAGGCGATGCCGAGCGGCAGCACGCCGAACTGCGCCGAGTTGGGCTTGATGGCCATGGCGGCGCCCATCAGCACGCCGGCCAGGGCGGCCTTCAGCGGGTGCGGCCGCGCAGCGAACAGGCAGACGAACGCGGCCAGGATGCAGAACGCCTGCGGGCCTTCCAGCAGCGCGAAGCGGCCGTGCTGGTCGAGGAGCGGCGCCAGCGTCACCATCAGCGCCGCCAGCGCGCCCCAGCCCCAGCCGAGCCGCCGGCCGAGCCAGGCGCCGAGCAGCAGCGCCATCAGCACCGAGGCCAGGGCCGCCGGCAGCCGCGTCTGCCACAGGCCGATGCCGAAGGTGCGATAGACGCCTTCCAGCATCACCGTGTAGAGGGGCGCCACCAGCCAGGCGTTGCCCAGGTCGTCGGCGAAGCGGTCCTCGAACAGCACCGCACCGCGGGCGCTGTCGGCCCACAGGCCCTCGTCCATCACCGCCGCGTCGGGCATCCGCGGGCTCGGATCGGCCTCCAGCGGCCAGAATCGCGCCCAGCCGGCCAGCAGCACGGCCAGCGCCAGCAGTGCCACGCCAAGGGCAGGACGACGCGGCGCGACGCTGTCGGGGGACGTCATCGACGTTCACGTATGCCCGAAGGCGCGGCGATCGGCAATAATCGGCCGCCCTTCCGTTTCCGCGCAGCCATGAGCAACCCCGCCCCTCTCCTCGCCCTCGCCGCTGTCCTGTCCGGTGCCGTCGCCTTCGGTGTCACCACCCTGACCAAGGCACCGCCGCCGCCGCCCGCCACCGACCATTCGGCCGCGCTGCAGGGCATCCTGCAGAAGCTCGAGGCCCTGCAGCAGGAGGACAAGGCCCTGCGGCAGGAGATGGTCAAGTTGCACGGCGCGCCGACGGTGGGCACCGTGCGCCATGAGGCGCCGACCCTGTCGGACGAGCAGATCGCCGCGGCGGTGGCGCGCTACTTCCAGGAGCGCGGCGGTTCGGGCGTGGCCAACGCAGCCGCCGGTGGCGCCGGCAGCGGCAGCGGCCCGGCGCCCTTCGACCGCAAGGCCGTCTGGACCGACCTGCGCGGCACCAACGCCTGGGAGAACGGCGCGGCCTGGAAGAAGGTGCACGACGCGGGCCAGATGGACGAACTGCTGAAGGAGTTCGAGGCCTACGCCGAGGCCAACCCCAACGAGCCGAAGGCGCACATGGAGCTGGCCAACGCCTACCTGGCGGCGCTGCAGTTCGACCAGACCAAGTGGCCGCTGTCGCAGAAGGCCGACGCCGAGTTCGACAAGGTCCTGACGCTGGACTCGAACCACTGGGAGGCGCGCTTCAGCAAGGCGGTGAGCTACACCTTCTGGCCGGACTTCCTCGGCAAGAAGAAGGAGGCGCTGCAGCACTTCGAGACCCTGGTCGAGCAGCAGAAGACCCTGCCGGTGCAGCCGCACCACGCGCAGACCTACCTGTTCCTCGGCAACCTGCTCGAGCAGCGCGGCAACAAGGAGCGCGCCCGCGAGATCTGGCAGCAGGGTGCGCAGCGGCACCCCGACAGCCAGGAGCTGAAGGGCAAACTCGGGAACTGACCCGAGAATTGTTGGCGCCCCTGGGGGCGCCGGCGGCCATGGGTCTGGCCCATCCCTACCGACCCCCGCCTGCCGCTGCTGGCGCCGGGCAGCTCCTGGCAACGAGCGGGTTGGGGCCCAGGTCCTGCCGCCACTCGAGGATCTCCGCGAACGAGAGCGCCCGCGTCAGCAATCCGAGCAGGACCGCCGGCGTCTCGTCGGGCCGGTCGTGGTTGAAGCGGTAGCGGATGTAGTTCCGGTAGACGG
>CAZMGG010000187.1:0-8541 GCA_964565715.1 uncultured candidatus Brocadiaceae bacterium | reverse complement strand
GCCACCACATGTTCACGTCGGGTCAGTCGACGTACGCGATGTTCGCGTTCTCGTTCCTGACCTTCTTCGTGGCGATCCCGACCGCCATCAAGGAATTCTCGTGGGTGGCGACGGTGTGGAAGGGCTCGATCGCGCTGAACGCGCCGATGCTCTATGCCCTGGCGTTCCTGATCATCTTCGCCATCGGCGGCCTCACGGGCATCATCCTGGCGGCCCTGTCCGTCGACATCCACCTGCACGACACCTACTTCGTGGTCGCGCACTTCCACTACGTGATGATGGGCAGCACGGCGCTGGCGTTCTTCGCCGGCCTGCACCACTGGTGGCCGAAGATGTTCGGGCGGATGTACAGCGAAGCCGCCGCCAAGGTCGCCTGCGGCCTGATCTTCATCGGCTTCAACCTGACCTTCATCCCGCAGTTCATCATGGGCAGCCAGGGCATGCCGCGGCGCTACGGCCAGTACGTCAACGAATGGCAGGGCTACCACCAGTTGTCGACCATCGGCGCCATCGTGCTCGGCTCCGGCGTCGCCCTGATGGTCGGCTACCTGGTCGTGTCGCTGCTCAGCGGCACGAAGGCCCGCGAGAACCAGTGGGGCGGCGTCACCCTCGACTGGTGGACCCCGACCCCGCCGCCCACCGAGAACTTCTTCGAGCCGCCGGTCGTGACCCACGAGGTCTACGACTACAGCCAGCTCGACATCGAGACCATGAAGCAGCCGGCCAGCCAGGCATAGCCCCATGAGCCACGACCACGCCCACCATTCGGTCGTCCTCCCGGCCCCCGGCCCGGAGTTCGTCCCGCACACCGTCGCCCACCACTTCGACACCGGCGAGCAGGAGTTCCAGGCCTGCAAGCTGGGGTTCTGGCTGTTCCTGGCCACCGAGATCCTGCTCTTCGGTGGTCTGTTCGCCGCCTACTTCTTCTTCCACCACGAGTACCCGGAGACCTTCCGGGAGTGCGGCAAGCAGCTCGACTGGAAGCTCGGCGCGCTGAACACCACCATCCTGCTGATCAGCTCCTGGACGATGGCCATGGGCGTGCGCTCGGCGCAGACCAGCCAGAAGAAGCCGATGATGATCTACCTGGCCCTCACGGTGCTCGGCGCCCTGGGCTTCCTGGTGGTCAAGTTCTTCGAGTACAGCGCCAAGGTGCACCACGGCTTCCTGCCGGGCCGGTTCTTCACCGATCCGGCCGGCGAGCTGGCCCACACCGAGGTGCCGAACATGTTCTTCTCGCTCTACTTCACCATGACGGGCATCCACGGCCTGCACGTGGTGATCGGCGCGGCGCTGATCGTGTGGGTGATGAAGGGCGGCGCCCGTGGCCGCTTCCACGCCAACTACTACCTGCCGGTGGACCTGGTCGGCCTCTACTGGCACCTGGTCGACCTGATCTGGATCTTCCTGTTCCCCCTGCTCTACCTGGTGCCGTGATGTCAGCCCACAACCAAGACCACGCCGACGGCCACGGCGCCCACGCCCATCACGTCGCCAGCGCCGGCCTGTTCCTCAAGGTCCTGCTGGCCCTGCTGTTCCTGACCTTCATCACGGTCGCTGCCTCCCGGTTCGACTTCGGCAGCGCCAACCTGATCGTCGCCATGGCGATCGCCGCGGTGAAGGCGTCGCTGGTCATGGCGATCTTCATGCATCTGCGGTGGGACACGCCGATGAACCAGATCGTGTTCTTCGGCAGCTTCCTGTTCCTCTCGCTGCTGTTCATCTTCACCCTGGCCGACCTGGTCACCCGCGATCGCGACTGGGCGGCGCCGATCAAGCCGCCGGTCAGCGAGCAGTGGGTGCATCCGGCCAAGCGCACCGCGGGCTGACCCCTGGAAGCCGCGTACCTGCACGCCCGCGCCCCTGCTGACGCGCGCGTCGCCTTCTACCACCCCGAGGGGGTCGAGGCGGTGCGCGCGGCGCTGGGTCCTCTGGGGCCGAAGGCCGCACCGGTCTCGCTGCAGATCCTGCTGCCCTCGGACGAGTCCTCGCTGCTGCCGGTCGGCGATCCCGGCGACGACGGCGAGGAAGGCCAGGGACCGCAGGCCTCCCGGGTGGCGCCGGCGCTATGGACCATCCCGGCGCTGGGCCTGCCGCTCGCCGATGCGGCGCCCTGGCTGGCCGGTCTCGACCACGCCACGCTGCCGCCGGGCATGCGCGTCCTGGCCCTGGCCGCGCGTCTCGCGCGTTCGCTGGCCGAACGCGGCGAGTACTCGCCGGCCACCGCCCCCGGCGTGCTGACCGTGGTGCCGCACTACGACCAGGCGGCGTGCTGGGCGCTCTGCGCACTGGCCGAACTGGTGCCCGGCAGCCTGACCACCGCCCGCTTCGCGCTGCCCGACGACCCGGTCTACGCGGTCACCGAGCGCAACCTGCTGGTCAGCTTCGTCGGCCACGCCCTCAACCGGATCGAGCGACCGACGCCGCCGCGCCACGCGAAGGCCGAACGGATGCCCCGGGAGTTCTGGCGCACGCCGATGCAGCCGATCCTGGAGGTGATCGTCCCCGAGCAGCTCCTCGAGGAAGGCGTGCCCTGGGGCCTGCAGCTGCTGGTGCGGCCGATCCCGACCACCGAGCTGCGGGAGACCCTGGACAGCGTCCATGCCCGCATCGACGCCTCGCTGTTCCCGCACGAGCTCGCCAAGGAGTGCCTGGACCAGCTCGAGCTCACCATCAACCGCGTCGCCGAGAAGCTGCCGCCGATCCGGCGCGCCCGCAACCTGAGCGAAGGCAAGGTCAGCCTGACCCGCCAGGAGCTGGATCAGATCCTCGACCACCTGCCGATGCTCGAGGCCGAGGGCTTCGAACTGCGCCTGCCCGGCGTCGAGCAGATGCAGCGGCTGTCGGCCAAGGTGACCCTGGTGGAGCGGCCCGGCGTCGCCGGCGATCCACGCCCCTGGTTCGACTTCCGCTGGAACCTGGCGATCGGCGACCAGGACATCAGCAGCAGCGATTTCGAGCGGCTGGTGGACGCCAAGGCGCCGCTGGTCTTCCTCGACCGCCGGCCGGTGCTGCTGTCGCCCAAGGACCGCGAGGCCCTGGTGCGCTTCAAGAAGACGATGGCGCAGCAGGGCGAGACGCTGAGCTTCTTCGACGCCCTGCGCCTGCGGCTCGGCGGCGCCTCGCACCTGCACGGCCTCGCCATGGAGTCGATCGCCAGCACGCCGCGGCTGGACCGGCTGCTGCAGAGCCTGGAGGAGGCCCGCGCCGTCGAGAGCCGCCCGCTGTCGTCCGATTTCGTCGGCTCCCTGCGCCCCTACCAGCAGCGCGGCCACGCCTGGATGCACTTCCTGGTGGACCAGGGCTTCGGCGCGTGCCTCGCCGACGACATGGGCCTCGGCAAGACCGTGCAGGCCATCGCCATGATCCTCGACTGGCGCAAGCGCGTGACCGATCACCGCGGCGGCCTGCTGATCGTGTGCCCGGTGTCGGTGCTCGGCAACTGGCGCCGCGAGCTGCACCGCTTCTCGCCCACCCTCAAGGTGACCCTGCACCACGGCAAGCTGCGCGCCCGCACGCCGGAGGAGTTCAGCGCGTGCCTCATCGAGCACGACGTGATGCTGACCAGCTACAACCTGCTGCAGCGCGACGAGGAGATGTTCACCCAGGTCACCTTCGACGGCGTGATCCTCGACGAGGCGCAGAACATCAAGAACCCGTCGACGCGGCAGTCGAAGGTCGCCCGCAGCCTGCGCGGCCACTTCCGTCTGGCGCTGACCGGCACGCCGCTCGAGAACCGGCCGCTCGACCTCTGGTCGATCATGGACTTCCTCAACGAGGGGCTGCTCGGCTCGCGGACGCAGTTCCTGCAGACCCTCGAGCACCCGATCGTCAAGCAGCGGCGCCAGACCAGCATGACCGCGCTCGCCCGGCTGGTGCGGCCGTTCGTGCTGCGTCGCCTGAAGACCGATCCCGAGATCGTCGCCGACCTGCCGGAGAAGTCCGAGCAGATCGTTGCCGCCACCCTCACCCGGGAGCAGGCGATCCTGTACGAGGCGGTCGTGCGCAAGGGCCTGCAGGAGGTCGAGAACGCCGGCGAGGGCATCCAGCGCCGCGGCGCCATCCTCACCACGCTGCTCCGCCTGAAGCAGGTGTGCAACCACCCGGCCCACTACCTGATGGACGGGTCGCCGCTGCCCAGCCGCTCGGGCAAGCTCGACCTGCTGGCGGAGATGCTGCAGGAGGCCCTGGAGGAGGGCGATCGCTGCCTCGTCTTCACCCAGTTCAAGGAGATGGGTTCGATCCTGAAGACGCACGTCGAGGAGACCGTGGGGGCCAAGACCCTGTTCCTGCACGGCGGCGTTCCGCAGAAGGAACGCGACACCATGGTCACCGAGTTCCAGGAGGCGAAGCCCGACGGCCCCAAGGTCTTCGTGCTGTCGCTCAAGGCCGGCGGCACCGGCCTCAACCTGACCGCGGCCAACCGCGTGTTCCACTACGACCGCTGGTGGAATCCGGCGGTGGAGGACCAGGCCACCGACCGTGCGTTCCGCATCGGCCAGTCCCGCAACGTGTTCGTGCACAAGTTCGTGTGCACCGGGACCCTCGAGGAGCGCATCCAGCAGATGCTGGAGCGCAAGCGCGAGGTCGCCGAGAACCTGCTGGCCGCCGGCGAGAGCTGGATCACCGAGCTCGACAACGAGGAGCTGAAGCGCCTGCTGACCCTCAACCGCCAGGAGGCCCTGGCGTGAGCGAGCGCAAGCCGATGACGCTCGGCGAGCGCTGGCGCCGGGAGGCGACCCGCGGCGTCGAGGATCGCCGCCTGGCCATGGCGCTGGAGGTGCTGCCCAGCATCCGCAAGCCCTTCGTCCGGGTCCGCGCCGGCTCCATCCACGCCGAGATGGAGGGCGCGATGGGCTCGATCCACGAGGTCAGCCTGCACGTCCGCACGCTGCCGACCAAGGAGTTCCCGACGGTGGCGCGGGTGCTGCGCCGCAGCCGCAGCATCGCCGAGGCCCTGGAGGCCGGCCGGGTGCCCCGCGCCTTCGATCGCCTGATCGCCCGGGTCTGCGGCGAGCCGTTGTTCCCGGACTCGCGCCGGATCACCTCGGGCTGTACCTGCGACCTGCCGGAGAAGCCCTGCCACCACGTCCTGGCCCTGCACGAGCTGATCGCCCGTCGCCTCGAGGAGCGGCCGTGGGAGCTGCTGACGATGCGCGGCGTCGACCTGCACGCCCTCCTGGCGAAGATGAAGCAGGTCGCCCCGGAGCACGACCACCCGCCGCTGCCGTTCGGCTGCAGCGAGGAGCCGGTGCTCTACCCCGAGGGCGAGGGCGCCGAGCTGGACAACTCGCTCACCCCGGCCCAGGTGCGCTGGCTGCGGGGCAACACCCCCGCCCGCTTCGTCGCCGCGGCGCTGGCCGCCCTGGAACGCGCCGGCCAGCCGGCGCCGCCGCCCACCCAGGCCTCCTGAGCCCCCCGATTCGGTCGTGGACCGCGGGCCGGCGGATCCGCTAGAACGCCCGCCCCAAGGGCGGTTTGCCCCCGCGTGCGCCCCCGCCGTCCCGCTGGTCGATCTAGTCCCAGTTCGCGAGGCATCCTTGACCGCCCTGTTCTCCGAAGCGCATTCGCTGACCGGCACCCCGCACGCCGTGGTGGCCCTCGGCCTGTTCGTCGTGGCCTACCTGCTGGTGGTGTTCGAGGAGCGCATCCACCTGCGCAAGTCGAAGCCCGTGATGGGCGCCGCCGGCGTGATGTGGATCCTGACGGCGCTCGCCTACCACTACAGCGGCGGCACGAACGACAAGCACATCGAGGAACGGGTGATGCACCTGGTCGCCGAGTACGGCGCCCTGTTCCTCTTCCTGATGGTGGCGATGAGCTACATCTCCGCCATCGCCAAGCACAACGTCTTCCTCCGCATCAACGCCTGGCTGGTGTCAGCGGGGTTCGGCCTGCGCGCGGTGTTCTGGACCACTGGCACCATGGCGTTCTTCATCAGCCCGATCGCCGACAACCTGACCACGGCGCTGCTGATGGGCACGGTGGCGGTGACCGTCGGCCGCGGCAACCCAGCCTTCATCTGCGCCGCGTGCACCAACATCGTGGTCGCCGCCAACGCCGGCGGCGCCTGGTCGCCGTTCGGCGACATCACGACCCTGATGGTGTGGACCGCCAACAAGGTCTCCGCCGGCCAGTTCCTGCAGATCTTCGTGCCGTCGCTGGCCAACTGGCTGGTGCCGGCGGTGATCATGAGCCTGTTCGTGCCGAAGACGCGCCCGGAGCCGCTGCGCGAGAAGGTCGTGCTGAAGGACGGCTGGCTGGTGGTGGTGGTGCTGTTCCTGCTGACCATCGGCACGGCGATCACGTTCCACATGGCCCTGCACCTGCCGCCCTTCCTCGGCATGACCACGGGGCTCACCTACTACTTCATCTACGGCTACCTGCGCCTGCACCAGGCCCGGCGCAACATGGCCGAGCCGCTGGACGTGTTCCACGACGTCGCCTCGGTCGAATGGGACACGCTGCTGTTCTTCTTCGGCGTCATCATGTGCGTCGGCTCGCTCGGCGAACTCGGCTACCTGGCCGAGGCCTCGACGTTCCTCTACCAGGATCTGGGCCCGACCTGGGCCAACGTCGGCGTCGGCCTGCTGAGCGCGGTGATCGACAACGTGCCGGTGATGTTCGCCGTGCTGACCATGGACCCGGCGATGGGCACCACGCCGGATGCCAACATCTACCAGTGGTGCCTGGTGACGCTCACCGCTGGCGTCGGCGGCTCCCTGCTGTCGGTGGGCTCCGCCGCCGGCGTCGCGCTGATGGGCGCCGCCCGCGGCCACTACACCTTCATGGGGCATCTGAAGTGGGCGCCGGCCATCGCGCTGGGCTACGCCCTTTCGATCGTGCTCCACTGGCTGCTCAACGCACCGCCGGCGCCGCCGCCCGGCTAGCCCGAACCCCTCGTCGTGTCCAAGCCACTCCACCCAAGACCCAACACACCTCTGCCAATGAAGTGATCCTGACGTGACCACCTACATCCTGTTCGGCCTGTTCGCTCTCACGCTGTTCGGCATCGCCGCCAAGCACCAGAAGGCCATGCTGTTCGCCATCGCCGGCCTCTGCGCGGTGACCGTGGTCCGGTTCAGCACCGGTTTCCACGTCGGCGAGCACCTCCTGCACGAGAGCAAGGATCTGCTGAACCTGGGTGGTCTGCTGCTCGGCTTCGCCCTGCTGGCGGACTTCTTCGAGCGCTCGCACCTGCCGAACCGGCTGACCCAGGTGCTCCCCGGCGGCCGGCTGGGGGCCTTCCTCCTGCTCGTGCTGGTCTGCGTGCTGTCGGCGGTGCTCGACAACATCGCCGCGGCCCTGATCGGCGGATCCGCCGCGATGGCGCTGTTCGGCGGCAAGGTCCACATCGGCTACCTGGCGGCGATCGTCGCCGCCAGCAACGCCGGCGGCGCCGGTTCGGTGGTCGGCGACACCACCACCACGATGATGTGGATCGCCGGAGCGTCGCCCTGGGACGTGGCGCACGCGGCGGTGGGCAGCGTCGCCGCGCTCGCGGTGATCGGCTTCTTCGCCTCGCGGCAGCAGAACGTGTTCCAGCCGATGATCCGCGCCAGCGGGCCGGCCGTGCACGTCGACTACGCGCAGCTCGGCATCGTCGGCCTGATCCTGGTGGGGGCGATCGGCGCCAACATCGGGCTCGGCATGCCGGCCGCCGGCGTCTGGACGGCGATCCTGCTCGGCGCCCTGGTCCGCCGGCCGCACTGGAAGGTGCTGGGCGGCGCCGTGCGCGGCACGGTGTTCCTGCTGTGCCTGGTGGTCAGCGCCTCGATGATGCCCGTCGAGGAACTGCCCGACGCGTCGGTCAGCACGGCCTTCGGGCTCGGCATCGTCTCGGCGTTCTTCGACAACATCCCGCTCACCAAGCTGGCGCTCACCCAGGGCGGCTTCGACTGGGGCCTGCTGGCGTTCGCGGTGGGCTACGGCGGCTCGATGCTCTGGTTCGGCTCGTCCGCCGGCGTGGCGCTGTCGGGCTTCTTCCCGCAGGCCAAGTCCGCCGTGCAGTGGGTCCGGCACGGCTGGCACGTGGCGCTGGGCTACGTGCTCGGCTTCCTGGCGATCCTGTTCGTGGTGGGCTGGCACCCCGTGCCGCTGAAGAAGGACGGCTCGCCGCCGCCCAAGGTCGGCCTCGCCCAGCCGGTCCGCTGACCGGCCGGGCACCCGCGGCTCAGAGGTCCTTCACTTCCTTGACCATGCCCTCGAGCGCCTCCTTGGCGTCGAGGAACACCATCAGGCAGTTGGGCAGGTCGAACAGCGGGTTGCGGATGCCGGCGTAGCCCGGCGACAGCGACCGCTTGATCACCACGACCGTGCGGGCCTGGTCGACGTCGAGGATCGGCATGCCGGCGATCGGGCCGGTGTTCTCGCGGGCCGCCGGGTTCACCACGTCGTTGGCGCCGACCACGATCACCACGTCGGTGTTCTTGAAGTCGCCGTTGATGCGCTCCATCTCCCAGAGCTGCTCGTAGGGCACGTCGGCCTCGGCCAGCAGCACGTTCATGTGGCCCGGCATGCGGCCGGCCACCGGGTGGATGC
>CAZMGG010000186.1:0-8746 GCA_964565715.1 uncultured candidatus Brocadiaceae bacterium | reverse complement strand
GGCGTATCGTTGGCCGCGGCGATGATGGGGGAGTGGCACTCGAAGCTGATGACGCAGCACCTGGTGGATGCCAGCGAGATCGTCGACTACTGCGACACCCACAGCGGCACGCTGTCGACCCGGCCGGGCCAGATCAACCCCTACAAGCTCGGCGTCGAGCTGTTCCGCGACATCGAGGAGCGCTGGAACAAGGGCCGCTTCGGCGCCGAGTACCAGCGCTGCGACGATCCCGAGCTGCGCCGGCGCTGGGACACCGGCGCCGGGCAGGGCCGCGAGAAGATCTTCGAGGTCCGCCGGGTCTACAACGACGTGACCTTCGTCGACGAGTTCATCACGCCGGAGTTCGCCGAGGACCAGAAGCTGTTCGTCTACGGCGTGAACCAGTCCACCGGGCAGATGGAGATCGTCGACCGTGACTGGACCAAGGTCCGCGACCAGCTGCTGGCGGCGCTGACCAACTTCGGCAACCCGATCATCAAGGTGGTGGACGGCAACTACCGGAACCGCGGCGAGCTGTACCTGTGGCACGAGTGGGTCGGCACCGATCTGCAGTTCGACCACGCGCAGATGACGCTGCAGGGGCTGCACCGGCTGTGGCAGCGGCCGGTGCACCTGGAGACCCTGGAGGGCGGCAAGGGCCGGCTCCTGTCCTACGACGGCAAGGAGTCGGGCATGAAGGAGATCACCCCGAGCCGCGGCCGCACCGCGCTCGGCGCCGGCCCCGCCGCCGACGAGTAGGGCCACACCGCCGGCCGAGGACGACGCCATCGATGGCCACGCTGGATCGCGTCTGGATCGCCTACCTGCTCGCCGCGCTGGCAGTGGGCGTGCTGGCCGACGGCGGCGGTGATCCTGCCCACCGGCAGGTGGCGTTCCTCGCCCTGCACGGCGGACTGCTGGCGGTGCAGCTCTGGTTGCGGGCCTTCGCCGACCGGCTGCCGGGGGCGCTGCCGGTGGTGCTGCGGGTGCTGGCCGCCATCGCCTCGGCGCCGCTGACCTTCAGCGCCATGGGCTGGCTGCTGCCGGCGGTGCACCCGGAGCCCTGGGAGTGGCGCTGGCATGCCTTCGACCGCGCCGTGTTCGGCGCCGACCCGACCGTGGTGCTGCAGGGCACGCTGACGCCGTGGTCCACCGAGGTCCTGCAGTGGTGCTACGCGGCGTTCTACCTGCTGCCGATCGGCGCCTGTCTGTGCGTGCTGCGCTGCGCCGGCCGCGCCGCGTTCGACCGGTCGGTGGTGATCGTGGTGTTCGGCTTCCTGGTGAGCTACCTCGGCTACCTGCTGTTCCCGACCCTGCCGCCCTACCGGTTCCTCGACCACGGCGCGCCGCTGCAGGGGATCTGGCTCGCCGAGGAGCTGAACGCGCTGCTCTACGCCGCCGAGGCCAATCGCTGGGACTGCTTCCCCAGCGGCCACACCATGCTGTCCCTGGTGTCGGTGGCGCTGGTGTGGCGCCACGCCCGGCGCTGGCTGTGGCTGTTCCTGCCGGTGGCGACGCTGCTGGTGTTCAGCACGATGGCGCTGCGCTACCCCGGGGTGATCGTGGTCCGGGCCGGCGCGGTGGGGGTGGGGCCGCGGGGGGGGGGGGGCGGCCGGCGGCGGCGGCGCGCCGGCGCGGCGCCGCCGGCCGGCGCGCCCGGCTAGACCAGGCCCCAGCGGCCACCGCCGGCGTGCTGCAGCAGCGGATCCAGCGGCAGGATCTCCTCCAGGCAGCCGGCGAACTCGGCCAGCTCCGGCTGCTCCACCAGCAGCTCGGGCACCGACAGCGGCAGCCGTGCCTTGCGCAGGGCGGCGCGGACCCGGCCGTGCAGCCACGGCACCAGCTGCAGGCCGCGGCGCACCACCAGGCCGCCCGGCAGGATGTCGTGCCGGGCCTGCCGGGCCAGCAGGTCGGCCAGCAGATGCGTGTTCCACCAGTCGCCGGCGAGCGGCGAGCCCTGCACCGCCGCCAGCACGGTGTCGATGCCGGCGTAGCCGGCGCGGCCGGCCAGCGCCGCGTCGACCACCGCGTGCAGCTGGCCCAGGCGATCGGGCGCCAGCGGGTAGTTGGTGATCACGTCGACGTAGCCGGGACGCGGCTCGACGAACGCGCGGTTGTGGCGCAGGAGCCGCGCCAGCAGGCGCTTGCGCCCCTCGGGCTGGTTCTCCAGGAAGCGCTCGGCCGGGATCTCGCCCATGGCGGTGCGGAAGTGGGCCAGCAGGTCCTGCAGGGCCGCCGACGGGCCGCGGTGGGCGGCGCAGACGTCGCCGCGGCCGAGGCAGCGGACCCGCGGATCCAGCCGCAGGCAGTCGATCAGCAGCCATTGCTGGCGGGCATCCAGGTTGCGGCCCCACAGCAGGTCGGGCACGTGCTGGCGACCCTTCTTCTCCGGCAGGCGGGCGGCGACGTCGTCGGCGATCGGCGTCAGCGCCACCAGCTCGTCGGCGAACCACTGGCGCAGGCCCCACACCCGCGGCCCGGCCTCGACGAAGGTCGGGTCGCGGCGGAGCTGCCGGCGGATGCGATGGGTCGACGCGCTGCGGTGCCGTTCACGGTAGTGCAGCACCAGGTCCTGCAGGCGCAGCGGCTGCTGCACCTCCTCCAGGATGTCGCGCAGCCGCACCGCCACCGAATGCCGCGCCCGCATCACCATCTCGCCCTGCTCGGGGTCGATGTGCACGGCGATCCGCCGGTCGGCGGCGATCAGGTGCAGCAGCACGCCGCGGGGCACCGGATCGACCAGCGGCCGCAGGCGCTGCACCAGCCGGTCGAGCGACAGCGGCAGCCGCTCCGGACGGGTCAGGCGCCGCAGCCGGCAGCGCATCGCCTCGAACTTCTCCTGGGTGAGCGAGGTGAGCACGCCGCCGTTCAGGTGGAAGTCGCCGGGGAAGCAGAACGCCGCCAGCCGCAGCGGCAGCCAGCTGTCGCCGCTGGCCTTGGCGGCGGCGTGGCCGATGCTGCCCGGCGCCAGGTGTTCGCCGGTGACGGCGCCCTCGAAGGCGCGCAGCTCGCGGCCCATCTCGTAGCGGAGCCGGCACAGGATGGACGCGGCCCGGCCGAGCAGGCGCTGGCGGGCGTGATCGGCCCGTTCGGCCATCTGCGCCCGTTCGACGCCGGCGCGCAGCGCCAGCTCGCCCAGCGTGCGCGGCTGGCCGTCGAGGCCGAGCAGGTCGCGCAGCAGGTCACGCTCGGGGCCGTCCAGCACCGCCAGCAGGCGCCGGCGCAGGTCCGGCCAGTCGACCTCGCCGGCCTCGGGCAGCGTCGCGATCTGCTCGAGCGCCACGCGGAACAGCTGGTCGAGGCAGGCGCGGATGGCCTCGGCGGCCTCGGTGCCGGCCTGGCCATCGGGCGCGTAGGCGTCCAGCGGCAGGGCCAGCGCCTCGCCGAACGTCGTGCAGCCGAGCCCCTGCAGGCGGTGCACGACGGGCTGCGGCAGCGCCACCGAGCACAGGGCCAGGTCGCGCAACGACGGCGGCAGCAGCACCGAGTCGGCGGCGGCCCGGGTCGGCCGCGTCGCCTGGATGCGGTCCATGATCTTCTGCCAGGTGCGCTCGCCGAAGCCCGGCACCTCGAGCAGCTCGGCCTTCGGCGTGGCCAGGAACTCCTGCACGGTGGTGATGCCGAGCTGCAGGAAGGCGCGCTCGGCCCGCGGATCCTGGCACAGCTCGGTGACCGGGCGCTGGTCGGCGTTCAGCTCGACGCTGGCCTGCAGGGCCCGCGCCAGGTGATCGGTGACCTTGCGGCCCAGTGCCGCGTAGGTCCGCGGGTGGCAGTCGGCGCCGCCGACGAAGCGGGCCTCGTCGAGGGCCAGGAAGTCGCCCACGGTCTGCAGCCCCAGCCGTTCGCAGGCCTGCAGGGCCGCACGGCCGGGGTTCAGCCGCCGGAGCGGCAGGTCGTGACCGGTCTGGCTCATCGCCCGGACTCCGGCCGGATCACCCGCAGCGGCGGTGGCGGCGGCGGCAGCGCCGCGGCCTCCAGCACCGCCTGCGGCACCAGCGGCAGCAGGTTGGCGGGCTGCTCACCCTGGGCCAGCAGGACCCGCGCGGCGGTGAGCTGGACCCGTGGACCCGGCCGCGCCCGCAGCACCTGCACCAGCGCCGCCCGCGCCGGCCGGCAGTCGAGGTCGGCCAGCAGGGCGATGCCGCGCATGCGGCCGTCGTCGTCCCGGGGCAGCCGCGCGGCCAGCGCCGCGGCGGCCTGTTCCTCGCCGAACGCCGGCAGGCCGGTGCGCAGCAGCTGGCGCAGCTCGCTGCGTTCCCCGGTCACGTAGGCGTCGATCAGGCCCTCCAGCACCGCCGTCGAGCCGCTGCGCGCGGCCGCCGCGGTCAGGTAGGGCAGCACGCTGTCGGCGGGACCGTCGAGCGCCACCAGCGCCGCCCGTTCCACCGCCTGGCGCACCGCCGGCGGCGCGCTGGCCAGCTCCGGCAGCCGCCAGAGCGACAGCGCGGCGTCCCGCCGCAGCCGCGCATCCCCGTGCTCGAGGGTCGAGGCCAGCAGCGCCGTGCGGGCCGCCCCGTCTGCGGCCAGCAGGGCCTGCACGTGCCCGACCGTGGCCGCATCGCCGCCGGCCAGCCCGCGGGCGCCGCCCTGCAGGTGGAAGGCGCCGTCGTGGGCCCGCAGGAACAGCAGGTGCCGGCTGCCGGGCAGCAGCCCGAACAGCGTGCGGCCGCAGCACGCGCCGGCGGGCTCGCGCACCTCGAACAGGCCTGGATCCTGGCCCTTCAGGACCAGCCGCGGCGCGAAGCGCATCGCGTGCGTGTCCGGCGTCGGGTCGATCCGGGCCAGCACGTCCACCAGCACCACCAGTCCGGCATCGCCGCACAGTCCGGCGAGCGTGGTGGCGTCCTCCTGGGCCGGCAGGAAGGTGGCGGCGAACGCGGCGGCGAGCGCCGCGCACAGCTTGCGGATCGTCATCATGGCAGGAGCAACCTCTGGCGCAGGTAGGCCAGGTTGACGTCGCGGAACGCGTAGGTCAGCGACACCATCGACTCGTAGCCGACGGCGGCGGCCATCACCTCGGTGGCGCCGCCCAGGCTGTTGTGGAAGGTGTTGTCGCCGAACAGTCCGACCGGCAGGTCGCCGGGCGTGGTCAGGCCGACGGCGTGGCCGACCTCGTGGGTCAGCACGATGCCGATCGCCACCGCCCAGTCGTCGGCGGCCTGCATCACCTGGCTCCACCGGGCGCGCTGCGGTGACGTGGCGGTGTTCCAGGCGAACGCCCCGCTGAGCACCGCCGCATCGTGCTGGTGCAGGCCGGCGGCGGTGCCGCCCATCGCCGGGATCAGCGGCAGGAAACGCTGCGCGAACAGCGTCTGGAACGACGGGTAGACCTGGATGTGGATGCGCGCCTGGTAGAGGAACAGCTCCGCCGGGAACACGCCGAGACCCGGCGAACTGGCGATGTTGCGGTCGTTGGTCTGGCTGTTGCGCTGGTCGTAGTAGGCCCGCCCCAGCACGCCGGTGGACGGATCGCCGAAGGCCCGCCGCCGGTCACCCTCGGGATCCAGGCCGCCCAGCGCGATCTGCATGTGCGGCACGCCGATCGGCATCCGCGTGGTCAGCCGGATGCCCACCGAGTCGCTGCCCAACGGCTGGCCCCGCGGGCCGCGGCCGAGCAGTGCGTTGCACTGCGCCAGGATCCCGTCCAGCACCAGCCGCCGCATCCAGCCGTTGGTGCCGCGCGGATCGCCCGGCGTGTTGAGGCCGAGCCGGACCAGGTCGTCGTCGAAGTCCGCCGTGCCGTTGCCGTCGCGATCGAGATCGGTGCGCACCCACACCACCTGGGTCCGCTCGAACGGCAGCATCGCCGCGGTCGGCGCCGCCACCTCGAAGGTCACCGCGGCGCTGGTGCCCTGGTTGCCCGACAGGTCGCTGACCCGGGCCAGCAGCGTGTAGGTGCCCGGCGGCAGCTGCAGGTCGGCGGGCACCTGCCAGCTGCAGTTCCGGTAGCCGACCACGCTGGTGGCGTAGATCTGGTCCGCGCCCGGCGCCGGCCCGCTGCCGGCGATCTCGATCCGGAAGCTGCCCGGGTCGAGCGCCTGGTCCACCGGATCGTTGGCCTCCAGGTCGATGGTGAAGCCCGACGGTGGCACCACCATGCCGCGCCGGCGGGCCTCGACGATGCGGTTCAGGGTCGCGGTCACCGTCGGCTGCGTGCGATCGGCGTTGCTGCCGACGCGGAAGCCGGCGGTGGCGTCCAGGCTCATCCAGTTGCCGCTGCGCTCGACGATGCCGCCCGGCCCGCCGCGCACCACCGTGCGGTAGCGCTGGTTCGGCGCCCAGGCCTGCGCCGGCACGAACTGGATCACCCGGTTGCCGCGGCCGAGGCTCAACGTGCCCGCGATCGGCGCGCCGTTCTCGTCGGTGACCAGGAACGTCCCGCCGTGCACCGAAGCCGGTTCCAGCGGCTCCTGGAACACCGCGCTGATCCGGGCGGTGGGCGACACCGCCACTGCGCCGTCGGCGGGCAGCAGCATCACCTGCGGCGTGGTCGCGTCGCCGGACGTGGTGAAGCCCAGCGTCAGGTCGGTCGGCAGCACGTTGCCGGCCCGGTCGCGCAGCCCTTCGGCGCCGCCGGCCAGCGTGATCGTGTAGCCGGTCGAGATCGACAGCGGCAGCACCGGCGTGATCCGGATCGCCGCGCCGTCCTCGATCGACTCCACCACGCTCGCCACCGACGTGCCGCCCTGCCGCAGCACGACGCGCTGGCCGCTGACGAAGGCGCTGTCGAGCGGCTCGCTGAAGCTCAGCACCGGCACCACGTTCGGCGACACCCGGCTGGCGCCCGATCCCGGCACGCTGGCCGCCAGGACCGGCGGCGTCGCATCGTCGCCGGTGGTGAACACCAGCGCCGTGGTCGCCGCCAAGGGGTTGCCGCTGACGTCGGTGGCCGCCGCCGGCCCCAGCACGAACGCCAGGGTGTAGGTCCGGCCGGGCTGCATCGCCACCTGCGGTTCCAGCCGCAGCCCGCGCTGGTTGCGCGACGGCATCACCCGGTAGGGGACCAAGGTGCCGAACTGGTCCTGGAACACCAGCGACGACGGCTCGACGGTGAACGGATCCATCGACTCGCTGAACGTGATCTCCGGCCGCGCCAGCGGCGACACCGCGGTGCTGCCGGTGCTCGGCCAGGTGCCGGCCACCACCGGCCGCACGGCGTCGGCGGCGGTGCGGAACGAGCGGCTCCAGTCGGCGGCCAGCGCGTTGCCGGCCCGGTCGGTGACGCCGCCCTGGCCGCCGCGCACGGTCAGCGTGAACTGCCGGTCGCCGGGCAGATCCGCCCGCGGCGTCGCCGTCGCCACGTTGCCGATCACCGTCACGTCCAGCAGGTAGTCGGTGCCGAACGCGTCGCGCAGCGCGACGCCTCCGTCCAGCGAGGCCGGTGCCGGCCCTTCGCTCAGGGTGACGGCGAGGCCGGCGGTGCGGCTGACGCCCACCGCACCCGCGGCGACGCTCATGTCCAGCACCGTCGGCGGCACCAGGTCCAGGGAACGGAACGACAGGCGATGCTCGCGCTCCAGGATGCGGCCCTGGTGATCGCAGGTGAGCGGCGACAACTGCAGGACGTAGTCGGTCTCGGCCAGCAGCGGCTGGGACGGCTTCCACACCGCGGTCTGGCCCGCCGTGGCGAGGCTCCAGGTGCCGGCCACGTTGGCGGCCGGGTCCTGCACCTGCGCCAGCGGCCGCAGCCAGGTGTCCTCGTCGCCGAAGCTCTCCAGGGCGAGCGCGGCGTCGAAGCGGAACTGGAACACGCCGTCCAGCGGCACCTGCACCGCGCCTTCCTCGGGCGTCTGCTGCAGCAGCGTCAGCGTGCCAGACAACTCCGCCGCGGCGCCGGAGTCGCCGCCGGAGTTGCCGATGCCGCCGCCGCCGCCGCCGCACGCGGCCAGCAGCAGCCCCGCCGCCAGGGCGACGTGATGTTTCCTGTTCCCCATCCCGGATGCCTCTCCCCTGATGTGGGGGACGCATCGACTTGAAGGGCGGGGCCGGTGAAGTCCCGATTCGGGCTGCGCCGAGGCGCCGTTGCCGCCGGCGGATCAGGCCGGCGGCAGCAGCCGATCACGGCGATGCGGTCAGCTGCAGCCGCTGGTGGCGCCGCAGGACACGCACTTCAGGCAGGTGCCGTTGCGTACCAGGGTGAAGGCCGCGCAGGCGCCGCACGGGTCGCCCTCGTAGCCCTTCAGGCGCGCCTCGGCGATCCGCTGGCGCAGCTCGCGGCTCTCGCGGGTGGCCACCGTGGCCGCCGAGGCGGCGGCGGTGGCGCTGCGCGGGGCATCACCGCGGGGATGATGCGGGTGGTCGCCGCGCGCATCCCCCGCGGAGGGGTGCCACTCGTCGCGGTCCATGCCGCGGCTCGGCGGATGCAGGCGCTGGTCGGCCTCCGGCACCGGCGGCGCCTCGCCCTCGTAGACCACCTCGGAGACCACTTCCTCGTCGGTGTAGTCCGGCGCCTTGCCCATCGTCGTGTGCCGCAGGTCCTCGGTCTGCACCTGCATCAGGTCGGTGCGGCCGAGGTAGCTGATCGCCAGCTCGCGGAACACGTAGTCGATCACCGAGGTGACCATCTTGATGCGGTCGTGGCCTTGCACCATGCCGTTCGGCTCGAAGCGGGTGAACACGAACGCGTCGGCGAACTCGTCGAGCGGCACGCCGTGCTGCAGGCCCAGCGACACGGCGATGGCGAAGCAGTTCATCAGGCTGCGGAAGGCGGCGCCCTCCTTGTGCATGTCGAGGAAGATCTCGCCGAGCGAGCCGTCCTCGTACTCCC
>CAZMGG010000185.1:0-9053 GCA_964565715.1 uncultured candidatus Brocadiaceae bacterium | reverse complement strand
TGCTCGGTGGCGGTGGCGACGAACTCGAGGGCTGCGGCCTCGGCGTCCAGCGCCGGCACGAACGGGCGGCCGTCGCCGCCGGGTCGCAGGTAGCTGCGCACCCGTGCCCGCAGGTTGGCGGCCTTGCCGACGTAGAGCGCCCGGCCGGCCCGGTCGAGGAACAGGTAGACGCCGGCCTGCTCGGGCAGCCGGGCCGCCTGCCGCACCACCGCCTCGTTCACAGCAGCTCCATCTCCAGCTTCTCCAGCCGGAACACCTCGTCGCGGATCCGCGCCGCCAGTTCGAAGTCGAGGTTCTTGGCCGCCGCCATCATCTCGGCCCGCAGCTGCTTGACGTGCACGGCGAGCTGGCGGCGGTCGGTGAACGGCGCGCTGCCGGCGGGCGCCGCCGGCGCCGCGCTCGCCGTCTGGTCGCGCCGGCCGCGGCCCTTGCCCCGCTTCGGCTGCTGCTCCTCGGCCTCCTCGGGCAGCACCTCGAGCAGCTCGCGCACCGCCTTGACGACGGTCTTCGGCGTGATGCCGTGGGCCTGGTTGTGCTCGGCCTGGCGGGCCCGCCGCCGGTCCATCTCCGCCATCGCCCCCTGGATCGACTCGGTCACCCGGTCGGCGTAGAGGATCACGCGGCCATGGACGTTGCGGGCAGCGCGGCCGCAGGTCTGGATCAGCGAGGTCTTGCTGCGCAGGTAGCCCTCCTTGTCGGCGTCGAGCACCGCCACCAGGGTCACCTCGGGCAGGTCGAGCCCCTCGCGCAGCAGGTTGATGCCCACCAGGCAGTCGAACACGCCGAGCCGGAGGTCGCGGATCAGCGCCGTCCGTTCCAGGCTGTCGATGTCGGCGTGCATGTAGCGCACCCTGATGCCGAGGTCGCGGAAGTAGTCGGTCAGCTCCTCGGCCGAACGCTTGGTGAGCGTGGTGACCAGCACCCGCTCGCCGCGGGCGGCGCGCGCCTTCACCTCGCCGACCACGTCGTCGACCTGGCCGGTGGCCTTGCGCACCTCCACCGGCGGGTCCAGCAGCCCGGTGGGCCGCACCACCAGTTCCACCACCCGGTCCGCCGAGCGCTGCAGCTCGTGATCGCCGGGCGTCGCCGACACGTAGATCACCTGCCGCTGCAGCGCCTCGAACTCCTCGAACTTGAGGGGCCGGTTGTCCAGCGCCGACGGCAGCCGGAAGCCGAAGTCGACCAGGTTCTGCTTGCGGGCCCGGTCGCCGCGATACATGCCGCCGCTCTGCGGCACCGCCACGTGGCTCTCGTCCACCACCAGCAGGAAGTCGTCCGGGAAGTAGTGCAGCAGGGTCGCCGGCGGCTGGCCCTCGCGGCGGCCGTCCAGGTGGCGGCTGTAGTTCTCGATGCCCTGGCAGATGCCGGTCTCGCGCAGCATCTCCAGGTCGTGCCGGGTGCGGTGGCCGAGCCGCTGCGCCTCCAGCAGCTTGCCCTTGCCCTCCAGCTCCTGCAGCCGCTGCTGCAGCTCCTGCTCGATCGACTCGATCGCCAGGGTCAGCCGGTCGTCCGGCGTCACGTAGTGGCTGGTCGGATAGATCGTCACCTGGTCGAGTTCGCGCAGCACCTCGCCGCGCAGCGGATCCACCTCGGTCAGCGCCTCGATCTCGTCGCCCCACAGCTCCACCCGCACCGCCCGGGCGTCCTCGTAGCTCGGGTAGACCTCGATCACGTCGCCGCGGACGCGGAAACGGCCGGCCTGGAAGTCGAAGTTGTCGCGCTGGAACTGGATCGCCGCCAGCTGCCGCAGCAGCACGTCGCGGTCGATCCGGGCGCCGCGGCGCAGGTGCACCGACAGCTCGCGGTAGTGCTCCGGCGAGCCGAGGCCGTAGATGCACGAGATCGAGGCGACGATCAGCACGTCGCGCCGTTCCATCAGCGAGCGGGTGGCGGAGTTGCGCATCCGCTCGATGGCCTCGTTGATCAGCGCGTCCTTCTCGATGTAGGTGTCGGTGGTCGGGACGTAGGCCTCGGGCTGGTAGTAGTCGTAGTACGAGACGAAGTACTCGACGGCGTTGTCGGGGAAGAAGCTCTTGAACTCGGAGTAGAGCTGCGCCGCCAGGGTCTTGTTGGGAGCCAGCACCAGCGTCGGCCGCTGCAGCTCGGCGACCACCTGCGCCACGGTGAAGGTCTTGCCGGAGCCGGTGACGCCGAGCACCGTGCAGGCCGGCGCCCCGGCCCGCATCCAGCCGGCCACCCGCTCGATGGCGGCGGGCTGGTCGCCCGCGGGCCGCAGTTCGCTCACCAGCCGGAAGTGCACGGCGGCAGGATTACGCGCCCAGCGGCCCCGAACCAACCCCGGCCCGGGACGCCGGTGCGGTTGACCCCCACCGGCACCCCCCTTACCGTCGGTCCGCCCCAAACCCAGCCCGAGGAATCCCAGCGTGCCCAGACGGTCGTCTTCCCGCGCCACCGCGTCCCGCGCTTCGTCGTCCCGGTCCAAGGAGACCAGCAGCAGCCGCGGCCCGCGGGTGCGCAGCGATGGCAAGATCGACGTGTTCTGCCCGCAGTGCGGTCACCAGTACCGCATCGCCGAGGAGAGCATCGACATGAAGGTGACCTGCTCGCAGTGTCACCGCACCTTCTTCGCCAAGGTCGCCGCCGGCAAGCGGCCGCGGCCGAAGGACAACAGCAAGGCCTACGTCGGCTTCGGCGTGCTGGCGGTGCTGATCGTCGGCAGCTTCATCGTCATCAAGTCGTCGGGCGGCACGCCGGCGGTGCGGCCGGCGCCGGCGCCGGTGCCGGTGGCGCCGGACACCTCCCTGCGCAACCCGACGGTGGCGGCGATCAAGCGCTGGGCCGACGCGGTGGCCGCCAACAACACCTTCGGCCTGAAGGAGGCCACCGACCTGGGCGCCGCCCAGGCCCTGCTCGGCGTGACCTCGGAGCGCGCCTACGCCAACACCACCGGCGACGAGCGCGAGAAGCTCGAGCAGGAGATCTTCGCCGCGTTCCAGAACCACGAGTCGACGCGCTACCTGCGCGACCTCGAGTGCACCGACGCGATGATGCTGGATGCCGCCATGGCAACGGCGGCGCAGGGCTCGGTGCGCGTCTACCTGTCGCCGAAGAAGGACGCGACCCAGTACAAGCAGAATGCGCGCTGCGAGGTCAAGGTAGACTACCGCATGGAAGGCACGCAGCCCCGCGTCACCGCCTGGACCGTCGAGATCAAGCCGATCGAGGTCCGCCAGAAGGGCGAGCGCTTCGTCCCGCACGAGAAGATCGAGCGGCCGAAGACCCAGGAGATCGACTTCATGGGGCACAAGATGGAGGTCAGCGAGTCGCAGCCGGTGGCCCTGGAGCACCTGCCCGAGGCCTCGCCGGAGCTGCGCCAGGAGATCGACAAGCTGGTCGCCGACCTGATCCAGAGCGCTGACCCGAGTTCGCCGGGCACGCTGTTCAACCGCGCCACCAACCGGATCGTCGAGATCGGCCGCCCCGCCGTGGCGCGCCTGCTCAACGCCCTGTTCGAGCTGTCCAGCGACGTGATGGCCAACAACCTGAAGATCTCGCAGATCGACCGCTGCCTGCGGCAGGTCTCCGGCAATGCCTACGCCTATCCGGTGGCCGACCAGGGCACGGCGGAGCAGTTGAAGGCCGCCCGCATGTCGTCGATCAAGCAGTGGTTCGCCTGGTGGTACCAGTACCACAAGGGCGACTTCCAGAAGCTCATCGAGACCGAGGAGTCCCTCGACGTGAAGAAGGACCCGGCGCCGGCCGCCGGCAAGACCCCGGCCAAGAAGTGACCCCGACCGGCCGGCGCAGCCGGCCCCACCCCCCGACACCCCGTCGACCCCCCGCCCCCCACCGCCCATGTCCGTGATCCAGATCGTCTGCGACAACTGCGGCGCCAAGTACAAGCTGCCCGAGTCGTTCACTGCCGCCTCGGCCAAGTGCAAGGCCTGCGGCTCCGCCATCGACGTCCAGGGCCAGCGGCAGGCCGCGGCCAGCCCGGCCAGGGCCGCCGGCGCGAGCAAGGCCGCGGCCCCGGCCCCGGCGGTGGCCGCGGGTGCGAAGCCGGCCAAGAAGCGCAGCGAGGAGCCCGCCGGCCGCAAGGCCTCTGCCGGCGCCGCCGCCGGCCGCCGCGGCCGCCGGGGCAAGGACGAGGCGGGCGAAGCCGAGGGCGACGGCAGGCCCGGCCGCCGCGGTCGCGAGCGCCCGGCCGGCGGCGGCAGCAAGATGCCGCTGGTGCTGGGCGGCGTCGGCGTCCTGGCCATCGCCGTCGTGGCGATCCTCATGCTGCAGGGCGACGGCAAGCCCGCCACCACCGACACCGCGCAGCAGCCACCAGCGAGCCAGCCCGAGAAGCCGGCCGACAAGCCCGCGGCGCAACCCGCCGATGCAACCGCCGCGCGCGGTGACGCCAAGCCGGCCGAGGCCTCGACGCCGGTCGAGAAGCCGGTCGAGAAGCCCGTCGAGCAGCCCGCCGCCACCACGCCGGAGACCAAGCCCGAAACCAAACCGGAGACCGATGAGCCGGAGATGCGCGAGAGCTCGGACCCGAGCGACCGCTGGAAGAAGTCGAAGGTGACCAGCATGGACATGGTCTTCGATCCGAAGACCAGCACCGAGCCGCTGGCGTGGCCGGCCGGCATCAGCGAGGCGGATCAGCAGAAGGTCGTCGAACTGCTCGACACCGTGCGCCAGGGCGGCCGCCAGGGCCCCGGCGCCAAGACCGAACTGGAGAAGATGGGCTTCACTGCGCTCGCCGGCATCATCAACCGCCTGCGCGAGGTCGACTACAAGGACAGCTTCGAGTCGATGTACGCGTGGGAGCTGAACAAGCTGCTCGACACGATGACGGTGGGCATCAACATGGGCTTCGTGCCGGTCGAGATCGGCGAGGACGTCGATCCGCGCAAGGCCGACTGGAACGCCAAGACCGCCAAGGGCTGGCAGCGCCTGCTGACGCTCTATCCCGACGCCGAGGCCTTCCAGAAGATGCGCACCACGCGGCTGACGCGGCACAACAAGTAGCCGCCGCGGGCGGCCGGACCGACGTCACGCCGATGTGACAAGTCCGCGCGCGCGCCGACCGGCCACCACGGATCGCGGCGACGGGCCGGCCCAGCAGGGTCGGCCCGCCTGCTTCTGGTCGATGCCGCCGGGCGTTCCACCGCGCCCGTCCTACGACGCGCATTCCGCCGCCGCGCATAAGACGCAATCGACTGCTCGCATCACTGTGGAGCCCCTCCCAGCCCCCCTTGACCGGCTTTCGGCGCCGGTGAGGATTCCCGCGCCTTCGCGAGCCCCGACAACCGGATCTCGGTCGGCGATCACCTGCGGAATCCCCATCCCATGAACCAGCACGTCCTCGCTCCCCTCTGCGCGTTGACCATTGCCGCCGCCGCCGCCGCCCAATCCGGCCGCACCATGCAACTCAACACGCCTGCCTTCATCGGCAGCACGATCACGTTCCAGATGAACCACCCGACCACGGCATCGGGCAACCTCTATGCCTTCCTGTGGTCGCCGCCCTACGCGCCGGTCACCCCGATCACGGTCGCCGGACTGAACGTCGTCGGTGACGCGCGCGTCAACCCGAACGACAACGTCGCGGCGTTCCAGGGCGTCCTCGACGGCACCGGCGCCCGCACGCACTCGGTCACCGTGCCCAACCTGCCGCTGTTCATCGGCTACCCGTTCGACCTGCAGTCGATCGACTTCGAACCCAGCACTCTGACGCTCAGCCTGGCGGACAACGACCTGTCGATCACGGTCTCCGCCGGCCTCTGCGGCGTCACCATCGCCCAGGCCGCTTCGAACTCCGGAACGATCGCCAACGCCGACATCCAGTCGATCGGCAACGCGACGATCGGTGCGCCGGTCAGCCAGGGCATCCCGCCCTTCAGCTACCTCGTCACCCGTCACCGCGGCGACGACGGCACGGTCGCCGGCTACCAGGGCACCTTCAGCGGCACCGCCTTCAACTCGGACATGGACTCGGCGAGCGGCCGCCGCGTCGGCCGGGCCATGCACGCCACGGGCTACCAGGTCGTGTCCTGCCCCAACGGCTACGACATCTCGCTGATCCGCGACTTCGCCAACGGCAGGCAGTTCAGCATCCTCAGCCTCGAACGCGCCACCGGCACCGCCCGCATCGTGCCCGGCTCGACCTGGCTCGACACCGGCACCAGCGCCACCCCGACGCAGCAGATGTTCTATCCCGGCTTCTCCCGTGACGGGCAGTGGGCCGCGGTCTACGTCAAGGACAGCAACACCGCGCCGGCGTTCGCACCCATGGTCTGGGCGTTCCGCACCGACGGCATGAGCCCGGTGATCGACATCACCCCCGCCGGCACCACCACCGCCGCGTCGTTCTTCGACGGCACGCTGGCCTTCACCAACGACTTCCTGCTGGCCTCGGGCAGCAACGGCTTCTTCTGGACCTCGGCCACCGCGCCGGCGCAGATGCAGCCGCTGGCGCTGCCCAACACCACGGTGTCCAACCTGCCGAACGTCTGGGCCTTCCCGTTCTCCTGGCGCATCTCGCCGGACGGCGCCCGCGCCTTCTTCCCGCTGAGCAGCATCGCCGCCAACTCGCGCACCGAGATGGACATCGCCATGCTGGTGAACAACGCCGGCACGCCGCTGGTCACCAACCACACGCAGTTCGCCGCCGTCACCGGCGTCACCGAGTTCGGCTACGCCGCGATCTCGCCCAGCACGGCCAACAACTCCTCGCAGGGTCTCAAGGCCTCGGTCTCGCCCGACGGCAGCAAGTTCGCCTTCCTGACCATGGCCTCCGCCGGCGCCACCACCAGCTTCACCGGCATCTGCGTCGCCGACGGCGCGGCCAACCCGACGATCCACACCGTCGCCGGCGCCACCTTCTATTCCGAGGTGGTCTTCCTCAACAACACCACCGTGCTGTTCTTCGCCGGCACCTCCAGCACCGCCCAGGGCTTCTACAGCCTGGACGTGCCCACCGGCACCATCGCCCAGATCGGCACCGCCACCGACCACCGCACCCGCGGCCAGTTCTGGTCGCTCAACCGCAACTGGTGGTACTTCATCCGCTCCAACAGCGCCGGCAACATGCACAACATCGTCGCGGTGAACGCCGCCACGGGCGCCGTGCACGACGTCACCGGCACCGAGTTCGGCGGCGGCGGCAGCGTCGGCACCCTGCGCACCGGCGGCATCTCCACGACCACCGACCCGTGGTTCGCCCTGGAGATGCTGATGCGGCGCGCGCCGGTGGGCGACTACGTCTACTTCACCGCCCGTGAGGACTTCACCGGCAGCACCTCGACCACCTACGAGGACGCCAACGTCTACCGCTTCGACGCCGAGAACGGCGGCGTCGCGGTCCAGCTCAGCAACAACAGCACCCAGGGCACCACGACCCAGGTGCGCTACATCCAGAGCCTGACCATCGCCGCCGACGGCAACCACGTCGCCTGGGCGGAGCGCGTCGGCACGGCCACCGCGACCAGCGAGGACGTGTGGCATCTCGACCTGACCACCAACACCCTGATGCAGGTGTCGGTCAGCACGCCGAGCGGCCAGACCATCACCGACGGCCAGCTGCGCTTCACCTGCAACCCGCCGACCGGGCTGGCCTGGTCGATGGGCACCGGCAGCAACACGGTCCCCACCGCCAACACGAAGGTGCAGTGGGTGCCGCTCGGCAGCAACGCGCCGCTGGACATCAGCCAGGCCCCTGCCGGCACCCGGCTCTACTGGCTGATCGGCACGATCCAGTAGTCCGGGCCCCGGCCCGCCGCCGCGCCCGCGCGCCCCTCCCGGGGCCGCGGGCGCCGTCGTTTCCCGGCGACCCGCCCTTTCTCGCCGCCGGGCACGCCCCTATCCTGCCCGCCTTTTCGCAGGCGGACGAACGCGTGACCGACGGCATCGACAAGGATCGGCTGGAGAAGCTCAAGGCCCTGCGGAGCGCGGGCGTGGACCCGTATCCCCCCCGCGTCGGCCGGCCGGTGCCGGTCGCCACGGTGCTGGCCGACTTCGACCTGCGCCTGGGCCAGACCGTCACCCTGGCGGGCCGGCTGACCCAGATCCGCGACTTCGGCAAGCTCCGCTTCAGCCACCTCGAGGACCGCACCGGTTCCCTGCAGGTCGGCTTCGAGCGCGACCGCCTGCCGGCCTTCTGGCCCGACCGCAAGCGGGTCGAGGCCAACGACCTGGTGGCGATCACCGGCGAGCTGGGCCGCACGCAGAAGGGCGAGCCGACGATCTGGGCCACCGAGGTGGTGCTGGCCAGCAAGGCCCTGCGGCCGGCGCCGGAGAAGTGGCACGGCCTGCAGGACCAGGAGACCCGCTACCGGATGCGCTACGTCGACCTGCAGGCCAACGCCGAGGTCCGCCGCTCCTTCGAACGCCGCGCGGCCGTCGTGCGCGAGGTGCGGGCCTACTTCGACTCGCTGGGCTACACCGAGGTCGAGACGCCGATCCTGCAGCCGATCTTCGGCGGCGCCACGGCGCGGCCTTTCACCACCCACCACAACGCGCTGGACATGCAGCTCTACCTGCGCATCGCGCCGGAGCTGTACCTGAAGCGCCTGATCGTCGGCGGCATGGAGCGTGTCTACGAGATCGGCCGCGTCTTCCGCAACGAGGGCATCAGTACCCGCCACAACCCCGAGTTCACCATGCTGGAGAGCTACGAGGCGTGGGCCGACTACCAGGACGTGATGGCCCGGGTCGAGGGCCTGTTCGCCCACCTGGTGGAACGCGTGCTGGGCGGCCAGGGCACCATCACCTTCCGCGAGCGGCAGTACGACCTGCGGCCGCCGTTCCAGAAGGCGCGCTACCTCGACCTGTTCGCGCAGAACAACGGCGGGCTCGACTGGTTCGACGAGCCGGGCGTGCGCCGCCGCGCCGCCGCGCTCGGCCTGAAGACCGACGGCCTGCCGCACCCGAAGCTGGCCAACGACGTGTTCGAGGCCACCGTCGAGGACCAGCTGCAGGGCCCGATCTTCGTCACCGACTATCCGGTGGCGATCTGCCCGCTGGCCAAGCAGAGCCCGGCGGACCCGCGGGTGGCCGAGCGCTTCGAGCTGTTCGTCGCCGGCATGGAACTGGGCAATGCG
>CAZMGG010000184.1:0-9108 GCA_964565715.1 uncultured candidatus Brocadiaceae bacterium | reverse complement strand
GCCGAGCTGCAGTTCGGCGGCATCCGGTTCCTCGGCGGCACGCGCCGGGACGAGATGCCGCGACTGCGGGTGTTCGTGCCGCGCGGGCCCGAGGCGGCGTGGGTGACGGCGCTGGTGCCCGATGCCGAGGGCCGGCGGGCGGCGGCGAAGGTCTACGACCCGACCGGCAAGACCCGGGAGATCGCCGGGACCATCCGGATCGAAGTGGTGCTGCCCGACACGGTGATCAGCTCGGGCGTCGAGCCGCGGGGCCGCGGCGTCGAGGCCGCGCATGAGCGCAACCGGGCGTGGCTGAGCGTGCCGGTGGCCACCGCCCAGGAGAAGGGCGACGAGCTGGTCTGGGACATCAGCTGGAAGTAGCGCCGTCGGCCGGGCCTTCCAGGGGGCCATCCGGATCGCCGGCGGCGATGCCGCCCTCGCCCAGCGCCGCCAGCAGCTCCTCCTTCACGGCGCCGAGGTCGTGACCGTCGACGGCGGGCGCGAACAGGGCCACCGGCTCCATCTCCTTCAGCTTCGGATCGATCACCACGAGATCGGCGCGCTCCTCGTGGGCGTTGCGTGGGCGCACCATCTTCAGCACGCGTTTGCGCAGCAGCAGCAGGGCGCAGAAGTAGCGCAGGCTGCGGGCCTTGTCGTCGTCGACGAGGCCGAGGCGATCGAACAGGTGGCGCAGGGAGACCAGGTCGAGCACCGGCTCCTTGCTGCCGGCGTGCTTGCGGGCGGCGCGCCAGTACACCGGCGGCTGCGGGGCGGAACGCTCGAGGTTCTTGAAGCAGGCGTCGCAGAGGTCGCGGCGGACGCAGGCCGGCAGTTCGAGCACGGCGAAGAACTCGTTCTGGCCCGGCAGCGGGCAGCCCGGGATCTCGCAGCGGGCGCGGTCCCGGTGGATCTTCCATTCGTCCAAGGTTGCGTCTCCCAGTGCCTGTTGGCTCAGCGACCGTTGGCCACGGGCGCCGCCGGATCCCACTTGCCGCACCAGCTCCGCCAGGCCTCGACGGTGCGCGGGCCGCGGCCGCCGCTGAGGGCCTGCAGGGCGGCCTGCGCCGCCTGCTCGCCGGTGTGGTCGCGCTGCTGCTTGCAGCGCTCGAGGTACTGCACGAGGGCCGTGGCGGCGGCCCTGTCGCGGCAGGCGCCGAGCGCCTGGGCGGCGGAACGCCGCACGAACGCATCGCCGTCCTGCTCGACGATCTGCACCAGCAGGGCCACATCGCCCGGGCCGCGGCCCAGCCCGCGGGCGGCCTCGCCGCGCACGCCGAAGTCGCCGTCCTGCAGGGCCGTGCGCAGGGCCTCGGCGGTGGCGGGCCCGGGCTCCATGCCGGCCACGGCGCGCACCGCCGTGCGGCGGATGCGGGGCTCACCGCTCTGCAGGGCCGGCTGCAGCGCCGGCAGGGACCCGGCGCCGATCGACGCCAGGATCTCGACGCCCAGTTCGCGCCGGTCGCCGTGCACGTGCTGGATCAGGTCGCCGACCACCGTGGGCGCGGCGGCGGCGCCGAGCGCCTGCAGGTGGGTCATGGCCCGCACCTCGATCGGATCGCGCATGCCGGCGGCCGCCCGCAGGAGCTGTTGATCCCGGCCGGTGTCGCGCTTCTCGCGGACCCGCAGCACGTCGAGCACCAGCATGCGGGTGAGCCAGGCGGCGGTGACCGGATCGCGGCTCAGGGCGTCGCGCTGGGCGGGGAACGCCTCGTCGCCGTCGCGGTAGGCCTTCTCGGCCGCCTGGAGCACGGCGATCCGGTCGGGCGGCAGGGCGCCCGGGTCGTAGCGGCGCTCGGCGCTGCCGCAGGCGGCGAACAGGGCCAGGGCGAGCGCGCCGGCCGGGTTCGGCGATCGGCGCATGCGGGCTTGGCGGATCATTCCGCTAGTCTCTTACCCGGATGACCGCCTCCGCTCCAGGACCGGCAACGGCCAGTACCGAGACCCTCGAGATCCGCCCGCTGCGCGATCCGGCCCGCTTCCTCGCCCTGCAGGGGGCGTTCCAGCGCGGCGATCCGCACTTCGTCCCGCCCCTGCCGGCGGCCGAGGCCTGGATCCTGGATCCGAAGCGCAACCCGTTCTTCCGGCACGCCGAGGTGGAGTTCCTGGTGGGCTACCGCGGCGGCCGGCCGGTGGGCCGCATCTCCGCCTGCCGGGACCGGCTGCACGACGAGTTCCACGGCGACCGGGTCGGCTTCTTCGGCCACTTCGAGGCGGTCGACGAGAAGGCGGCCGGCGCCATGCTGGACGCGGCGCGGCGCTGGCTGCGGCAGCGCGGCGCCACGGTGCTGCGCGGGCCGGTGGACCTGTCCACCAACTACCGCTGCGGGCTGCTGGTGGAAGGCGAGCCCGGGCCGCCGGTGCTGCTGATGCCGCACAATCCGCCGCACTACGCGACCTGGCTCGAACGGCACGGGCTGCAGAAGGCCAAGGACCTGCTGGCCCTGCTGGGCACCGCCGAGGGCCTCGACCTGTCCCGCGTCGATCGCATCGTCGCGCATCTGCAGCGGAAGTCGGGCACCACGGTGCAACGGCTCGACCTGCGGCGCTTCGATCAGGAGTGCGAGGTGCTGTGGGACCTCTACCACCGCATCTGGGAGCGCAACTGGGGCTTCGTGCCGATGAGCCGCGCCGAGTTCCTGGCGCAGGCCCGCGACATGCGGAAGCTGGCGCATCCGGCGCTGATGCACATCGCCGAACGGGACGGCGCGCCGGTGGGCTTCGCCGTGGCGCTGCCCGACGGCAACGTCGGCCTGAAGGCCGCCAACGGCCGGCTGCTGCCGTTCGGCTGGCTGCGCTTCCTGCGCGCGATGAAGCAGAACACCAGGATCCGGGTGATCACGCTGGGCGTGGTGCCCGAGGCGCGGAAGCTTGGCGTCGAGATGCAGTTGATGCACGCCGTGATCAGCCAGGGCATCGCCGCCGGCTTCCGTTCCGACGAGGCGAGCTGGATCCTGGAGGACAACAAGGACATGCTCGGCCCGCTGGAGACGCTGGGCCACCGCGTCTATCGCCGATACCGCATCTACGAGAAGCCGATCGACGGATGAACATCGACCTCAACCGCGGCGGCATGCCGCAGCTGCCGCCGCAGGCGCCGCTGATCCTGATCGTGCCCGGCATCGGGCTGGCGCTGTTGGGGATCGTGGTGATCGCCAATCCCGATCTCATCGCCTACCTGTTCGGCGGCGTGATGGTGCTGTTCGGCCTGCTGCTGGCGTTCCTCGGCTGGCGCATGCTGCAACGGCTACGCTGAACCCGGGACGACGGGTCAGGGCGCGAGCCGGCCCACCACCGCGAGGTCGGCGGCCCGGACATAGCCCCGTCGGTCGCCGGCCCGCACGCGAAGCCAGGTTTCGTCGCCGCCGAGCACCGCGAGGGCGGCGCCGGGCCGCACGGTGGCCACCGGCGGCAGGTCGGCCCGGGGCTCCGCCACCACCGGCAGTTCGCGCAGGGCGATGCCCTGCGGTGGCCGTGCGGGCTGCCACCAGAGCACCTCCAGGGCCAACAGCACCGCCGGCGCCAGCACGACGAGGCCGAGCCCGCGCAGCACGCGGCGCCGGCCGCCCAGCAGCAGCAGCGCGGCGGCCACGCCCTGCAGCACGATGCAGAGCAGCAGGCGTTCGTCCGGCGTGGTGGCAGAGCGCAGGTCGGCCACTGCCTGCAGGAACGGCTCGCCGCCGCCGTCGGCCAGTTCGAGCCGCCGCCGGGCCAGCCGCAGGTTGGCCACCAGTTCGGCGTCGCGCGGCAGGCCGAGCCGGGCCGATTCCCAGGCCCAGATGGCGCGCGGCAGATCGCCCTGCCGGAAGTGGGCGTTGCCGAGATTGGCCCACTGCCGGGCGTCGCCGGTGGTCCGCACCGCCGCGGCGAACTCGCGCGCCGCACCGGCGTGTTCGCCGGCACGGTAGGCGGCGACCCCGTCCTGGGCCGCGACCGGCGCCGGCGCCGCAAACGGCAGCAGCAGGAACAGCAGCGCGGCCGGCAGGCGCCGCAGGGGAGCGGGCTCGAGCCGGGCCACCAGCGCCGCCACCGCCGCCGCATCGAGGCCGCCAGCGCCGCCGTAGCGACCGGCGACGCCCCGTTCGACCGCCGCCGCCGCCTCGTCGGCGAGGTCCGGCGGGCAGCCCGCACCGCGCAGCCGTTCGCCCAGGTCCGGGCCGATCACCGCCGCCGGCGGCACGCCGAGGCGGTCGGCCAGGTAGCCGCACAGCGCATCGACCGGCGCGCCGCCGGAACGGAGCGCGGCGCGGCAGGTCGCTGCAGCGGCCCGGGCCCGCCGTGCCAGCGGATCGGCCGCCCGACGCCGATGGAAGCGCAGCAGCAGCGCCAGCAGCAGGAGACCGGACCACGGCCCGAGCACCGCCGCCCAGCGCCACGGCATGCCCGGCGGATCGGGCAGCGGCACCGGCGGACCGGCCAGTTCGTGCAGATCGTGGATGTCGTCGACGCCGGGCACCACCGGCGCCGTGGCGGCCACCTCGGGCAGCGGCGCTAGCGTCTCGCCGTTGGCCAGGGGTCGCACCTGCAGCGGCAGCGGCCGCGTCTGCACCTCGACGAACTTCTCCAAGCCCGGCGTCGTGTCGAAGAAGTTCCAGCCGATGGCCGGCACCTCGGTGATGGCGGCGTCGGTCGGCGTGAGGTCGTAGGTGACGCTCCTGCTCTCCTGGTCGCGCTGCTCGGTCTGGCCGAGCTTGTGGAAGCCCGGCAGCGCGTCCAGCTCGGGCAGCCGCAGGAACTCGAGGTTGCCGCGGCCGCGCACCGTCAGCGTCAGCTTCACCGACGCGCCGAGCTTCACCGTCGACCGGTCCAGCGAGGCCTCCAGCGTGAAGCGCCCCACGCCGCCGTAGAACGGTTCGGGCCGGCCTTCCTCGGGGATCGGCAGCACGTCGATGACGACCGGCTTGCCGTAGACGTAGTAGTTCTGGCTCTGCGCGCCGACCCGTTCGCCGAAGATGCCGGTGCGGCCCTCGCGCAGCATCACGTGGTAGCGCAGCAGCGGTGCCGGCAGCTCGATGCGGCCGGTGCGGGTGGGCAGGAAGGCCTTCTGGAACCAGAAGCGGTGCCACGCGCGGCCATTGCGCTGGGCGCCGGACTCGTAGCCGGCGGTCTGCAGCGTGCGGTTCAGCACCACCGGCGTGCCGTTCTCCGGATCCGGCACCTCGATCGGCACGGCGCCCGCCAGCTTCTGCAGCCACGGCGCCTGCACCTCGAAGTCGACGAAGCGGTAGCGGTTGTGGACGTCGGTCACCGGGCGCAGGCCGGCGTCGGCGCCGAACTCGACGAACACGTGCACCGGCTCGTGCACGTAGACCCGCTGCGGCTCCACCGTCACGTCGAGGAAACCGAACTCGCCGCCCTGCAGGTCCTTCACCGCGTCGATCCGGAACGCCTCGGTCTGCTGCAGCCGGCTGCCGGTGTTGATCCGGATCGGCGGGATCTGGAAGGTGCCCTCGCGCTGCGGCTGCAGCACGATCTCGAACTGCACCTGGTGGTGCTCCACCATCCGCCGGCCGTCGAAGAAGCTCGACATGCGCCGGCTGGGGCCCGAGGCCTGGATCGACAGGCCCTCGACCTTGGGCAGCTCCGGCGCGCCGGGATTGGCGCCGCGCCCTTCGATGCTCAGCACGATCCGGCTGGCGTCGCCCAGCCGGACCGTGGCCGGCACCGGGCCCTCCCAACGCAGTTCCTCCTGGGCGGGAGCGAGCGCCGCCAGGAGGGCGAGCAGGGCCGGGCTCGGCGCCAGGGATCTCACCAGTCGCGCCCCACCTGCTTGCGCGCCGCCCGGGCCCGGGCGCGGTGCTCCTGCAGCCGGCCGTCGAGCTGCTCGAGGATCTCGAGGAGCCGGGCCGTCTCCTCCGGCGACAACTCGCCCTGCTTCTGCTCGCCGGGCGCGTCATGCCGCTTGTCGGACGGCTCGGCTTCGACCTTCGGCACGGCACCGCCGGCGTCGGGCTTCGGCTCCGGCTTCTGCTCCCCCTGCGGATCCGGCGGCGGTTCGGCCCCTTGCCCCTGCGGTTGGTCGGGTTTGGGCTCCGGCTTGGGTTCCGGCTTGGGTTCCGGCCGCGTGTCGGGCTTGGACGGGTCCTGGCTCTGTTGGCCTTGCTGTGGGTCCTTCGGTGGATCCTTCTGCGGCTCGCCCTGTTTCTCGTCCTGCTTCTCGTCCGGCTTCGGCTGGTCCTGGTTCTTCTCGTCCTGCTTCGGATCCTGCTTCTGCTGCTCGTCCTGCTTCGACTCGTCCTGCTTCTGCTGCTCCAGTTCCTTCTTCCATTCCTCGAGCTTGCGCTCCAGCTCGGCGATGCGCTGCAGTTCCCGCTGCAGGTTGCGCACCAACTCCGGGCCGGCATCCGCGGCGGCGCCGCCGTGGACGAAGTGGTCGCGCGCCTCCCGGGCGAGCGTCAACGCCTGCTCCAGCGTGCCGACCGCCGCCTCCAGCTGGCCGGGCTCCGCCTTCTGCCGCACCGCCTGCTGCTCCTGCTGCACCGACTGGTCGTGCCGCACGCCGCCGAGGATCCCCTGGTGGCGGGCGCCGAAGCCGTCGGCGGCCAGGGCCGCCATGCGATCGGCGGCCTGCCGCGCCTCGTCGAGCTGGCCGAGCCGCCACCGGCACAGGGCCAGGTTGTAGTGCAGTTCGGGGCTGTCACCCTCGCTCTGCAGGGCCGCGGCGAACGCCTCGGCGGCGCCGGCGTAGTCGCCCTGCCGGTAGAGCGCGAGCCCGCGCTCGCGATCGCCGCCGGCGAGCGTCCACAACAGTCCGAGAACGAGCAGTGCTTTCATCGCCGATGGCCTCCGAACGCGAACAGCTCCCAGAGCAGCAGCAACAGCGCCGGCAGCAGCAGCCACTGGAAGCGGGCCTTGTGGGCCTTCTCGGTGCCCGATTCGAAGGAGCGCTTCAGCATCGGCCGCAGCCGCTTGTCATGCAACTCCACCAGCGGCAGGGGCAGGGCCTCGGCCCGCACGAACTCGCCGCCGGCGGCCTCCGCCACCGCGGTCAGGGTCGGCACGTCCATGGCGCTCACCACCTCCTCGCCCTTGTCATCGCGCAGGAACGTCTCCTGGCCGTTCTGCGCCACCACGATCTTGCTGCCCAGAGCGCTGCCGTAGCCCACGGCGTGCACGACGATCCGGTCCGCCGCCAGCTCCGCAGCGGCGGCGCGCGCCTCGCCGGCGAGATCCTCGCCATCGGTGAGCAGGACCACCACCGTCGTGCTCTGCTGGCCGGCCTCGGCCAGCTCGCGGGCCCGCCGCAGCGCTGCGGCCAGGTCCGAGCCGCCGACCGGCACGGCGTTGGTGTCGACCTCGGCCAGGAGCCCGCGGAACGAGTCCATGTCGTGGGTGAGCGGCACCCAGAGCCGGGCTTGGCCGGCGAACACGACGAGGCCGGCGCGATCGCCGCCGACCAGCGACGGCAGCACCGCCCGGATGTCGCCGATCGCCCGCTGCAGACGGGTCGGCTCCAGGTCACGGGCCAGCATCGATCGCGACGTGTCGAGGCAGAAGATCAGG
The DNA here is from genome assembly GCA_964565715.1 of uncultured candidatus Brocadiaceae bacterium. GTDB lineage: Bacteria > Planctomycetota > UBA1135 > UBA1135 > UBA2386 > CAZMGG01. The sequence goes on along the minus strand of CAZMGG010000184.1, from coordinate 1,629 downwards.
TCCAGACCCGCCCGTTCGACCACCACCTCCTCCTCGCCGTAGCGCGGATCGAGGAACGCCAGCACGGTCAGCGCCGCCAGCGCCGTCAGCCGGCTGCTGCGGCCGGCGGGCGTGGCGGCGCCGGCGGGCAGCGGCACGCCGTAGGCCCGGGCGGCGCGCCGGCTGCGGCCGAGCAGCGCGAACAGCAAGAGCCACAGCAGCGGCAGGCACAGCAGCAGCGGCCACCAGTGGCCGCGGGCCCAGAGCAGCTCGTTCATGGCACCGCCCGGACCCATGCCAGGTCCAGCAGGAGGCCCAGGAGCAGGAACGCGACGCCGAGCAGCAGCGGCGGCTCGAAGCGGTCCGTCGTGCGGTAGCGCGGCTCCTCGATCGGCGCCTTCTCCAGCTCGTCGATGGCGGCGTAGACCTCGCCGAGGTCGCGATCGCTGCGCGCGGGGAAGAAGCGGCCGCCGGTGCGTTCGGCCGCCAGCCGCAGCGCCGCGAAGGTGAGCGGCCGCATCCGGCCGAACGGGTCCGGCACGCCGGTGCCGAGCCCGATGGTGTGCACCCGCAGCCCCGCGTCGACCGCCAGCTTGACGGCGTCCTCGGGCTGGATGCCGCCCTCGCCGTCGGCGCCGGGCACGGTGTTCTCGCCGTCGCTGAGCAGCACCACGACGCGCGACTTCGCCTTGCTGCCATCGAGGACCTGGGTCGCCTTGGCCAGCGCCGTGCCGATGGCGGTGCCATCCAGCTCGCTGTTGGTCGGCACCGTGTCGATCACCCGCACGAAGGCGCCGAGCGCCTGTTCGTCCAGGGTCGGCGGGCAGCGCAGCTCGGCGTAGCGGGCGAACGTCACCAGCCCGACGCGGTCGCCGTGGCGCGCCGCGGCGAACTCCTGGGCCCGCTGCCGCGCGGCGTCGACGCGGCGCAGCTTGCCCTTCTCGTCCATGTCGTTGAGCAGCATCGACGAACTGGTGTCCACCACCAGCAGGATGTCGACGCCCTCCTCGCGCAGCGGCAGCGGCTCGCGGTGCACCGGCCGCGCCAGCGCCACGCACCAGCTCATCGCGCCGAGCCCGAGGCAGAGCAGCGGCAGGTGCACGCAGCGCTGGCGCAGGGTGACGGGCAGGCCGCGGAACGGCGCCGCGCTGGCCGCGGGCAGGGCGGCGCGGCGCCGCAGGAGGCGCAGCCCGAGCAGCAGCGCGATGGCCGGCAGCCCGAGCAGGAACCACGGGTCCACCAGGGTGATCCCCTGGAACTCGAGGCCGATCATGCCACCACCTCCGCCGCCGCGCGATCCGCCGCGGTCGCCTCCACCAGCCCTTCGGCGGCCTGCAGCACGGCGAGGTGGGCGGGCTCCGCCGGCACCGCGCCGGCGAACTTGACCAGATCGCACTGCTGCAGGAAGCCTCGCAGTTCGGCCTGCTGCCGGGCATCCAGGGCGGCGCTGCCGCGCAGTTCGAGCAGGAATTCCTCGGTGGTGCGCTCCGGCGCCCGCAGGCCGAAGCGCTCCTCGAGGTAGACCCGCAGCACCGACGAGACGCCCACGTACCAGAGGTCGATCTCGGCCGCCGTGCGCCGCGGCGCCGCGCGCAGGCGCTGCAGCTCGCGGCGGGCCCGGGCGTGCGGCGGCAGCGGCACCGCCGGCGC
>CAZMGG010000183.1:0-9355 GCA_964565715.1 uncultured candidatus Brocadiaceae bacterium | reverse complement strand
CCGCCGCGGGCGGCCGAGACCGACCCGGTCGGCGAGGCCGCGGCCGACGACGCCGCCGATGGCGAGGGGCCGGGGAACGCCTCCCTGCTGGCCCGCCGCCTGCACTGGCTCGACCAGCGCTTCGCCTGGCTGGCGCCCAACGAGCCGCTGCAGTGGATCAGCCTGGCGGCGACCCTGTTCGCGCTGACCGCGCTGGGCATCCACCTGGCGAGCCGGATCGCCGGGTCGGACATGGTCCACTTCGGCCGGGCGATCCTGTTGTCGGCGAGCGCGATGATCGGCGCCTTCGTCGAACTGGTGGCGGTGCCGTGGGGCATGCCGCTCGGGCCCGGCGTCGTGGCGCTGAACTGCCTGCTGGCGGTCGTGCTGCTGCGCGTCGTCTACGACCTGGGCGTCGGCGGCGCGTTGGTCGGGGTGGTGGCGTTGCTGGTCGAGGCGGGCGTGGGCTGGCTGGTGCTGCTGCTGCTCGATTCGATCCTGCGGTCGATCGGCGGCGACTGGGTGCTGACCGGCGCCTGAGCGGGGGAAACGTGGCCGGCCCGCATCTCCGGTCGCCTCGCGCGCTCCGCCGTCCCTGACGGAACGAACGCGTGCGGGCCGGCCACCCCGCGCCTGTTCAAGAGGCGTGCCAGGCGCCGGGCGGGGCCGACCGGGGTCGCTGCCGGGCGGGGCCCGGCGGGTCCGTGTTGCGGCCGCGTAACGGCAGGACCGCCGGGCCGGGCTCCTGCATTGACGCGGCTGGCGCCGCCGCCTAGCAATGCGCCCATGAAGGTCGCCACCGTGTTCGATGTCACCGCCGAGGACTTCACCGTCGACGTGGTCGAACGATCACGCACCACGCCGGTGCTGCTGGACTTCTGGGCCGACTGGTGCGGCCCGTGCCGGACCCTCGGCCCGATCCTGGAGAAGCTGGCCGGCGAGTACGGCGGCGCCTTCGTGCTCGGCAAGGTCGACACCGAGCGGGAGCCTGAACTGGCCCAGGCCTTCCAGGTGCAGAGCATCCCGTTCTGCGTGCTGATCCACCGCGGCCGGCCGGTGGACGGTTTCGCCGGAGCGGTGGGGGAGCCCGAACTGCGCCGCTTCCTGCAGCGCCACGGCATCAAGCCGCTGGCCCCGGAGGAGCCGGAGCCCGCAGCGGTCGACCCGGCCAGCCCGGAGGGCCGGCTGCAGGCGGCCCTGGCGGCGGTGGCGCAGGGCGACGCCGCGGCCGCGGCCGCCGCCGTGGAGGGCTTCCCCGAGGAGGACGAGCGGATCGACCGGGTCGAACGGCTGCGCCAGGGCCTGCCGTTCCTGACCGAGAACCTGCGCGAGGGCGCACCGGGCGCCGAGGGGGCGCTGGCCGAGGCGCGCCGGCATTTCCTGGCCGGCGAACACGAGGCGGCGATGGCGGCGATCCTGACCGCCGCCGGCACCGACCGCGCCTTCCGGCAGGGGCTGCCGCGGCGGGCGATGGTGCTCTGCTTCCTGGTGGTCGGCGAGGACGATCCGGTCTGCGACGACTACCGCCGCCGCCTGGCGACGCTGCTCTACTGACCGCCGTTACAAGAGTGGTGCAGCGGTGCGCCACCGGTGGCCTTTGGGGCCGGGGAGCGCCCATCTAAGCTCCGCGCGCCTGCCGCGGTGGCCCGCGGCGGCGTTTCGGAAGCGACCGCATGACCAAGTCCCACGCCGCGTCGTCCTCCTCCTCGTCGGTGGTCCCCGGTCCGGCCGGACTCGCGGCGGGCACCGAACTGGACCGCTGGAAGCCCGGGGCCGGCGATCCGTGGGACCGGGCCAAGGCTGCCCATCTGGCCCGCCGCGCCGGCTTCGGGGCGACGCCGGAGGAGGTCGACGCGATGGTGGCGATGGGCGTCGATCGCACCATCGATCTGCTGCTCGCCGCGCCGCCGACGGGCATCCAGGACAGCGGCATCGCCGTGCTCGGCAACGGCGAGATCGCCAACCTGTCGGCGAGCCTCTCCGGCCAGCGCGCCCACTGGCTGTACGAGATGGCGCACACCGTCTGGCCGCTGCGCGAGAAGGTCGCGCTGTTCTGGCACGACCACTTCTCGGTGGGCTCCGAGAACCAGAACTCGCAGCCGTTGCTGCCGGCGCACATCAACCTGTTCCGCCGGCTGGGCATGGGCAACGTCGCCGAGATCCTGATCGCCGTCACCAAGGATCCGGCCATGCTGCTGTGGCTGGACAACCACCTGAACGGCGTGCCGCAGGGCGGCATCCCGACCATCAACGAGAACTACGGCCGCGAACTGCTCGAGCTGTACGCGCTGGGCGTGAACGGCGGCTACACCCAGACCGACGTGGTCGAGGCCAGCAAGTGTCTGTCGGGCTGGACGTTGTTCGGCCGCAACACGCCGGGCTTCCGGGCCAGCTACCACGTCAACGGCCCGAAGACCGTGCTCGGCACCGTCATCAACCACGCCAACGGCGAGCTCGACCTGCCGGTGCTGATCGACGTCCTGCTGGCCTGGCCGGCCTGCGCGCGCTTCCTGGTCGAGAAGTTCTGGCGCTGGTTCGTCGACGACGCGCCGGTGCCGGCGGTGCTCGATGCCCTGGCGGCGCGTTTCCGCGCCGACAAGTTCCACGTGCGCAGCCTGCTGGACACGCTGCTCCGCTGCCGCGCGTTCTTCGCGCCGACCGCCATGCGCAAGCTGGTGAAGAGCCCGGTGGAGTTCACCATCGGCGCGATCCGCAACACCGGCGTGACCCCGCTCGGCAGCTACGCCAACCTGGGCACCCGCGTCGAGGCGATGGGCCTGCCGCTGCTGCGCTACAGCAACCCGTCGGGCCTCGACGAGGGACTGGGCTGGATCGACAGCCAGGCGCTCATCCACCGCGCCAACTTCGCCAGCGAGCTGACCCAGACCAGCGGCAACACCGGCATCCGGCCGGCCTTCCAGCCCAGCCGCGAGATCACCCGGCTCGGCCTCGTCGGCCACGTCGCCATCGTCGACCACTACCTGCGGATCCTGGTCGACGACGACGTGCCCGCCGCGGTGCGCACGGCGCTGTACGGCTTCATGGTGACCAACGACAGCGGCCCGGCGCCGTGGACCGGTTCCGCGAGCCAGGTCAACACCAAGGTGCGCGGGCTGGTGCACCTGATCATGGCGCTGCCCGAGTACCAGATGAACTGAGGGATCGACCGATGACCACTTCACGACGTCAGTTCCTGGCCGCCGGCGCCGCCGCCGGCGCGGCGATCCCGTTCCTGCGGCCGGGCCAGGCCTGGCTGCACGGTGCCCCGCGCACGCCCGGCCGCACCCTGGTGATCGTGCAGGCGCGCGGCGCCTGGGACTACCTGAACATGATCGTGCCGGCGACGCACCCCAACTACATCGCCGGCCGGCCGAACCTGCGCATCCCGCAGGGGTCGTGCCTGACGCTGCGGGCCGGCGCCAGCTACTGGTGGGCCCCGGCGATGCAGCCGTTCAAGGACCTCTACGACCGCGGCGATCTCGCCATCGTCCACAACATCGGCTACCCGCAGCCCAACCTGTCGCACTTCGAGTCCGAGAAGAAGTGGTACGCCGGCAACCCGGCGGTGTCGGTGCTGCAGCGCGGCTGGCTCGCCCGCTGGCTCGACAACTTCACCGGCACCGCCCAGGTGCCGGCGGTGGACATCGAGTCGCGCCTGAACGGCGCGTTCAGCGGCCAGCGCGTGCCGGTGATGACCTCCACCGAGGGCTTCCGTTTCGCCGCCGATCCGGGCACGCCCAACGACAACACCCTCGAACTGCAGCTCCTGGCCAGCAACGCCGCGGTGCTGCGGCCGACGGCGGATCCCTACCTCAGCTACGTCGCCGGCGGCATCGCCGGCGCCGCCGCCGACAGCGTGCTGATCCAGCAGGCCGCCGCCAGCTACGTGCCCGGCGCGACCTACCCGACCGGTGCGCTCGGCGACCGCCTGCAGCTCGCCGCCAGCCTGATCACCGGCGGGCTCGGCGCCGAGCTGATCGTGGTGGACACCGGCGGCTTCGACACCCACGCCAACGAGGCGGTGTCGGGCGCGCCGCACACCGGCAACCTGGCCAACCTGCTGGCCAACCTGACCGGCGCGGTGAAGGCGTTCTGCGACGACATGATCGCCCACGCGCGCGGCCAGGACGTCGTGGTGATGGCGTTCTCGGAGTTCGGCCGGCGCGTGTACCAGAACGGCTCGCTCGGCACCGAGCACGGCCACGGCGGCGTCGCGTTCCTGGCGGGCCAGCCGGTGATCGGCGGCGAGATCGGCACGTTCCCCGACCTCGCTGCGGCCACCAGCCCGCAGTACTACATCCCGTTCTCGGCCAGCAGCACCGACTTCCGCAGCCTCTACGCGACGGTGCTCGACCGCTGGCTCGGCGTGCCGCACGCGACGGTGCTCGGCGGCACCTTCCCGCTGCTCAACGCCCTGTAGGGCCGGTCGGCAGGGCCGGATCCTCGCAGCGGATCACGACCTCGGTCGGGGCGCCCGGCCGGGCCCGCGACAGGCGGCCGGACCAGGTGCGGCCGTCCCGTTCCTGCTGCGCGAACAGCACGAAGGCACCGCCTTCGGGCAGGCCGCCGAAGGCGAAGCGGCCCTCGGCGTCGGTGACGACGCTGCGGGCCACCGGTCGCAACGCGCCGCGCGGGTCGCGCAGCGTCACCGCGACGCCCGCCACCGGCGAGCCGTCGGCCTCGCGCACCACGCCATCGAGGCCGGCGCCGGCCTGCAGCGTCACCGTGACCGCGTCGACGTCGCCGCCGATCTCGCGGTGGTCGTTGGCGAAGCGGGGGTCGACGGCGGCGAGGCGCAGCGGGCCCGCCGGCGCCTGGGCCACCGTCAGCAGGCCGCGTTCGTCGGTGCGCAGCCGCTGGGTGGCGAGCGGTGCGTCGAGCGGTACCAGTTCGAGCGCCACCATGGACGCCGGCCCGCCCGCCGGATCCAGGCACTGCAGGCGCAGCGGCCGGCCGCGATCCAGGAGCAGCCGGCCGTCGGCGGGCAGCGAGCCGGCGGGCAGCGCCCGTGGGGCGCAGCCCGCGGCCAGCACCAGCACCCAGTCGTCGGGCTGCACCGGCACCTCGACCCGGCCGGCGTCGTCGGGCCGGACCCGGGCGGTCGGCTGGAAGCCATCGCCTTCGGGTCGCAGCACCCAGACCTCCTGGCCGGGGCCGTCGATGCCCCGCACGTGCAGGACGCGGCTGCCGGTCGCGGCGGGTGCGGTCGACTGCCACGAACGCTCGCCCTCGGGCACCGTCGTGAGGGCGATGCCGCCGGCCGCCGCGGTCACCGCCAGCGGGATCGGCCCCGGCGTCTGCAGCAGCGTGCGTGGCCGCTCGGGCGACAGCAGCGTGACGTGCGGCCAGCCGACCGGCGTCACCCGGTCGTTGCGCCCGCTGCCCAGGGCCAGTTCGCGGGCCTCGCCGCCGAACGCCAGGATGCGCTTCTCGCCGGCCCGCAGGCGCGTGCGCAGCCACAGCCACCGATCGCCGTTCTGGATCCAGAGCTGGTACGCCCCTGCCGGCAGGCGGACCTTCTGGCCCTGCAGCGGATGCAGCATGACCCGTCCGGCGACGCCGTCCTCGACGGCGGCGAACACCCCGATCTCGCCCTGGCCGGCGGTCAGCTCCGCCATCGGCGCCAGCGCCAGTCGGAACGGGGCGCCCGGCACGGCCCACGGTTCCACACCGCCGAGGCCCGAGGGCAGACGGACCAGCACCGACACCGGGCCGGGGGTGGCCACCCGCAGGCCGCCGCCGGCGTCGGTGCGCGCGGCGGAGCGGAACGGGTCGGGCGACCAGTCCGCCAGCACCGGCAGGTCGGGCAGGCCCGGGCCCTGCACCAGTACCTCGGCGTCGGCCGCCGGCCGGCCGTCATCGGTGCGGCAGAGGCCGAACACCGCCGGAACCTGGGCCAGGGCCGCGGACGGCAGCAGGGCCAGCAGCAGGGCGCAGGGCAGGAGGATGGCGGCGTTCGGGCGGGTCATCGCGGGCGGGGCCGGGCAACGGCCGCGCCGCAGAACGGTAGACCCGCGCCGTGGTTCGCGACAGGGCCGCGCCGCGCGCGGCGCCGCCGTCACTCGGGCAGGTCGGCGCGCTTGCGGATGACCTTGCTGACCAGCCCGTACTCCAGCGCCTCGCCGGCACCGAGCCAGAAGTCGCGGCGGGCGTGTTCGACCACCTCTTCGGCGGTGCGGCCGGTGGTCTCGGCGATGATCTTGTTGTAGCGGTCGCGCAGCTTCAGGATCTCCTTGGCCGTGATGTCGAGGTCCGAGGCGGTGCCGCGGCCCATCGTCGAGGGCTGGTGGATCATGAAGCGGGCCTCCGGCAGGCAGAAGCGGCGCTTCTTGTCGGTGGCGAGCTGGATCAGGATGCCCGCCGAGGCGCACAGGCCGTTGACCACGGTGTTGACCGGCGGCCGGACGAAACGCAGCAGGTCGTAGATCGCGAAACCCGCGTCGGCGCTGCCGCCCGGGCTGTTGATCATCACCGTGACCGGCTTCTGGGCGTCACGGGCCTCCATGGCGAACAGGCGCATCTGCGCGTCGCGGAGCATCTTGTCGTCCACCGGCCCGCTGATCAGCAGGGTCCGGGAGTCGACCAGGTGGCGGTCCAGGAAGCCCGCGCCCTTCTCGCGGGTCGGCTGGGGGGAGCATCCGTGGTCGTCATCGTCGTCGTCGTTCAGGGCCGGGTTCATGGCATTCCCTTCGGGTGTCGATGGCGTCGGGGTTTAGCCGCCGCCGTGGAGGGCCCCGATTAGCCCATTGCGCTCCGGGGTGCAAGCAACGCGGGGGGGCGCGTTGGCGCGCTCGGCCGTGGTCCCGTCGAGAATCCGCGGCGCCATCTTGCATGGCCTTGGGTGAGGCGGTAGCCTTCCGCCCCATCGGTAGGGGGTGTGCGGTCAACCCACCGATTCGCCCCATGGTCCGGCTTCGCCGGACCGGGCACCGACGACCCCGATCCCGCGTGGATCCGTCGGCTGCTGGGTGAGAAGGCGTGACGCCGGTCGAGGTGTCCCGACTGCCATTGGAACAGGGCTGCTGTCGACGACAGGGTCCTGATCCAGGGCACGGGTCGCTGCGGACGGGGTCGCCGCCATTCTGCGTCGCCGATCGCGGCGCAGGAACGCTTGGTTCCGACCCGCCGTCGGGCGCCATCGGGCGCCGCAAGCGACGTGGGGCCAGCGTGAAGTTCCCGAGTGCCCGGTGACGGGCCGGATTGGTTCTTCGAAGGCAAGGCGCAGGCGCCCCCGGCCGCGCGAATCCCCATGAGCATGAGCGAGCACGAGCCGTCGGACGGCGGCAACTCCCAAGGCCCCAATGAGCGTGGTCACTGGCGCGGTGGTCGCCGTCGCCGTCGTCGGCGTGGCGGCCGCGGTGGTGGTGGCGGCGGCGGTGGTGGTGGTGGTGGTGGTGGTGGTGGCAACCACGGCGGCAACCACAACCACGGCGGCGGCGGCGGCGGAGGCGGTGGCGGCGGCGACTTCGCGTTCGAGGTCGAGGGCCCCACGGAGGAGGCGGTCGGCGTGCTGGAGCTGCACAAGGACCTGAGCGGCTGGCTCCGCAAGCAGGACAACAGCTACGTGCCCGAGTCCTCGCCGCACGGCGACGTGTTCGTGCCCGCCAACCTGGTGCGCACGCACCGGCTGCAGGAAGGCAGCGAGATCGTCGGCCAGGCCGGCATCCCCAATCGCGGCGCCCAGCGGCTCACCCTGGTCGACATCGAGCAGGTGGACGGGATGGCGCCCGACGAGGCCCGCGAGCGCAGCCAGTTCAAGAACCTGACCGTGGTCGACCCGGCGCCGATGTTCGTGCTGGAGCCCGGCGACGGCGACATCAGCCTGCGCATCGTCGACCTGCTGTGCCCCATCGGCCGCGGCCAGCGCGGCCTGATCGTGGCGCCGCCGCGTTCCGGCAAGACGGTGCTGATGCAGAAGATCTGCCACGCCATCGCCGAGCGCTACCCCGAGGTCTACATGATGGTGCTGCTCATCGACGAGCGTCCCGAGGAGGCGACCGGCTGGAAGCGCAGCGTCGCCGGCGAGAACCGCGAGGTGCTGGTGTCGACCCTCGACGAGGGGCCCAAGCACCACATCCAGGTGTCCGAGATGGCCCTGAAGCGGGCCCAGCGCCTGGTGGAGGTGGGCAAGGACGTGGTGATCCTGCTCGACTCGATCACCCGCCTGACCCGCGCCTACAACTCGCACATGGGCGGCCGCGGCGGCGCCACCATGTCCGGCGGCATCGGCAGCAAGGTGCTGGAGATGCCGAAGAAGTTCTTCGGCTCGGCCCGCAAGTGCGAGGAGGGCGGCTCGCTGACCATCCTCGGCACCACCCTGGTGGACACCGGTTCCCGCATGGACCAGGTGATCTTCGAGGAGTTCAAGGGCACCGGCAACATGGAGCTGGTCCTGAACCGCCAGCTCGCCGAACGGCGCGTGTTCCCGGCCATCGACATCGAGCTGTCCGGCACCCGCAAGGAGGAGCTGCTGCTCGGCAAGGAGGTCACCCAGCGCATCTACACGCTGCGCCGGGTGCTGGCGCGGATGAACGCGCTGGACGCGATGCCCCTGCTCATCGACCGCCTGATGAAGACCAAGAGCAACGCCGAGTTCCTCAACTCCTTCCGTCTGGACGACTAGACGGCGGCGGCCGGTGACGAAGCGCCGCCGGTGGGCTGGACCGGCGGCGCGCCGGCGGTCGCGCGCTCCCCGTTCTCCCTTCCCACCGTCGTGATCCCAGAATGATCGAAGTCGACCGGCTGGAGAAGCGCTACGGCTTCACCCACGCCCTCAAAGGCATCTCTTTCGCCGTCAAGCGCGGCGAGGTGATCGGTTTCCTCGGCCCCAACGGCGCCGGCAAGTCGACCACCATGAAGATCCTCACCGGCTACCTGCTGCCCACCGCCGGCCGCGCCACCGTCGCCGGCCTCGACGTGGTCGGGCAGTCCCTGCAGGTGCGCCGCCGGATCGGCTACCTGCCGGAGTCGACGCCGCTCTACGGCGAGATGCGGGTCGACGAGTACCTGCGCTTCGTCGCCGAGATCCGATCGGTGCCGCGGGCGCAGCGCCGGGCCGCCATCGCCCGCGCCGTCGAGCTGTGCGGGCTCGGTGGCGTGGTCGGCAAGAACATCGTCGAGCTGTCGAAGGGCTACCGCCAGCGCGTCGGTCTCGCCCAGGCCATGGTGCACGAGCCGGAGGTGCTGATCCTCGACGAGCCCACCTCGGGCCTCGATCCCAACCAGATCGTCGAGGTGCGCAAGCTGATCGCCCTGCTGGGCGAGCAGCACACCGTGATCCTGTCGACGCACAACCTGCAGGAGGTCGAGAAGTCCTGCAGCCGGGTGATCATCGTCACCCGCGGCGAGATCGTCGCCGACGACACCCACGACGCCC
>CAZMGG010000182.1:0-9472 GCA_964565715.1 uncultured candidatus Brocadiaceae bacterium | reverse complement strand
ACCAGGACGACGACGGCAAGTGGGACGCCGACGGCTTCATGAAGCACGACAAGGAGGGTGCGCCGTGCGACGGCCCGGGCAACGCGGTGCACGACGTCGGCGCCACCGGGCTGGCGATGCTGGCCATGCTCGGGGACGGCAGCACGCTCCGCTCGGGCCCCCACCGCGACCACCTGAAGCGGGCCGCCGGCTGGCTGCGCGAGCAGCAGCAGGACAACGGCCTGTATGGCGTGAACGCGTCCCACGACTTCATCTACGACCACGCCATCGCCGCGTTCGCCATGAGCGAGGCCCATGGCCTGTCGCAGTACGCACCGCTGAAGCCCACCGCGCAGAAGGGCCTCGACTACCTCGAGTCGCACCGCAATCCCTACGCGGTGTGGCGCTACCAGCCCCGCGACAACGACAACGACACGTCGGTGACGACCTGGTGCGTGACGGCGCTGTGTTCCGGCGAGTCGCACGGCCTGGAGATCAACCAGAACGCCAAGAAGCTGGCGCTCACCTGGTTCGACCAGGTCACCGGCGAGGACGGCCGGCACGGCTACACCAAGCGGGGCGAGCCGAGCTCGCGGCACCCGGGCGACCACGCCACACGCTTCCCGGTGACCAGCACCGAGGCGCTCACCGCCGCCGGGCTGTGGTGCCGGTTCCTGCTCGGCCAGGACCCGAAGGACACGCCGATCATGAAGGTCGCGGCGACCCGCCTCCTGGCGAAGCCGCCGCAGTGGGACACCGAGGGTGGCGCCACCGACTTCTACTACTGGTACTTCGGCACGCTCGCCTCCTGCCAGATGGGCGGGCGCTTCTGGCAGGAGTGGCAGGCGGCGCTGCGGCCGGCGCTGGCGCAGGCGCAGCGGCAGGACGGCAACTTCCGCGGCTCGTTCGACCCGAAGAGCGTCTGGTGCCAGGACGGCGGCCGCGTCTACGCCACGGCGCTCGGCGTGCTCTGTCACGAGGTCGTGGCCCGCGCCGCGAAGCTGCGGAAGTAGCCCCGGGAAATCCCACCGGCCGGTCACGCCGGCGCGAGTCCGGGCAACGGCAGGGCATGGCCACCCTCCGTCGCCCGTCCCTCCCCGCCTGCGCCCTGTGCCTGCTGGGCGCCACCACCGCCGCCCAGGGCCCGGTGACCCTGCTCACCGACGTCGAGGCGGCCGCGCCGAACAACCCCGGCTCGATGTACCAGCCGGTCGCCGGGTCCGGCGTCGCCTGGAACGGCTACCTCTGGTTTGCGGCCGACGGTGATGGCCGCGGCGCCGAACTCTGGCGCTCCAACGGCACCGCGCAGAACGCCACCCTGGTCGTCGACCTGCAGCCCGACGGCGGCTCCAGCCCGCAGCCAATCGGGGTCCTCGGCGGCTGGCTCCTGTTCACAGCCGACGACGGCCGAGCCGGCCGTGAGCTCTGGCGCACCGACGGCACCCAGGCCGGCACCCAGATCCTCGCCGACCTCACGCCGGGCGAGGGCGGCTCGTTCGGCACCGACGCGCCCTTCGTCCGGCTCCACAACCACTACTACTTCCTGATCGATGGCCGCCTCTGGCGCACCGACGGGACGCCGGGCAACACCTTCGCCGTCAGCACGACCCAGACCGGCGCCGAGTCGCTGGTCGCCGGCCCGACCCATCTGTGGATGCCGGTCGCCACCAGCGGCGGCGGCGAACTGTGGGCCAGCGACGGCAGCAGCAGCGTCTACCTCGCCGCCACCCTGCCGGCGGAACCGACCGACCTCGCGCCCCTGGCGGGCATCCAGGTGCTGTTCGCCTGCGACGACGGGATCCACGGCACGGAACTGTGGCGCAGCGACGGCACCCAGGCCGGCACGCAGATGCTGGTGGACCTCGAGCCCGGCGCCACCGGCAGCGGGCCGCTGCATCTGACCGTGCTGAACGGCGCCGTCTGCTTCCGCGCCGCCCAGGGCAACCAGGTCCGGCTCTGGCGCAGCGATGGCACCCAGGCCGGCACCTTCGCCCTCGATCCGGCCGTCGGCCCGCGCTTCCCCGAGGAACTCGCCGCGTGCGGCAACCGCCTCTGGTTCCGTGCGCGGCCCAGCAGCGGCGCCAACGTCGGCACCGAGGTCTGGACCAGCGATGGCACCATCGCCGGCACCACGCTGCTCGCCGACGTCTGGCCGGGCTCCGCCAGCAGCGGCGCCTCGGGCTTCGCCTGGGATGGCTCGCTGTGGACCTGGTTCAGCGCCCACGACGGCAGCACCGGCTATGAACTCTGGCGCAGCGATGGCACCACCGCCTTGACCCAGCGGGTGAGCGACATCGTGCCCGGCTTCGGCGACGGCAGTCCGGTGATCCTCGGCTTCGCCAACGGCTACTGCCTGTGCGCCGGAATCCTGGCGGGCGGCGCCGAGCTGTTCGCCAGCCAGGGCAACGCCACCCAGCTGGTGCGCGACATCCGCGCGGGCAGCAACGGCGACAGCGATCCGCAGCGCATCGTGCCGCAGGTCGGCGGCGGCTTCTTCTTCACCGCCCGCCGCGGCCCCCAGTCCGGCCCCGGCGCGCTGGGCCGCGAGCCGCACTTCAGCAGCGGCGCGCCGGGCAGCGGCCAGCTCCTGGTGGACGCCGCCGGCGGCGCCAGCAGCGGCGGCGACCTGCACACCCGGGCGGCGAGCTTCGGCCCCTACACCTGGTTCAACACCGTGCCGGGCAGCGTCCTCTGGCGCACCGCCGGCACCGTGCCGAGCACCAACGCGATCCCGGGCTTCCAGGTCACCTTCACCGATCTGGTGACCTTCCAGGGCCGCGTCTTCGTCGATGCGTCCACCCCCGCCACCGGCGAGGAGCTGTTCGCCTTCGCCGACCCCCTCGCCGCGCCGGTCCTGATCAAGGACATCGTCCCGGGCAGCCAGGGCAGCTCGATCACCAACCTCACGGTGGTCGGCAGCCTGCTGTTCTTCGCCGCCAACGACGGCCAGGGCAACAACCTCTGGTGCAGCGACGGCACCACTGCCGGCACCCGCCGCGTCTGGCAGAACAGCGTCGGCGGCAACCTGTTTCACTTCCGCGCCGCCGGCCGCCGCCTGTTCTTCGACAACGGCAGCAACCTGCTGCTGGTCAGCGACGGCACCACCGCCGGCACCACCACGGTGGGCACGCTGGCGCAGAGCCACGAGAAGGTCGCCGTCGGCAACCGGCTGTTCCTGGCCGGCGAGCCGGCTGGCGCCAACACCGGCCTCGAGCTGTGCGTCACCGACGGCAGCACGATCAGCCTGGTGAAGGACATCCGGCCGGGCCAGGCCTCCTCGCAGCTGTATGCGCTGGCGCCGTTCGGCGATGGCGTCCTGTTCGTCGCCGACGACGGCGTGCACGGCTTCGAGCTGTGGCGCAGCGACGGCACCCCGGCCGGCACCCAGATGGTGATCGACCTCGTGCCGGGCCTCGCCAACGGCTGCCCGCGCCACGACGCCGGCGGCAACGGCTACCAGGGCTTCGTCTTCGCCGAGCGCGGCGCCCGCCGCGCCCTGTTCGCCGCCACCGACGGCACCGGCGGCATCGAGCTGTGGCGCACCGACGGCACCCAGGCCGGCACGGCCCTGCACGCCGAGATCCAGCCCGGGCCGCTCGGCTCGTTCCCCAGCCGGCCGGTGCGCGCCGCCGGCCAGCTCCTGTTCGCCGCCACCCGCACCGAGTTCCCGGCCAGCCCGGTGGGCCGCGAGCTGTTCGCGTTGCCGACCATGGCGATCGCCTCGCCGATCGGCACCGCCTGCTCGGCGACCCCGGCCACCGCGCCGCTGGCCGCCAGCACCGGCGCGCCGTTCCTCGGCAACGCCGCCTTCGCGCTGACCGTCGACGCGGCGCCGAACACGGCCGCGGTGGTCGCCATCGGCGATCCGGTCGAGACGGCGACGGGCCCGTGCGAGCTGCGCGTCGCCAACTTCGTCACCGGCGTGGTGGTGACCAACGGCAGCGGCGCGGCCTCGTTCGGCCTGTCGGTCCCGGCCACCCCGGCGCTCGCCGGCCTGCGCCTCGGCACGCAGTGGGGCGTGCTGCAGACCGGCGGCCCCTACCTGGGCATGCTCGCGCTCAGCAACGGCGTCGAACTGATCGTGCAGGCCAACTGAGCGCGGGCGGGGGCAACGCCATCCCGCGGGTCGCGCGCCCCGCCGCCCCGCTAGCATGCCGGGCATGCGCAGCCTCGCCCTCGCCCTGCTCCTGCTGACGCAACCCGCTCCCGCCCAGGACCCGGTCCCCACCCCTCGCCTCCACCTCCCGCTCGACCAGCCCGACCCGACCTGGCAGCACACCACCGCCATCCCCGACGGCGCCCATGGTGCGGCCGCCCGCTTCGAGCGCGACGAGGCCCGAATCGACTGCGGGCCCCTGCCGATCGACGGCCGCCAGCCGTTCACCCTCACCGTCCACCTGCGCACCACCACCCCGGGCTTCTGCACGCCGCTGATGGCGCGGCACGGCGAGCAGGTCGGCCCCTCCCTGGTGCTCGGCCGCACGCCCGGCACCATCAGCTTCGAGGCCTGGTCCTGGCAGACCGTGAAGCTGATCTCCCAGCGCCGCATCGACGACGGCCGCTGGCACCAGGTCCGCGCCTGCTACGACCCCGCCACCACCATGGCGCTGCTGTACCTCGACGGCGCCCTCGAGGCCTCGGGCGAACTCGGCCCCGGAGCCGCCCCCGACGCGATCTTGCGCCTCGGCAACAACATCGGCGCCCACCAGCCCTACCGCGGCGACCTCGACGAGGTCACGCTCACCAGCGATGGCCCGCCACCCGACGATCTCGCCGCGGTGACGCCGGTGATCCCGCGCGCCGAGAAGCTGGCGACGCTCGCCGCGCTGCGCCAACGCCTGCTGCCCCGCCACACCCCCGCCCTGCAGCCCGCGGCGCTCGCCGACTGGCCGCAGCGTCGCACCGCGCTCCGCCAGCACGTCGCCGACTGCCTCGGCCTCATGCCCGAACCACCGCGCGGCGCGCTCGACGAGAAGGCCCACTTCACCGTGCGGGGCAAGGGCCACACGCTGACCCGCCTGTCCTGGAACGGCCTGCCCGGACACCGCGCCTCAGGCTGGCTGTGGTTGCCCGAACCCGCGCCGACCGCGGCCGCGCCGGCGCCCGCCGTGCTCTGCCCGCACGGCCACTGGCAGCAGGGCGCCATCGACCCCACCGTGCAGGCCCGCTGCGCCACGCTCGCCACCTTCGGCTGCGTCGTGCTGGCGGTGGACTCGGTGCACGTCGAGGACGCCGCCAGCGGCCTGTCGTCGATCGGCGTGATGACCTGGCACAACCTGCGCGGCATCGACCTGCTGCGGCAGCGCCCGGACGTCGATCCGCAGCGCATCGCGGTGACCGGCGCCAGCGGCGGCGGCCAGCAGACCATGTACCTGATGGCGCTCGACGACCGGCTGTGCGCGGCGGCGCCGATGGTGATGACCTGCTACTTCGCCGAGATCGTCGACGACACCTCGGCGCACTGCGGCTGCAACCACGTGCCGCGCATCGCCGCGGGCACCGACCAGATCGAACTCTGCGCCGGCCTCGCGCCGCGGCCGGCGCTGATCGGCACGGTCAGCGGCGACTGGACCGCGCGCTTCCCGCGGGAAGGCTGGCCCGAGCTGCAGGGGCTGTGGACCCACCTCGGCGCCGGCCCGGCGCTGCAGGCGCGGCACGCGGACGAGGGCCACAACTACGACCGGCCGATGCGGGAGACGCTCTACGCGTTCCTGGCGCCGATCCTGCGCGGGCCGCGCTGGCAGGAACGGGAGCCCGAGCTGCACCTGTACCCGGTGCCCGAACTGCGGGCGCGCGACCGGCAGGACCCGGTGCCGGGCCCCGACCGGGCGGCGCTGGCGCGGGAGCTGGTGGCGCGGCGGGCGGCGGTCACCCTGCGCGAGGCCGCGCCGAACCTGCCCTGGCGGGTGACGGCGGCGCCGGTGGCCTTCCGCGGCCCCGCCGAGGCGAAGTGGCGGGCGGCCAGCGTCACCGGCGAGGATTCTGTGCCGGTGCCGTTCCGGATCGGTCGGACCGCGCCGTCGGTGCCGGCCGACGAGCCGTTCACCGTGTTCGTGGCCCCGCAGGGCAGCTCGGCGCTGCTGCGGCAGCAGCCGCCGTGGCTGCACGCGCCGGCCCGGCCGGTGCTGGTGGATCCGCGGTTCGTCGGCGAATGGCAGTTCGTCGCACCCGCCTGGCGCCGCAATGGATTGCTGCTGGGGTGCGGCGAGGGCTACCAGGCAGCGCACGACGTGGCGTTGGTGGCCGAGAGCCTGCCGGGCACGGCCCCCGTGACCCTGGTGGGCCTCGGCGGCGGTGGCGTCGTCGCCGTGCTGGCGGCGTCGTTGTCGAGGCGGACGACGCGGGTGGTGACCGACGACCTGGATCCCGACTGGACCCGGGACGGCAACCGGCTGCCGCTGCTGCCGGAGTTCCTGCGGCAGGGTGGTCTCGGACCGCTGCTCTCGGGGCTGCGCGAGCGCTGCGAACTGCGGCTCGGCGGGCTCGGCCGCGACTGGCAGGGCTCGCCCCACAGTGACATGCTGGCGCCGTTCGACGCGGCGACGCTGCTGGAGGAGCTGCGCCCGCGTTCCCGGTGAGCCGACGTGGGGCTCCCTCTGCCCCCATTCGATTCTCGCGAACGCCGGCCACCAGGCAACGAGCATGGGCGGAACCCATTTGCCCGGCTAGACTCCCTGCATGCCTGACTCCCTCTTGCAGCGAATCACGATCGAGCCCGGCAAGTGTGGCGGGCGCCCCTGCATCCGGGGCATGCGCATCCGCGTCACCGACATCCTCGAGCTGCTGGCCAACGAGGCCTCCATCGAGGAGATCATCAACGATTACCCCGGCCTTGATCGGCAGGATGTGCTCGCGGCCATCGCGTACGCGGCTCGACAGACCAGCCACACCGTCATCCGAGTGGCTTGAGGTTCCTGGTCGACAACCAACTGCCGCCACAGCTTGCCCGACACCTCTCGGGACGGGGGCACGACGCCCTGCACGTTGCGGATGTGCAACTGGAATCGGCGGACGATCAGGCCTTGTGGGATTGGGCCATCCAGGAGCATCGGGTCCTCATCAGCAAGGACGAGGACTTCCTGTTCCTCGCCAACCGGCAAGGTGATTCCGGATCGTTGCTCTGGATCAGGCTCGGCAACTGCCGCACGGTCGCGCTGATCGCGGCCTTCGATCAGGCACTGCCTGGCGTCATCGAGGCCTTCGAGTCGGGCCAGCGGGTGATCGAGCTCAGCTGAGCCGCCGGAGGCGCATCGCTCTGGCGCCACGGACGACGTTTCGGCGTTGCCCCGCGGCGGCCGCACCGACAATCTTCTGCCCCCGCCGGCCACCGGCGGCCCGATCCACCCCGAACTCATGCAACACGCACTCAGCCTGCAAGGCGTCACCAAGCGGTTCGGCGACTTCACCGCCGTCGACGACGTCACCGTGCAGATCCCGACCGGCTGCATCTACGGCTTCCTCGGCCAGAACGGCGCCGGCAAGACCACCACCATCCGGATGGTGATGAGCGTCTTCCACCCCGACCAGGGCTCGATCACCGTGCTCGGCCACCCGCGGGCCAGCGAGGTGAAGGACCAGCTCGGCTACCTGCCGGAGGAGAAGGGCCTCTACAAGAAGATGCGGGTCGGCGAGATCGTCGCCTACTTCGGCAAGCTGAAGGGCATGGACGCCAGCACCGCCAAGGACAAGGCCACCGCCCTGCTGCAGCGCTACGGGCTCGGCGACTGGATCGACAAGCGCACCGAGGCGATGAGCAAGGGCATGGGGCAGAAGGTGCAGCTGCTCGGCACGATCATCCACGACCCGCAGCTGGTGATCCTCGACGAGCCGTTCTCGGGCCTGGACCCGGTCAACCGCGACGTGTTCCGCGACCTGATCCGCGACATGAAGAAGCAGGGCCGCACGGTGATCTTCAGCACCCACGTGATGGAGCAGGCCGAACAGCTCTGCGACTACGTGATGATGATCCACCGCGGCCGGCTGCGGTTCGCCGGCCGGCTCGCCGACGTCAAGCAGGGCCGCGACTTCGGCATCCAGCTCGACTACGACGGCGACGGCGCGTTCCTGCGGACGCTGCCCGGCGTGCAACGGGTGAACGACTCCGGCAAGCACGCCGAGCTGTACCTGCAGGACGGCACCAACCCGCAGGATCTGCTGCTGGCGATCGCCCAGCGCCTGCGGGTGCGGCGCTTCGACATCCGCGAGCCGTCGCTGCACGAGATCTTCGTGCGCACGGTGGAGCAGGCCGACCGCGAGCCGGACCGCCGCCGCGCCGGCGCGCAGAGCTCGCACCCGGCGACATCCGCGAACACCGGCAAGGAGGTGGCCCGTGGCTAACAAGACCCTGCTGGTGGCGCAGCGCGAGTACCTGGAGAACGTCCGCACCAAGACCTTCTGGATCGGCATCCTGGCGTTCCCGGTGATGCTGCTGCTCAGCTTCGGCATCGGCTGGATCCTCAGCCGCGCCAAGGAGGTCAAGACCTACGCGGTGCTCGACTACAGCGCGGCGCAGATCGCCGACGCCGTCGAGACCAAGGCCCGCACGCCGGACCTGCGGAAGCTGCTGACGGCCCTGGGCCAGAACGGCGACGGCGTGCTGGCGCCGCTGGCCCAGGCGTTCGGCGGCAGGGCGCCGAACGGCGCGGATCAGGGCGCGGACCAGCCGCTGCCCGCCGACGTCGCCGCCGACATGCTGCGGCGGCTGGAGCAGATGCCGAAGCAGGACCTGCAGCAGGTCATCGAGCAGAGCCAGGCGATGCAGACGATGCAGCGCTTCCGCCGGCAGTCGCTGCAGGAACTCGGCATCGCCGGCCTGCCGCGCGAGCAGCAGGAGCAGCAGCTCAACCAGCTGATCGGCAAGGGCAGGCTGTTCGCCTACTTCGTGATCGACGAGAAGGCCCAGGACGACGTGAAGGCCTGGCAGTACGTCTCCGAGAACCTCACCGACAACGACCTGCGCCAGTGGTACGCCGACGCCGCCACCCAGGTGATCCAGAAGCACCGCATCGCCGAGGCCGGCGTGTCGCCGGAGGTGGCCAAGCGCATCCAGGAGCGCGTCACCTTCAAGGAACGCACGGTGGGTGCGGGCGGCGCCACCGAGGACGTGCAGCAGGGCCAGAAGGCCAACAAGTGGGCGCCGGTGGGCTTCGTCTACCTGCTGTGGATCGCGGTGTTCACCGCCGCCCAGCTGCTGCTGACCAACACCGTCGAGGAAAAGTCCAACCGCATCCTCGAGGTGCTGCTGTCGTCGGTGTCGCCACAGCAGCTCATGTCCGGCAAGATCTGGGGCATCGGCGCCACCGGGCTCACCCTGGTGGGCTCCTGGGTCGCGTTCGCGCTGCTCGGCGTCTGGGTCGCGCCGATGCTGGTGCCGAGCCTGGCCGACTTCCCGCTGATGGCGGTGATCGGCGATCCGGTCTACCAGCTGTCGTTCATCGGCTACATCCTGACCGGCTACCAGCGGGACAATGAACACCTCTTCCGTGCCATTCCG
>CAZMGG010000181.1:0-9482 GCA_964565715.1 uncultured candidatus Brocadiaceae bacterium | reverse complement strand
GCAACGAGATCAACCTGTCGTTCGACTTCTTCGAGAACCAGTTCGACGGCGAGGTGCAGGACGTGCTGCTGAGCGGCGGCAGCGTGCTGTTGCCGTTCATGGAGGAGAGCCTCGAGAAGATCTTCGAGAAGCGGACGCGGGTCTGGAACCCGGTCGAGGGGCTGAAGGTGAAGTCGGACAACGTCGACGTCGAGGCCTTGAACCAGCGGGCGCCGCAACTGGCGGTGGCCGTCGGGCTCGCCGCCGCCAGCTGAACCACGGAACATTCGGGCAAGGGGACATCGCACATGATTCGCATCAACCTGCTGCCGGTCCATTACCGCCGCGGCCACCGGATCTCGGTCCGGGTCCTGGCCACCGCCGTCGGCTCGGCCATCGTGGTCTGCGCCGCGGTCGGCTGGTTCAGCCTGGTCTACTTCGGTGAGCTGGGCGAGCTGGAGACGCAGCACCAGCTCATCGCCCAGGACCTCGAGCAGAAGCAGCAGCGCGCCGCCTACTACGACAAGCTCGAGACCAACCGGAAGGACTACCTGAGCCGCGTGTCGACGATCCAGGAGATCGGCAAGTCGCGGCGGCTGTGGTCCAAGTTCGTCGACGAGCTGCTCGACGTGGTCAACAACGACGGCAACACCGACCGCCATCTGGCCTGGTTCGACGGCCTCAACGTCTCGGGCGAGCCGAAGCGGGGCGCCACCGTCAACCTGCCCGGCGCCGTGCAGGGCAGCGAGATGAACCGCATCGCCAACCTGCACGAGGACATCGGCAACGGGCCCTTCTGGGCCGACATCCAGAGCATGTCCGACCCGGGCGGCAAGCTCGAACTCGACAAGACCCGGGAGCCGCAGGAGTCGTTCCGGTTCACCCTGCAGCTGCAGTTCAAGCCGCCGGCGGCGGAGGCCAAGAAGTAGGAGCAGCCATGGAACGACTCACCGAGAAGCAGAAGCTCCTGGCCATCGTCGGCGGCGCCGTCGGGCTGTGCCTCCTGGCCGGCGCCGGCGTCTACTGGGCCACCGGCCTGATCGAGGAGGAGCGGCTGGCGATCGAGGCCAAGCAGGCCGAGATCGCCCAGGCCGAGGAGAAGATCGCCAAGATCGACGCCGCCGAGAAGGAGGTCATCATCCTCCGGGAGAACCTCGGCGAGTACGTGAAGATCCTGCCGGAGACCAAGGACCTGGTGTCCTTCGTCAAGGTGCTCAACCAGTTCGAGCGGGAGTCGGGCATCCAGCCCGTCGAGTTCAAGCCCGGCCGGCCCGCCACCGCCGGCAGCGAGCGCTTCATCCGCATCGAGTACACCTACGACATGACCGCCACGCTGTGGCAGTTCATGAAGTTCATCAACCGGATCGAGAACTTCGAGCGGTTCGTCGGCATCACCAACGTCAACCTGTCGGCGGGCGGCGTCAACGGCACCCAGAACCTGGATGCCCGCGACAACGCCATGGTGCACTCCATGAAGCTGACCATGGAGACCTACACCTACAACGGCAAGGCCTCGGCCAGCGACGTCGAGATCCCGGACTACGACGAGAAGCGCACCGCGCTCAGCAACGAGATCTTCAAGCGGCAACAGGCGATCCGGATGGAGCGGTGGGATCACCGCGGGCAGCTCGGCCGCCGCGACATCTTCGTCGATCCGCGCCAGCTGCTGACGCCGGGCAACACCATGAAGGGGCTCTCGCCGGGCGAGCAGCTGAAGATCATCACCCAGTTCAGCACCGAGGTGGAGAACCTGCGCGACATGTGGAAGCGGGCGCGGCGGTCCGAGACCACGGTGTTCGAGCAGTACAGCCTCGAGAAGGCCCTGCGCGACGGCCTGGTCAAGATCCAGGAGGGCATCGCCGACGTCGATGCCCGCGGCGTGCTGTCGTTCCCGCCCTATCGCCTGAAGTGGACCAAGGACGTGGTCGACGGCGTCGACGAGCTGCAGCGGCAGGTGGCGGACCTCGGCAAGGAGACCGATCCCACCCAGCGGCGGGATCCCTACCTGCCGAAGCCGGAGATGGAGCAGCTGGCGGCCGACATGGAGCGGCTGCTGGCGGCGGGCAACCTGGAGGAGGCCCGCAGCCGCTTCGAGGCCATCCAGGTCAAGCTGGTGGTGCCGCCGGAGGACCCGCGCCACGAGCTGGCGGTGCAGCTGCAGGCCCTCAACCTGAAGGCCGCCACCGCCCTGGAGTTCAAGTCCATGGACATCAAGATCCAGGGCGTGCTGGTCAACCGCGACGGCCAGTCGGGAGTCGTGCTGAACGGCGAGGTCTACGCCGAGGGCGAGTACGTCAACGACAGTCTGTTCGTGCGGGCCGTGCAGGAGGAGCAGGTCTACTTCGTGTTCAAGGGGCTGACCCTGGTGCGCACGCTGTAGCCCTTGGTGCCGGGGAGTCGGCGCCCCGGCTGGTCGGATTCACTCAAGGTGGCAACCCCCGTTGCCCGAAGTTGCAGGAGTCGGCGGCGTCTCCGGACGCCGCCAACAGGCGGATCAACCGGACAGTCCCCTTCGGGGAAGGATCGAACGATGCAGGCAAAGATGACTCGCGCGCTTTCGACCGTGCTGCTGGCGGCCCTGCTGGCCCCGTCGCTGCGGCCGCAGGAGCAGGTGCCCACCAAGGACAACGAGATCCGCACCGAGGCGGAGGGCGACCGGGCCAGCCGGCTGACCCTGCGGCTCAAGGATCGTGACCTGCGCGACGTGGTGGCCAGCATCCGTCGCAAGGCCAACGTCAACATCATCATGGACCAGTCCATCGAGGAGCCGGTCACCATCGACCTCCAGGACGTCCATTGGCGGCAGGCGCTCAACCTGGTGGCGGAGTCCGCCAACTGCATCGTCACCGAGGTCGAGGGCGGCATCCTCAAGGTCGAGAAGCCGCCGCACGTCACCTTCGCCTTTCCGAACACCGACATCCAGACGGTGATCGAGACGATCGCCAAGATCTCCGGCGCCAACATCATGGTGGCGCCGGAGGTGAAGGGCACCATCACGTTGCGGCTGAAGAACGTGCCATGGCGCGACGCCCTGGAGGCCGCGGTCAAGACCCTGAACTTCGTGGTGGTGGAGGAGGCCCGCGGCATCCTGCGGGTGGTGCCGCCGTCGAACATCACCCAGGACCTGGTGATGGAGACGTTCCAGCTCCGCTACGTCCGGCCGAAGTCGACCTACGTCCCCTTCATCCAGTCCCAGTACCTGCAGAACAAGATGTCGCAGCAGCAGCTGCAGGTCGGCCAGATCGAGTTCACGCTGCTCGACGCCCTGCGCCGCGTGGTCACCCCGGAGATCGGCACGCTGGAGTACTTCGACGAGATCAACGTGGTCGTCGTCAAGGACACCAAGCCGGTGGTGGACGAGATCCGCCGCATCGTCAACCAGGTGGACGTGGAGCCGGCGCAGGTCTTCCTCGACGTCAAGTTCGTCACCACCGCCAACGAGGACGTCCTCGACCTCGGCATCTCGCCGGGCGGCAACGGCTACACCGCGTCGATCGGGCTGGGCGCCATCCCGCACCGGTTCCCGTTCGACCTGGGCGCCGGCGGCTGGGACGACAAGGTCTTCGCCCGCGACGACGGCATCGGCCCGTTCGCCGATCCCGACCAGAACCCGGGCGGCACCACGATCCCCAACGTCGTGTTCGGCACCCTCGACTTCACCCAGGTCTCGGCGACCCTGCGCCTGCTGAAGAAGGACGCCCGCTCGGAGATCCTGCAGGCGCCGAAGCTGGTGGCGCTGGACAACCAGACCGCCACGATCTTCGTCGGCGAGTCCGTCCGCTACGCCCAGGCCCGCGTCGAGCAGGGCCAGGCCGGCGGCCTGCTGCTGGCGGTGGAGGAGGGTGACGACTCGCCGGTGAACGTCGGCTTCCAGCTCCTGGCGACGCCGCACGTCGTGCCGGGCACCGACCAGGTCATGCTCGAGGTGATCCCGCAGCGCACGGCGCTGACCGGCACCGGCTCCAGCAACCTGGCGCCGGCCGGTTTCGACGTGTTCGTGGTCGGCACCGGCGGCGAGAGCGGCTCGGTGGCCCTGCCCCGCGTCGCGTCGAGCACCATCGTCACCAAGGTGCTGCTGCGCTCGGGCCAGACCGCCGTGCTCGGCGGCCTCGTCAGCCGCACCCAGACCGACACCGAGATCAAGCTGCCCCTGCTGGGCGACATCCCGGTGATCGGCTACCTGTTCAAGAACAAGATCACCAACGACAGCCGCAGCACCCTGATCGTGTTCATCACGCCGAACGTCGTGCGTTCGGCGGAGGACACCGAGAAGAGCATGCAGCGCGTCCTGCGGGAGCGCTTCGAGGTCCGCCAGCGCCTGCTGGAGCAGCGCGACATGATCTTCGGCGGCGGCGACAGCAAGTAGCCGCCGCGCGCGCGGGCCCGCGGGCGGCGCGCCGTTGTGTCGCCCCGCGGCGCTCCGTATCATCCGCGCCGAAGCCGCGGGGCATGCCACGGGTCGTCGCGTGACGACCCTCTCCGCAGGCCGACAGGTCATTCCCATGTCCTTTCTGCAGCGTGAGTTACGTCATCCGGCCGGTGCCGGCGCCGATCGGCGCCAGGCCGTGGCCGGCCGGCGGTGCGTCGCCTGCGGGGAGCGCCTGGGCTCGTTTTCGCCTTCCCCCGTCTCCGGCCCTGCCGCCGCCGCCAACCCGGTGCCGACCGCCCTGGTCGTCCCGTCGCGGCAGCCGCGGGCAGCGCCGCCGAGCGCGCCCAGGTGCGCGTCCGAGACCCCCGTGGCCGTCGTCCGCCAGGCGGACGGCGCCCCCAGAAAGGATTCGAACCGTGAAGAGGATGCTGATCAACGCGGCCGACCCGGAAGAGAGCCGGATCGCCGTGGTGGAGAACGGCGTGCTGCAGGAGCTGCACGTCGAACTGGCCAGCCGGGAGGCCTACCTCGGCAACATCTACAAGGGTAGGGTCGTCAACATCGAGCCGAGCATCGGCGCGGCCTTCGTGAGCTTCGGCGGCCGCGTCAACGGCTTCCTGCACGTCTCCGACATCCTGCCGGCCTACGGCACGCCGGACTTCCCGCTCACCGACGGGGTGGAGGGCAAGGCCCGTCTGACCGGTGCCGAGAGCCCCGAGGCGGCGCTGGCCGCGCTCGACGACGACGACGACGACAACGGCGGCAATGGCGGTGGCGGCGGCGGCGAGCCCGCCGCCGGCCAGGCCGGGGATGCCGGCAACGCCGCCGACGACGCCGAGGGCGAGGGCCGGGGCCGTCGCGGCCGCCGCCGGCGCCGCCGTGGCGGTCAGCGCTCCGGCGGCGAAGGTGTCGCGGTGTCGCCCGAAGGCGAAGGCGATGGCTTCGACGAGCGGGATCTGGACGAGCCGGCGGCCGCCGAGCAGGACGACGCCCGCAGCCAGGACGAACCGGACGAACCGGACGACTTCGGTGACCTGCCGCCCGACGGCGACGACGACGACACCGACGACGACACCGACGACGACACGGACGACGCGAAGGACGACGACGACGACGACGACGAGCGGCCCTACGCCATGGCCGCCGCGGGCGATGGTCGCGTCGGCGAGGGTCCGGCCGGCGATGACGCCGGCGAGAAGCCCGGCGATCGCGCCGGCGCCCACGACGATCGGCCGCGGGCTCCGCTGGCCGCCGGCGACGACGACGAGGACGACGACCTGGACGACGCCGGCGGCGCCGACGCCAGGGACGACCGCGACGCCGAGGACGACATCGGGGCCGGCGCGGAGCCGGCCGACGGCGCCGAGGTGGCCGCGGTCCGTTCCCGGCGCCAGGGCCGCCGCGAACGGCAGCCGAACCGCGAGGATCGCCGCCGGTCGCGGCCGACCATCGACCAGCTCCTGAAGAAGGGCCAGGAGGTGGTCGTGCAGATCACCAAGGAGGGCATCGGCAGCAAGGGGCCGACCCTGACCAGCTACGTGTCGCTGCCGGGCCGTTACCTGGTGCTGATGCCGAGCCTGCCGAAGTGCGGCGTCAGCCGCAAGATCGACGACGCCCGCGAGCGCCGGCGGCTGAAGCGGGTGGTGCGCGAACTGGACGAGACCGGCCAGGGCGGCATCGGCTTCATCGTCCGCACCGCCGGCGTCGAGAAGGCCAAGGCCGACCTCGAGCGGGACCGCGACTACCTGAAGAAGATCTGGGAGCTGGTCAGCCAGCGCCTGCGGATGACCCGGGCCCCGGCCCTGCTCTACCAGGAGTCGGACCTGGTGCTGAAGGCGATGCGCGACCTGTTCGTGCCCGACATCGTCGAGGTGGTGGTCGACAACCGCGACGTCTACCTGCGCATCAAGGACTTCGCCGAGAAGCTGATGCCGCACATGGCGGACCGGATCAAGCTGCACGAGTCGGTGACGCCGCTGTTCCACGCGTTCGGCATCGAGAAGGAGGTCGAGGCCCTGTTCCAGCCGCGCTTCGACCTGCCCAACGGCGCCTCGATCGTCATCGACCAGACCGAGGCGCTGGTGGCGATCGACGTCAACTCGGGCCGCTTCAAGCCCGGCGCCGACCTGGAGGAAACCGCCTACCGCACCAACCTGGATGCGATCCCCGAGATCGTCCGCCAGCTCCGGCTGCGCGACCTCGGCGGCCTCATCATCATCGACTTCATCGACATGATGGCGGAGAAGCACCGGCGCGGCATCGAGCGGCGCCTGATCGAGGCGCTGCAGGGCGACAAGGCCCGCATCAAGGTCGGCCGGATCTCGCCGTTCGGCATGCTGGAGATCACCCGGCAGCGGGTGGGGCCGGGCCTCAAGCGGACCGTGTTCCAGCAGTGCCCGCACTGCAAGGGGGCCGGCTGGAGCCGGACCGTGCAGAGCAAGGCGCTGGGGGTCCTGCGGGAGATCCGGGCCCTGCTCAACCTGAAGGGCTATTCGGTGCTGCAGGTGTTCACCGCGCCGGCGGTCAACGACTACCTCGTCAACCACAAGCGCCGCTCGGTGCTGGACCTGGAGGAGACGGCCGGCAAGACCGTGATGTTCCGGGCCGAGGCCAGCTACCCGACCGACGTGGTCCATTACCGGTTCCTGACCGGCGACGGCCAGGAGGCCCGGGTGGCCATCCCGGCGGGCCTGGGCGTCAAGCCCTGAGGCTCCCGGCCGCCGGACCACCCTTGAATCGTCCGCGGCGGCCGGTATCTTCCTCGCCCCTTCCCTACCCCCAACCGAACGCGAACCATGTACGCCGTCGTCGACGACCGCAGCTCGCAGTACCGGGTGCAGCCCGGCGACCGCATCCAGATCCACTACCGTCAGGATGCCGAACCCGGCGCGACCCTGACGTTCGACAAGGTCTGCCTGCTGGGCGGCGAGGGCAAGGCCGCCCGGATCGGCACGCCCTACGTCAGCGGCGCCAAGGTCACCGCCAAGGTGCTGCAGGGCGAGGTGAAGGGCGAGAAGCTGATCGTCGCCCGCTTCCGTCGCCGCAAGAACAGCCGCAAGCGGACCGGTTTCCGCGCCCGCTTCACCGAGGTGGAGATCACCTCGATCGACGGCTGATCCGCACCCGCCCGCAACACACCGCACCCAACCCCGCACACCCCCCGCATCGGAGCGCAGCGAGATGGCTCACAAGAAGGGTCAAGGCTCTACCAAGAACGGCCGCGACAGCAACCCGCAGTTCCGTGGCGTCAAGCGCTACGGCGGCCAGACCGTCACCGCCGGCACGATCATCGTCCGGCAGGTCGGCACCGTGTTCCACGCCGGCCGCAACGTGAAGTGCGGCAACGACTACACCCTGTTCGCCCTCGTCGACGGCGTGGTCCGCTTCCAGGACAACCGCAAGGTGCACGTCGAGCCGGTCGACGCGGCCCGCAACTGACGCCGGCGCCACGCCGGTGCGCAGCCCGCGCCGGCGGCAGCGAGGATGACCCGTGTTCGTCGATGAGCTGGAACTGACGGTGCGGGCGGGGAAGGGCGGCGACGGCTGCGTGTCGTTCCTCCGCGAGAAGTGCGTCCAGCGCGGCGGCCCGGACGGCGGCGACGGCGGCGACGGCGGCAGCGTGGTGCTGCTGCCCTCCATCCACGTCAACACGCTCTATCACCTCACCGGGCGGCGCGTGCACGCGGCGGGCAACGGCGAGCCGGGCTCGGCCGCCAGGTGCTTCGGCCGCAAGGCCCAGGACCTGGTGATCGAGGTGCCGGTGGGGACCGTGGTGCTGGACGCCGAGCGCGGCAACGTGCTGCGGGACCTGGCGCGGGCCGACGAGCCGTTCGTGGTCTGCGAGGGCGGCCGCGGCGGCCGCGGCAACGTCCACTTCGCCAGCGCCACGCGCCGCACGCCACGGGAGGCGGAGAAGGGCAAGCCCGGCGAGGAGCGCCGGGTGCGGCTCAGCCTGCGACTGATCGCCAACATCAAACTGATCGACCTGCCCAACACCGACAAGTCGACCCTGCTGGCGACCCTGACCCGGGCCCGGCCGCGCATCGCCGGCTATCCGTTCACCACCCTGGAGCCCTGCCTCGGCATCGCCGAGGGCCGCGGCGGCCGCACCTTCGTCATCGCCGACATCCCGGGCCTCATCGAGGGCGCCCACTCCGGCAAGGGGCTCGGCGACCGCTTCCTGCGCCACGTCGAGCGCACCCGCGTGCTGCTGCACCTGGTCGACTGCGGGCCCGAGCCGCTCGACGAGCCGGAGCGGGCCTATCGCGTGGTGCGGGGCGAACTGGCCAGCTACTCGCCGGAACTGGCCGCCCGCCCGCACCTGGTGGTGGCCACCAAGGTCGAGGACGACGCGGCCCGCGAGCGGGCCCGGGCGCTGGCCGCCGCCATCGGCCGGCCGGTGCAGACGATCTCGGCGGCGGGCGCCCAGGGCCTGCCCGACCTGGTCGACGCCGTCGAGGAATTGCTGGCGGCGCCGACCCCGAACGACTGAACCGGCGCTGGCAGCGGCCGGTCGGCGCCGGCCGCGGGGGGCGCGGGCCGGTTGGTCGATAGGGGAGGCGGAGACCCGCCGACATGACCGCATTCAGTCCCAAGCTGAAGGACTTCCTCCGCATCATGGTCAAGGAGAACGCCTCCGACCTGGTGCTCAAGACCAACGGCTGTCCGGCGATCCGCGTCGCCGGCGTGATCCGCTTCCTCGGCGACACGCCGCTGCCGGGGGAGCTGCTGCAGTCCTACGTCGGCGAGGTGCTGAGCGAGCGCGGCCGCGAGGACTTCAAGCGCACCGGCGCCACCGACGCGGCGCTGACCGTGGCCGGCGTCGGCCGGTTCCGCTGCAACGTCTTCCATCAGTGCGGCGAGGTCGGCTTCGTCTTCCGCGCGATCCGCACCGACATCCCGTCGTTCAAGGACCTCAACCTGCCGGTCGACCCGTTGAAGCGGCTGGCCTCGCTGAAGCGCGGCCTGGTGCTGGCCACCGGCATCGCCGGTTCAGGCAAGTCGACGACCCTGGCGTCGATGCTCGAGTACGTCAACCGCAACGCCAACAAGCACATCATCACGATCGAGGACCCGATCGAGTTCGTGTTCGAGGACAAGCGCTCGATCGTCAACCAGCGCGAGATCGGCCTCG
>CAZMGG010000180.1:0-9834 GCA_964565715.1 uncultured candidatus Brocadiaceae bacterium | reverse complement strand
GCTTGATCTTGTGCTCCTGGCTGGCGGTCAGCAGGTCGTAGAGGAACGCCACGTCGAGCTTGAGCACCTCGACGAACTCGATGATGCCGCGGTTGGCGACGCAGAACTCGCCGTCGAAGTTGAAAGCGCGCGGATCGCTGTCGGTGCCGAGCTCGGCGATCCGGCGGTAGTTGATGTCGCCGGTCAGCTCGGTGGAGTCCTGGTTCTTCTCGTCCTTCGGCTGGAAGGTGCCGATGCCGACCCGATCCTTCTCCGAGATCACCAGCCGGCGCACCGTGACGTGCTCCAGCATCTTCTGCCAGTCACCGCCGTGGCGGCGCAGCAGCATCTCCTGGTAGAAGCGCGACACCGGCGACAGGTCGCTCTCCAGGCGCAGCCGGTAGCCGCCGCGGAACTTCTTGTTGACGCCGTCCAGGATCTTCCGGCGCACGTCCTTCGGCAGCAGCAGCAGGGGCTCCTCGTTCATCGGCGACGGGAACTCCTCGCCGTCCACCTTCCAGCAGAAGGTGTAGAGGGCGCCGTCGGGGGTGCGGCTGTAGGCCTCGAGCCCCTTCTTCAGCAGCCGGACGATGGTCGACTTGGACGAGCCCACCGGCCCGTGCAGCAGCAGCACGCGGCGCTCGGGTCCGTAGCCGTGGGCGGCGGCCTTGAACACCGCCATCAGGTTGTGCAGCGGCCGTTCCAGCCCGTAGAGGCCGTCCTTGCCGTCGTCCATCGGGTCGTCGAAGAACCGGTAGCGCGGCACCTTCTCCTTGTCGATCTCGACCTCCTCGACGCCGTGCATCAGCACCAGGTCGTAGAGCCGCTGGTGGGCGGTCCGGATCACCTGGGGGGTGCGCTGCACCAGTTCGAGGTACTGCGCGAACGTTCCCTCCCAGTGCTCGTCGCGGAAGGTCCTGACGTCCTGGGACTCACCAATCAGCGCCTGCAGATCCAGCGGTTCGGTCATGTGGGATTCCAATCGACAACGCGGCCGCCTGCGACGCGGCCACCGGACCCGCCCATCCTATCGACAGTTCCGCGCGAGGCCATGAGCCCTTCGATCCGGTCGGACCGTCAGGTTTCGCTGCCCGCGCACCGGCGAGCACGGTAGCCTCTGCCCGATGCCGCGCACGCTCCGTCCTTCGCACTCCGGCTCCGCGCTCGTCGTCGCCGCCCTGGTCCTGCTCGCCGCCTGCGGCGGCTCGACGACCGGGCCGATGGACGGCAAGGCCGCCTGGGCCCACCTGGAGAAGCTGGTGGCGTTCGGTCCGCGGCCGGCGGGCTCGGCGGCGCTGGGCAGGACCGCCGAGTACATCAGCGCCGAGTTGCGGAAGCTCGGCCTGCAGCCGCAGCTGCAGGAGTTCACGCATCCGCAGGAGAAGCTGCTGCTGCGCAACCTGTGGGTGCAGATCGACGGCGAGGATCCGCAGCGCGGCCCGATCCTCTGCATCGGCTCGCACTACGACACCAAGCTGGCCCACGGCCACGACCAGGACACCCACAACTTCCCGTTCGTCGGCGCCATCGACGGCGGCGGCGGCCCGGCGGTGCTGCTGGAGCTGGCCCGGATCCTGACCACCGACCCGGCCTACAAGCCCAAGGTCAACGTCTGGCTCTACTGGATCGACGGCGAGGAGTCGGTCGAGTGGGAGTGGAACAACGACCGGGCGCTGCTGGGGAGCAAGCACTTCGTCAAGACCATGGCCGCCGACAAGACCCTGTTCCCGGACGGCCTGCGCCAGCGCCTGAAGGCGTTCGTGCTGCTCGACCTGATCGGCAGCAAGGACTTCAAGATCGACCGGGACCTGAAGTCGCACAAGGGCCTGCAGGACCTGTTCGCCAAGGCGGCGCCGAAGACCGGCCAGCCCGAGCGCGTCTACGAGTTCACCTCGGGCATCACCGACGACCACGAGTCGTTCATCAGCTTCGGCATCCCGTCGGTGCTGCTGATCGACTTCGAGTTCCGCATCCCGTTCCACATGCGCCGCAACTTCGACCCGAACCGCAAGCATCCGCGGGACGACGACTACGCCAAGTGGTGGCACACCGCCGACGACAACCTGGCGCAGGCCTCGCCGGAAGCCCTGGCGTTCGCCGGCAACCTGGTGCTGGCGGCCTGGGACGACCTGCAGGAGTTCTGCCGGAAGTGAGCGCACCGGTGCACCCAGCCACCCAGCGCGTCGGCATCGCCGTGATCGGGCTCCTGGCCCTGGTGGTCGGCTGCTGGAGCACGGGCCTCGGCCAGGGCCGGGCCGCACCGGGTCAGGGCGGCCAACGCGGCGAGGGCGGCCAGGGCACCAGCAGCCGGCCGGCGATCCCACTGGCGCCGGTCCGGGCGCCCGTCGAACTGGGCCAGACCGCCTACGACCACATCGCCCGGATCGTCGACTTCGGCGCCCGCGACGTCGGCTCCGAGGGCTGGCGCAAGGGCCTGCACTACATCGCCACCGAGATCCGCAGGCTCGGCCTCGAGCCGGTGCGCGACCGCTGGACCGACGAGCGCGACCAGGTCACCTTCGAGAACATCTCGGTCACCCTGCCGGGCACCCAGCCCGAACGGATCGTGCTGGCCTGCCACCACGACACCAAGCGCACGCACGGCCACCGGGACCCCGCCCGCAACTTCCACTTCGTCGGCGCCAACGACAGCGGCTCGGGAGTCGGGCTGCTGCTGGCGCTGCTCGGCCACCTCAAGGACGGCAAGCGCCGGGCGACGCTGCAGTTCGTGTTCCTGGACGGCGAGGAGAGCCTCGACTGGGAGTGGAACGACGCGGTGCGGGCGCTCTACGGCAGCCGCCGCTTCGTGCGCCAGCATCGCGACCGGCTGCTGCTCGGCGAGGAGAGCCGCATCGCCGCCCTGATCCTGCTGGACATGGTGGGCAGGAAGGACCTCCAGATCGACGAGGAGACCAAGTCGACGCCGGAGCTGCGCGAGATCCTGTGGTCGGCGGCGGTGGCCTGCGGCCACCAGGCCCGCGTGTTCCGCAACCAGTGGCCGGTGAACGACGACCACCTGCCCTTCCTCGACGTCGGCATCCCGGCGGTGGACATCATCGACCTCCACGACAACCCCGACTGGCACAAGCCCAGCGACACCCTCGACAAGCTCTCGCCGGACAGCCTGCGGCTGGTCGCCGACCTGGTGCTCACCATGCTCCCCGAGGTCGAGCGGCGCTACGTGCCGGCGGTGCCGACCGGTCCGATCCGCGATCGCTAGCACCCGTCGGGCAGCACAGCCATGCCGATCGTCGAACGGAACGACCGCCGCATCCACTACACGGTCACCGGCGAGGGGCCCGGCCTGCTGCTGGTGCCGGGCCTCGGCTCGGGCGCGCGCCTGTTCGGGACCCTGCCGCGCCGCTTCGCCCGCGAGGGCTTCACCTGCGCCGCCGTCGACCCGGTGGGCCTGCCGCCGTCGGGCCCGCTGCCCGGCGGCTTCTCGTTCGCCGAGGCCGCCGCCGACGTGCTGGCGGTGGCGGCCATGCTGCCGGCGCCCGTGGCGCTGGTGGGCACATCGCTCGGCGGCAAGGTCGCGCTGGCGGCGGCGGCCACGGCGGCCACCGGCGCGATCGGCCGCCTGGTCCTGCTCTGCTCCGCCGCCAGCGCCAGCCCGCGCGCCCGCCGCGTGTACCGCTACTTCGAACTCATCGCCGGGCGCGCGCCGGACCTGCTGGCCGAGCTGACCGCCCCCTTCCTGTTCGGCGCCACCTTCCACCGGCAGAAGCCGGCGGTGGTCGATGACATCATCCGCGCCAGCGCGCCGACCGAAGACGCGCTCCGGCTGATGCGGAGCCAGTGTCAGGCGCTGATGACCTTCGACGGCGAGGCGCTGGCGCGCCGCTGCGCGGTGCCGACGCTCTGCCTGGCCGGCGCCGAGGACACCCTGACGCCGCCGGACGAGGTGGCGGCCACCGCCGCCCTGCTGCCCGATGCGACCTTCCGGGCGATCCCCGGCGCCGGTCATTCCCTGCTGCTGGAGAGCCTGGCGGCCGGCGAGCAGGTCCTGGACTTCCTGCGGGGCGGCTGAGCCGCTAGCGCAGCACCGTCGTCATGCCCGGCGCGACCTGCACGTTCCAGGTCCGACCGCCGCTGGTGACCGTGTAGTTGCCCGGCGGCAGCGGGCCCACCACCCAGCCCTCGGCGCCGGTCGCGAACCGCACCAGGGCCGGCAGTTCGCCGGTCAGCGCGCCGTCGCGGCGCACGAAGCGCAGCCGCACCACCTGGTTGGGATCCTGCGGCCGCGGCTGCAGCGGTCCGCTCAGCACCGCCGTGCCAGCCTCCTGCACCGCCAGCCGCACGCCGTTGCCGATCCGGTCGGCCGGCGCCAGCCCGACACCACCATCCGGCGTCACCGCCAGCAGCAGCTGCTCGCCGGCCTGCAGCGAGGCCAGCAGGCCGGCGCCGCCGACCTCCAACCCCAGCAGCCGCTGGTTCGGCCGGGCCTTGGTGCCACCGGGATCGACCGCGAACACCTCGGCCCGCGCCACCGGCCGGCCGGTCAGGTCGCTCACCACGGTCAGCCGGCCCAGCGTCGGATCGTCGGCCGCGTCCACCGCGAAGCGCTGGCCACGGAAGCTCCGCGCCAGCAGATAGTCGGTGCCCACCACCGGCTGCATCGGCATCAGGTACAGCCCGGCCTCCTCCGGATCGCCGGCGATCAGGGCCTCGGTGCCGCCCGGCGCCGAGGTGCCGGCCCCGCCCGGCGTCAGCCGCTGCAGCAGGAGCCGCGCCGGCGTGCCGCCGCGCAGCCAGAGGCGCCCTCCGCCAACCTGCAGATCGACGCGGCCGTTGTCGTCGGCACGGACCCGATGCACGCGGCAGCCGGTGCCCGGCGGCATGCCCGGCAGTTCCTCGAGGATCTCGTACGGACGGGCCGGGTCCAGCCCCTCCACCACCGCCTCGTTGGCGGCATCCATGGCGAACAGCCAGCGGAACTCGCGGGCCGCCAGCGAGCCCGGATCGGGCACCGGACGGGCGACCGCGCCGTGGCTCGGATGCAGGAACAGCAGGGCCAGCCGCTGGTAGACCGGCAGCGCCGCCGGCAGCCCGGTCAGGGCGAAGCGACCCTGGCCATCGGTCAGCACCGAGCCTTCCAGCCAGGGCAGGGCGCCGCCGAACAGCTCGTCGACCACCACGCCGACGACGCGGCAGCCGGCCACCGGCATCTGGCTCGGATCCAGCACCACGCCGCGCACCCCCGGCGACGACGCCAGCGGCAGCACCTCGCGCAGCCGCGGCCCGCGTTCATCGACCACCACCGGCACCGCGAAAGGCATCGGCACGCCGAGATCGGGACGACCCGGCGGCGGCACGACCTGCACCATGGCGAACGCACTCTGCGGCGTCTGGCCCGGCGGCAGCGCGAACACGCCGCGGGCATCGGTGGCGCCGCTCCAGGAGACCGCCTGGCCGTCGCGACCGAACAGCAGGTTGACGTGGGCCCCCCAGCTCGGCGCCCCGGCGGGCATCTCGTAGACGGCGCCGATCAGTCCGGGCTGGGGCTCCGGCGGGTCGGCGGGCCGCCGGCTCGCGTTGCCCGGACCGGCGCCCGGTCCGGCGCCGAAACCGGCGCCGGGGAAGGGACCGAACCCGCTGGCGTCGGGCGACGGCGTCACCTGGATGCCGGTGGCGCCCTGCCAGATCGCCACCTGGCCCTCGGCGATGCTGACCGACTCGGCGCCGTGCTCGACCACGGCGCCGCTGCCGTGGATGGCCTCGACGCGGACCTTCCACGAGCCCTCGCGCCCTTCGACCACGTCGTCGAAGCCGCGGTAGCGCACCGCATCGAGGTGGAACCGGCCGACCTCCATGGTCAGTCGCGAGCCATCGGCGACGACCACGTCGAGCCGCTGCGACACCTCCAGCTCGGCGGTGCCCTCCAGCAGGTGCAGGCCGTCGGGCCCGGTGCGCAGCTCGCCCGAGCGCAGCCCCACCGCGGCCGTCGGATCGCCGTTCCGCCGCGAACGGAAGTGCAGCCGGGCACCGCCACCAGGCCCGACCCGCACCACCGCCCCGGGCGGCAGTTCCTGGCCGGGCAGCAACGGTGCGGTCACGTCCCCGTTCTCGAAGGTCGCGCCCACCGCCGACACCACCGTCGCCACCGGCACCCGCTCGTCCTCGCCGTAGGCCGAGAGCAGCAGCAGGGCCAGCACGATGCCGGCGGCCACCGCCGCCATGCTCGCCACCAGCAGACGGCCGAATGCCGGCGCCGCGGGCAGCCGCAGCAGCCAGTGCGCACGACGGACCGGTGCGCCCACCTCGGACTTCTCGCCGAGGCTGGCCAGCAATCGTTCGGTGGTCCGGGCGGCGAAGCCGGCCGGCGCCCGGACCGCCGTCTCTGCGCCGGCGCGGCGCAGCCGCAGCACCTCGTGTTCGGCCCGGGCCAGGGCCAGCCCACAGCCCCGGCAGCGGTGCACGTGCAGTTCCACCGCCCGGGCCATGGCATCGTCGAGGTCGCCGTCGGCGTGATCGCGCAGCAGCCCGCGCACCCGCGCGCACACCGCATCCCGCGGCGGGTGGCGGTGCAGGTCCTGCGGATCGGCGGGCTGGCGAACCGGCCGCTCGCCGTGCGTACCATCCTGGTCCGCGCCGCGATCGAGGGAGTCGTCGCGCCAGGGGTTGTCGGGCAGGTGCGCCATGTCAGCTTCCCGCCTCCCCTTCGAGATCGCCCTGCAGTCGGCTCTGCAGCAGGTCCTTGCCCCGGGCGAGAAGCACCTTGACGTTGCTGATCGAGATGCCGAGCGCGGTGGCGATCTCCTGGTTGGAGAAGCCGCGCAGGTACTTCAGCTCCAGCGGCACCCGCACCCGGTCGCTGAGACGGGCGAGCTGCGCCAGCACCGTCTGGCCGATGGCCGCCTGCCCCGCGTTGGGCGCGCGCGGATCCGCCACCTGCGCGCTCGGGTCCTCGTCGCCGCGCGGCTCGAGCACCGGCAGCCAGCGCGTCTTCCGCCGCCGCAGCCGATCGCGCGCAACGTTGCCGGCGATGCGCAGCAGCCAGGGCTCCAGGGCCCGGGCGGAGTCGAAGCTCCCGCGAGCCCGGTACAGCTTCAGGAAAGCGTCCTGGGCGGCTTCCTCTGCGTCCTCGGGGTTGCGCAGCAGGCTGATGGCGAGACCGTAGACCACGTCCTGGTAGCGTTCGACGAGCTCCTCGAACGCCGCCAGATCGCCTGCCTGCACCCGAAGCATGAGGTCGTTGGCGGACCTGGGTGACACGATGTCGGGCAAGAAACTGTTGGCGAGGAGGAGTATGCCCCGCCTACGCGGACCCGGGGTCGCCAGGCTCGTCTTTTTCGTCGGCTTCTTCTGCCCTGGCAGGCACTTGCGCACGGCAGCATGCACCTCGGACTGCGCCCCGGGTCGGGCGTTTTTGCCGATCCCTCCAGCCCCTGGCCGATCCCGCCGATGCCGGGCTCACCCCGCGAAAGGACCGATGACATGGCCAGGATCCCCGACAAGCAAGGCATCTTCTTCGAACTGGACGGCGTCGTGCTCGCCGAGCCGACCCTCACCGCCGACGGGCAGATCCCCTTCCTGCCCGGCGCCCTGGAGGCGCTCGGCCGGCTGGATCCGAGCCGCTTCAAGCTGTTCGTGGCCAGCAGCCGGCCCGACATCGCCTTCGGCCAGCTCAAGGAGCGCGCCTTCCACAAGCTGTGCGAGGTCCTGGTGGCCACCCTGCAGCGGGAAGGCATCCCGCTGGCCAAGATCTACACCTGCCCCTGGCACCCCAAGGGCAAGGGCCGCTTCAAGAAGGAGTCGGTGTTCCGCAAGCCGGCGCCGGGCATCTTCAAGATGGCCCAGCAGGAGTTCGACCTGAACCTGCACCGCTGCTGGATGATCGGCCACACCACCGCCGACATCCTGGCGGCCCAGCGGGCCGAGGTCGGCACGATCCTGGTCCGCACCGGCATGGGCGGCGGCGACCGGGAATACACCGTCGAGCCGCACTTCGTCGAGGACGACATCACCCAGGCGGTGGCGCGGATCAACTGCTTCGAGCACGCGCTGCGGATCTGATCGGCGAGGGCTCAGGCGTCGAGCACCACGCCATGGGGCCCGTCGGTCAGGCCAAGCGCCGCGGCCAGGACCGCCAGGCCGGTGGCGCCGGCCACCAGGCCATGACCTCGCGCCAGCGCCGCGGCGAGGCCGCTCGGAACGGCGGCGTCCGTCACCTCGCGCACAACGGCCGCGTGCCCGCCGGCCCGTAGTCCGGCCTCGACGCCCGACCCGGCGCCCGGCGGCACCAGCACCTGCGCGCACGCCGCCGGCAGGTCCCGCGCCAGTTCCCAGCCCAGGGTGGCCACGCCCAGCCGGCAATCCGGGTCCTGGGCCAGCGGCAGGAGGGTGAAGCCCGACCGCTGCCGGTGCTCACGGGCGGCTTGGTCCGCGGCCGCTTCGGGCACCGACCGGTGCTCGCAGCCGAGCGCCGCGAGTTCGGCCAGTTCGGACCCGCTCAGGCCCGGCCCGAAGGACACCATCGGCAGGCGATGCTGCAGGCCGGCCAGGGCCTGCGCCCGCAGGCTTGCCGGCGGCCCGGTGAGGAGCAGCCCCCGGCAGCGGCCAAGCTGTCGCTGCAGGAAGTGCAGGGCGGCGCGATACCAGAGGCTGCCGCCGGGCTGCAGCACCTCGGGCTTGAGCCGCAGGTCGCCAGCGACCGGAAAGCCCGGCAGGCGCAGGCCGCCGATCAACGGCGTCGCGACGAGATGGCCGCGCAGGCGGCGGACGGCGGCCTCCACGTCGGCAGGCGCGATCGGCATGGCCGGATCATGCCGCCGCCCGGGGACGGGACCAAAGGTCCCGTACCGCGCGGGCGGGAAAGGGCCCTGGCGCCGGATCCCGCTTTCGTCGCGCGGAACGGCTATGCTGCCCGACGCCCGCTCCCCCCGAACCCCGACGAGGTCCTGTGCGCCAACCGACCTTCCGCGTCGTCGTCGCCGGCCTGCTGCTGCTGCTCGCCTCCGCCTGCAGCAGGAATCACGGCACGGCGACGCCGATCATCACGCCGCCCCCCCCGCCGCCGCCCACGCCCACACCGGTCGTGAACCTCGGCGACCCGCGCACCGACCTGACCGCCGAGGAACGGGCCGCCTTCGACCGCGGCCGCATCCAGTTCGAGCGGCGCTGGCGGCCGAGCGAGGGCCTCGGGCCCTTCTACAACGCCACCTCCTGCGCCTCCTGCCACAGCCAGCCGGTGACCGGCGGCACCGCCGACCTCTACCGCAACTTCTATCTCGCCGTCTGGGGCTTCACGCCGGACATGTCGCTCAACCTGTTCGCGCTGCCGAGCCCGGTGATGCCCGCCTTCGGCACCCTGGCCAGCGCGACGTTCCAGCTCGAGGGCGGCCGGCCGGTCATCCCCGCCACCTTCCAGGGCATGCCCGTGCGCGTCGCCCAGCGCAACTCGATCCCGATCTTCGGCATCGGCCTGTTCGAGTCGATCAGCAACGACACGATCCTCGCCAACGCCGACCCCGACGACCTGGATGGCGACGGCATCAGCGGCCGCGTCAACAACGACGGCGCCGGCATGGGCCGCTTCGGCATGAAGTCGCAGTCCAACAACATCGAGTTCTTCACGCGGGCGCCGCTGATGAACCAGATGGGCATCACCAGCAATCCGTTCCGCGGTGCCGGCGGCACCGTGAGCTGGGGCCACGCCGGTGCCGTGCAGGCCAGTTCGACGCCGAACGCGCCGACCCGTGACAACGACGGCGTGCCCGACCCGGAGATCACGCCGCAGGAACTCGGCGACCTGATCGCCTTCACCCGCTTCCTGGCGCCGCCGCAGCCGAAACCGTTCTCCGAGGCCGCCAAGCGCGGCGATCGCACCATCACCATTGAGACCAACGGCCGCCA
>CAZMGG010000179.1:0-10088 GCA_964565715.1 uncultured candidatus Brocadiaceae bacterium | reverse complement strand
CATCCTCCACCGACAGATCACCGGTGATCGTCTCCAGGATCGCCCGCAACCGGTCCTTCTCGGCCGTTGCCGCATCCAGACCGTCCACGTGACCCACTCCCTTGTTCGGCCGACCCATCGTCATGGTCCACCTCGCTGGCTGGTTGCTGCAGCACTCTGGCCACCGACATCGCCCGCGGCTTCTTGCGCGGCGCCCGCCGCCGCTTGCCCGGCTTCTGCACCACCTTGCTCTCGGTCACTCCGAGGGCACGCTGGCCGACACGATACAGCGACTGGTAGCGGCCAAGCTCGCGGGAAAGCCGTTGCTGTTCCGCGCGCAGCCGTTCCAGCTCGCCCTGCACGCTCGGTTGCCGGCCGCGCGGCCGCGGTTCCAGGGCGGTGACGAAGGCCTGCAGCGCCCGCGCCTCCAGCACGTAGTAGCGCGGCAGCGCCACGCCCATCGCGTCACGCCGGATCCTCCAGACCCTGCAGCAGATCCGGCAGGTCCTCGTCCAGCGCCGACTCGCCGGGCGGCAGCTCCGGCTCCGCCAGCGTGCCAGGGTGGTCCGGCGGCCGGCCCTCGGCCGCCAGCGGCTGCGGCAGCTCCTCCGCCGCATCCTGCTGCCGCGGTCCGGTGGCGCCGAGGTCCACCTCCTCGCGGCTGCCATCGCCCTTGGTCAGCACCACGCGCTCGCCCTCGGCGTGCAGCGAGATGCTCTGATCGCCCACCCGGCCGGTCAGGTAGAAGGCCTTCCGCGGCAGGCCGTCGCGGGCCAGTTCGACCGCGTTCGCCGCGACCCGCTGCTTCAGCGTCGCCAACCCTTGCGGCGCCGCGACGAAGAAGCGATCCGCCGGCACCATCTGCTCGATCCCGCTGTGCGGCCGCTGGAAGTTGTAGTGGTCGATGAAGAGGCCGATGCGCCGGCGCGCGTCGTCGAGCCCGCGGAAGATCGCGCTCTGCACGCATTCCCGCCACAGGGTGCCCCAGAAGCGCTCGATCTTGCCCAGCGTCTCCGGGTGCCGCGGCCGCGCCACGATCTGCTGGATGCCGCGACGCTCCAGCAGCCGCGTGAACTCGCTCTTGCCCCGCCAGGTGTGGTACTGCGTGCCGTTGTCGGTCAGCACCTCCTGCGGCGCACCATGGTTGGCGATCGCCGCCTCCAACACCTCGCGCACCAGCGCGCCAGAGGCGCTGGCGTGCAGCCCGTAGCCGACGATGAAGCGGCTGTGGTCGTCCAGGAACGCCACCAGGTGCACGCGCCGGGCCTCGCGCTTCAGCACGAAGGTGAACAGGTCCGTCTGCCAGAGCTGGTTCGGTTTGGCCCGCTCGAAGCGATGCGGCGGCGGCTCGTGCGCGACCGTCGGCCGCGCCACGACCGTGTAGCCAGCCTCCTCCAGCACGCGCCCGACAGCGCCGGGGCTCGCCTGGAAGCCCGCGCTCCGCATCAGCTCCGCCGAGATCCGGTCCTGGCCCCAGTCAGGATGCGCCTCCTTCAGCATCAGGATCGCCCGCTGCGTCACGTCCGGCAGCCGGCTGCCTTCCCGACGCCCGCGGGGATGGTCGTCGAGACCGGCCGGACCGGACCGCTCGAAGCGCTGCTTCCAGACATACAGCGTGTGCTTGCTCAGCCCCAGCAGCGCGGCGAAGTCTCCGCCCGGGAGACGGCTCTTCAGCCACGTGTCCAGGATCAGCAGCCGCTGCTCCGCCGTGAAACTCCGGCGGGACGAGTCCTCGGCCTCCGGCCGGCGGGAGCGGCCCCGCGTGATCGTCTGCCGGTAGGCCGCCACCAGCTCCTGCAGGCTGCGGTCAGAGGGGTCGCGCCCGCGCAGGGTCGG
The DNA here is from genome assembly GCA_964565715.1 of uncultured candidatus Brocadiaceae bacterium. Lineage (GTDB taxonomy): Bacteria > Planctomycetota > UBA1135 > UBA1135 > UBA2386 > CAZMGG01. The sequence goes on along the minus strand of CAZMGG010000179.1, from coordinate 8,273 downwards.
GTCGTCAGCTCGTCGGGCCTCGGCTTCGCCGAGACCCTCCTCGCCTCCTCCCCAACCCTGCGCGTTGACATCCTCAGCCTCACCGAACAGCCGGGGCATCCGGCTCTCTGCACCCTCGGGGTTCTCAGGTACTCCACGTACCTCGTCAGGCGTACTCATCGTCGCTTCCTCTCCGGTCCTCAGACCGGCGTAGGGGAAGCCGTCACTTACGCCAGCGGTTTAGCCCTCGATCTCACCAGACATTTCGGGGAGGTGAACAGCCGCGAGGGGCAGCGGCTCTTGGATCCGCCCTGCGCCGCTGGGCCGCGCAGCGCGCCCGAGCGCCCCTTGCCCAACCAACCTGGACCGTCTTGGGCCAGCGCGCCCCGCTGGGGCGCCCAGGGGCCAACGTGGGCGGACACGCGGACACGGCGGCGACGCCAACCGTACCACCCGGTCCGGCACCCGACGACGGAGACCGGCTCTTGCAGGTGCAGCGCCCGCCGGGTCCTGCAGGGCCTACCCCGGCTCCCCTGGGCAGAGGCCCTCGCCAAACTGTGCCAGGTTGTGCCAGGTCGTGCCCCCGTGTGACCAAGCCGATTGCACACTGCATTGCACACTCGCCCCCTCCCAAACCAAGATCGCGTCGAAACCCCGGTTTCTCGCCCATCCTCGGCACCCTGCGTGGTAGGCCCTGCAGGACTCGAACCTGCAACCAAGCGGGTATGAGCCGCATGCTCTGACCGATTGAGCTAAGGGCCCGGATCGGCCACCCTCTATACCTTCCCGCCCCCCGCCGTCGAAGACCCGTGCCCGATTCTCCCCTCGACCCCGACACCCTCCTGCCGCGCCTGCGCACCATCCAGGAGCGCATCCGCGATGCCCTGCGCACCCACATGCTGGCGCAGGAGCCCGCGGTCTGGTCGCGCACCGAGCGCGATCTCCAGGGCGACACCGTCTTCGGGATCGACGCCGCGGTCGAAGCCATCCTGCTCGAGGAATGCGAGCGCTGGGGCGCAACCCAGCACTTCACCCTGCTGGCCGAGGGGCTCGACCCGGCCGGCGTCACCTTCGGCGCCCGGGGCCGCGGCGGCCCGCCGTTCCGGCTGCTCGCCGACCCCATCGACGGCACCCGCGGGCTGATGTTCGACAAGCGGCCGGCGTTCTGCCTGATGGCGGCGGCGCCCGATCGCGGCCGGGCGACGCGGCTCGCCGACGCCGCCGTCGCGGTCATGACCGAACTGCCGACCACGCGCATGGCCACCAGCGACTGCCTGTGGGCCAGCGCCGGCGCGCCGACCGCCGCCGAACGCACCGAACTCGCCACCGGCGCCCGCCGGGCCCTGCCGGTGGTGCCGAGCCGCAGCGCCACGCTGAAGCACGGTTTCGCCACGGTGTGCAACTTCTTCCAGGGCGGCAAGGAACTCACCGCGCGCCTGGAGGAACGCATCCTCGCCCGCGCGCTGGGACCGTGGAACCCGCGGAAGGCCGAGGTCTACACCGACCAGTACATCTGCTCCGGCGGGCAGCTCGCCGAGCTGGCGCTGGGCCGCGACCGCTTCGTGCTGGACGTGCGGCCGCTGGTGCACGCGGCGCTGGGCGAGACCGACTCCCTGTGCAGCAAGCCCTACGACCTCTGCTGCGCTCTGGTGGCGAGGCAGGCGGGCTGCGTGCTCACCGATCCGTTCGGCGGCGAACTCGACGCGCCGTTCGACATCACCAGCAACGTCGCGTTCGCCGGTTACGCCAACCGCGCGCTCGCCGAACGCATCGCGCCGATCGTCGCCGAGGCGGTGCGCGCGGTGCTCGGACCTTCGCGCCAGGGCTGAGCGAAGATCCACCGCGGCGCATCGCCGATCTTCCGCGCCGCAAGCCGCCGAGAAATGTCTGCGTGGGCGTTGGTCTGCGCGCGGGCGCATGGCATGAAGGAACGCCGCGACGGCTCCGATCGGCCGCCGCGGGATGCTCCCCCACCTGAAGCCATGATCCGACTCCCACTCGCCACTCTCGCCGCCGGCCTGCTGGCCACAGCGGCCTCCGCCCAGACCATCGTCGCGCCGTTCGACACCGCCTATTCGTTCACCAACCTCGGTTCGGTGACCGGCATCCCCGGCCCGCTCGGCGGGATCACCTTCCTGCACAGCGATCCGAACACGCTGCTGCTGGGGGGCGCCGCCAACTCTGGCAGCGGCGCCATCTACGCCGTGCCGGTGACGCGCGACGGCAGCGGCCACATCACCGGCTTCGGCACGCCGGTGCTGCACGCGAGCGCGCCGAACATCGACGGCGGGCTCACCTACGGTCCGGGCAACGTGCTGTTCGCCACCGGCTTTCCGGTCCACACGCTGATGCAGTTCCGCGTGGGCAGCACCGCGCCGGACAGCACGATCGCCCTCGGCACCGCCACCGGGATCGCCAGCAGCGTCGGCACGTGCCAGTTCGTGCCGGCGGGCTTCCCCGGCGCCGGCAGCTTCAAGATCGCCTCGTACAGCGCCAGCACCTGGCACGACGTGACGCTGGCGCCGAACGCGAGCGGGACGTTCGACATCACCGGTGCCGGGCCGGCGATCGGCCTCTCCGGCGGCCCCGAGGGCATCCTCTACCCGCCGGGCGGCTCGCCCCTGCTGCCCGACTTCACCACGGTGCTGGTGTCCGAGTACCAGTCGGGCAACATCGCCGTCTACGACCTCGACGCCAATGGCGACCCGGTCCCGGCGACGCGGCGCGACTTCATGACCGGTCTGACCGGCGCCGAGGGCGCGGTGATCGATCCGGTGTCCGGCGACATGCTGTTCTCGACGTTCGGCGGCGGCGACCGGGTGATCGCGGTGCGCGGCTTCGCGACGTGCGGCGTCTTCACGGCCTACGGCAACGGCTGCCAATGGCTCAACGGGCTGGCGCGGCTGACCGGGACGGGCTGCCCGCTGCCGGGCAACACGATCACGATCGATGTCAGCGGTGGCCTGCCCAACGGCATCGGCCAGCTCGGCTACGGCAGCCAGCCGGCCAACATCCCGCTCGGCCCGTGCACCCTGCTGCTGATGGTGGAGGCGGCGCTGCCGGTGACGATCGACAACTTCGGTGGCTTCCGCTACCAGACCACGATCCCCAACCTGGCCGTCTTCCACGGCTTCGACACCTACTGGCAGGTCGGCTTCTACGACAGCGGCGTGCCGTTCGGGATCGCGGCGAGCAACGCTGTGCACATGTTCATCCTGTAGACGGACGCGACAGGCCGGGCACCTGCACGATACGGTCCTCCTCGGCGATCCAGGCGCTGAGGAGGCCGCCGTAGACGCAGCCGGTGTCGAGGCCGATGCAATGCGGGCGGCGCACCAGGCCGCGGCGCGCCCAGTGGCCGAACACGACGCGCCGCGGGCCGCGATGGAAGTCGTCCCAGGGGCGGAACGGCGGGCCGGGCGGCGGCCAGTCGGCGGCGGGACGATGGCCGTCGGCGTCGCAGTAGCGGACGTTGACGGCATAGTCGACGGCGGGGTCGCCGTGGTCGGCGGTGGCGAGCGCCGCGATCGTGCGGTCGTCCCAATGGGGATGCAGGCCGGCGTGGACCAGCAACAGGTCGTCCCACCGCCGCACGATCGGCTGCCCGGCGAGCCATTGCCGCAGCGTCGCGTCGCCGCGCCTGCGGTCGAGCCAGTGCAGGTCGTGGTTGCCGAGCACCGGTTCGGCGCCGAGATCGCGGCAGAGCGCCAGCACGCCGTCGCTGTCCGGGCCCTTGTTGACCAGGTCGCCGACCGGATGCAGCCGGTCGCGGCCGGGTTCGAAGCCGAGGGCGTCGAGCAGGCGGCGCAGGGGCTCGAGGCAGCCCTGGATGTCGCCGACGAAGATGCGCCGCATGGGGGGATCTTCGCCGGCAACGGTGCTCACTGCACGGGCGTGACGGCGACCGGCTGGCTCCACCGCTTGATCAGGCGGTGGTAGGAAGGATCGGCGGTGATGCCGGCCACGTAGGTGGTGAAGCCGAGCACCAGCGGGTCGTTGGGGATGTGCAGGAACGACTGCGCGCGATCCTGGCCGTCCAGCACGACCCAGGTGGGCGTGAGCACCGGATTGCCGAGCAGCGCCGCCTCCAGCAGGAAGTCGGTGTTGAGCGGCAGCACGCGCCCGCCGCCGAGCGGCGTGCCGGGCGCGGTGCCCATCGACCAGCCGAACAGGCAGAGCAGGCCGGTGTCGCCGGGGCTCTGGTAGGTGAAGGTCACCGTGGTGCCGATGCGTTCGGTGCCGGCCTTCTGCAGGGTCGCGGCGGGTCCCACCGGGTCGAGGACGATGTCCTGCAGCTGCGGCGCGTCGTACTGGGTCACGGTCACCGGGATGGTGCGACTCTGGAAGCCGGGCGCGGCGAAGGTGACGTTCCAGGCGCCGAGCGGCAGCCAGAGGCCGTAGCGACCGTCGCGCGCGCGGCTCTGCGCCTGCTCGCCGTGGCTGTAGGCGGCCGGCGTGAACGTGATGGCAGCGGCTAGCGGCTGGCCCTGGCTCGAGCGCACGTGGCCGCGCAGGGCCGGGCGAAAGCCGGTGAGCACCTGCTGCAGGCCCGGCCAGACCCGGGCTTCCTCGGTGACCGTCTCGGTGAAGGCCGGCTGGAAGGAGGTGCTGATCTCGATCAAGTAGCTGAGGGTGCCGCCGCTGGCCCAGTGGTCCTCGGGCGCCTCGCCGGACGCGCTGGGGTCGCGGAACGAGTAGGTCATCGGCGCGCGCAGGAGATCGCGGTAGCGCCCGATCAGGCCGTCGATGGCCGGGTTGACCGTGGCGCAGGGCGCATAGGTGTCGAGGACCTGCCGGCCGGAGCTGTGGAAGTCGATGTAGATCTCGGGGCGCAGGCGGGCCACCAGATTGCGCATGGTGCGCACCTCCGGCTCGCTGCCGGCGGCGGGTCCGCGGTAGGTGTCGCTGCTGGTGTTGGTCGAGGCGCCGCACTGGCCCCAGAGGAACGGGTAGTTGCGGTTGAGATCGACGCCGTAGCTGCTGCCGCCGTTGGGCCGGCGGTTCTTGCGCCACATGTCGTAGACGTTCCAGACGTGGTTGACCCCGTCGGGATTGACCATCGGCACGAACCAGACCTCGTACTGGTCGACCAGGGCGGTGAGGGCCGGATCGGTGCCGTAGGCGGCAAGCACCCGTTCCATGGCGCCGATCACCATGTGCGGCGAGTTGAGCTCGCGGGCGTGGTGCTGGGCGGCGATCAGGATCGCTGGCTCGTCCTCGTCGGTGGCGACGTTGTCCGAGACCTTGAGGGCGAAGATCGGCCGGCCCTCGTGGGTGAGCACGCCGCCGGGCAGCGTGCTGAGGTTGACCTTCTGCGCCAGCAAGGGCCAGGCGGCGGCCCGCTGGTCGATCTGCGCCTCGATCTCGGCGACGGTGTAGTAGAGCGTGTCGGGCAGGTCCGGGCCGGCGGCCAGCATCGCGTTGTGGATGTCGCGGAACGGCTGACTGCGGCGGACGAAGCGCGCGGCCGGCGCGATCGACTGCAACAGGCCGAGCTGGTCCGGCCAGGCGATGACCTCGAGGGGGCCCGCGGGCGGCACCGCGCCGCAGCAGGCGCCGGGCAGGTCGAAGTGCTGCTGCAGGCGCAGGCGCTGGCCGGCGGTGGCGGCGTCGACGACGAACAGCATCGGCGCGTTCGGGTCGGGCTGGGACTGGGCGTGCGCTGCGAACGCGAAGACGCCAGCGGTGAGGGCCGCGAGCAGGAAGAGGGTGCGCATGGAATCCGAGGCTGGTGGCTTGCGATGGCGGCGGGCCTGCGCATTGTTCTCCCTGCCCGCCGGTCCGGGGAAGTCCCCGGTCCCGGATCGGGAGCGAAGTTCGCGAATGCCGCCCCGATCCGTGCCGCCATTGCCCTCGACCGTCTCCGGCCCCGCCGAGGGCAGCGGCGCGTGAACCGGACCGCCCGTGCCGCCGGGGTGATCTCGGCGATGACGCTGGTCTCGCGGATCCTGGGGCTCATCCGCGACAGCGTGATGGCGTCGGTGCTGGGCGCAAGCTGGGTGTCGGGGACGTTCCTGGTGGCGTGGAGCCTGCCGAATCTGCTGCGGCGACTGCTGGGCGAGGGCGCCCTGTCGGCGTCGTTCCTGCCGGCCTATGCCACGGCGCTGCGCCGGGACGGCGACGGGCCGGCGCGGGAACTGCTGGCGCGGGTGTCGGGGGCGGTGATCGGCATCCTGCTGCTGCTGGTGGCGGCGGTGGTGACGGTGAGCCTGCTGCTGCCCCCGGAATGGCTGCCGGCCCCGCAGCAGGAGGGCGGCGCCGAGGGGATCGCGCTGCTGCTGGTGCTGAACGCGATCCTGTTCCCCTACGCGCTGCCGGTGTGCCTGTCGGCGCTCTACTCCGGCGCGCTGAATGCGCACCGGCAGTTCGCGATGCCGGCGGCCGTGCCGATCGTGCTCAACGTGTTCTGGATCGTCGGGCTCGTGCTGTGCGCGCCGCTCGGCATCACGGTGGACCGCGACATCGCCCTGTTCGTGGCGTGGTTCCTGGCGGTGGGCGGCGTGTTCCAGCTGCTGGTGCTGGTGGTGCCGCTCTGGCGGCAGGGGCGGCTGCAACGGCCGGTGCTGGGCTTCCCGCCGGCGGGAACGCCGGCGCGGGCGGTGTTCGTGACGATGGCGCCGACCGTGCTCGGCATGTCGCTGGCGCAGTTCAACGCCATGCTGGACCAGTTCCTGGCCTACTACCTCGTGTCGCCGGGGGCCACCAACTACGTGTATCTGGCCAACCGGCTGCTGCTGTTCCCGCACGCGCTGACGGCCCTGGCGGTGGCGGTGGCGGTGTTCCCGCGGCTGGCGGAACGGGCCGCCGACGGCGATGGCCAGGGCATGCGCCGCCTGCTGGACGGCGCCGCCGGCGCGACGGTGCTGGTGACGCTGCCGGCGGCGCTGGGGCTGATCGTGCTCGCCGACGACATCGTCGCGGTGCTGTTCCAGCGCGGCAGGTTCACCGCCGAGGACGGCGTGCAGACGAGCTGGACCACCATCTGCATGGTGGCGGGGCTGCCGATGATCGGCCTGGCCCAGCTCTACGCGCGGGCCTTCTACTCGGTGGGCGACGCGCGCACGCCGGCGCGGCAGGCGGCGTGGCTGGTGCTGGTCAACTTCCTGCTCAATCTGCTGCTGGTGCTCGGGGTCGGCATGGGCACCGCCGGGCTGGCGACGGCGACGAGCCTGACCGCGGGCGTCAACGCCCTGTTCCTGGCGCGGCGGTTCCGGGTCCATGCGCCGGCGGGAGGGGGCCTCATGGGTGCCTGGCTGCGCTGCGGCGTCGCCAGCGCGGTGATGGTGGGCGCGATCTGGCTCGTGCGGCCGGCACTGGACGGTGACGCCACGCGCTGGGCGGTGCTGGGCTGGCGTGTCGCGCTGCCGATCGGCGCGGCGATGGCCGCCTACTGCGGCGCGTTGTGGCTGCTGCGGGCGCCGGAACTGCAGGCGGTGCGGCGGCGGCCGTCGTAGCTACTCCATCCGGACGAAGTCGAGCCAGCTCTGCGCGTCCTGGTGCACGCGCAGCACGTTGCCGACGATCTCGACCCGGCGGGTCTCGGTGAAGCGCTCCCGCTCGACGACCACCTCGCCGTCCGGCGTCGTGTGGTGCCCACCGAGCGCGGTGAGCACCAGCGCGTCGCCCTCGCGGCGGAAGGCGCGGGCGCCGGAACGCAGCAGGGGGATCCGCGCGTCGACGCCGTGCGCCTCCAGCTGGATCAGCAGGTGTCGCCGGCCGACAGCCAGCCAGCCGCGGCTGCCCTGCGGCACCGTGGCGCCGGCGACGACGCGGGCCTGCAGCTGGTAGAAGCCCTCGATCGGGTCGGGCCGGTCGAAGCGCTGCTGCAGGTCGGTGCGCGACACCGGGCTGACGAAGGGCTCCTCCACCGTGGGCAGCGGCGGCGCGCCCTGGGGCGGCGGCGGCGGCCGTTGCGGGTCCTGCGGCTCCTGGCTGGACGGCCACAGCCCGAGGCAGCACGCGGTGGCGAGGATCAGGCTGGAGAGGCGACGCGCCAGCGGTCCGTTCATGGGCTCCTCAGTCGATGCGGATCGAGCAATCCGGGTGTTCGACGCCCTCGGCGATCACCACCTGGCGTTGGCCGGTGCGGCGGATCCGTTCCGACGCCGTGACCCCGCGGGTCTCGTACTCGGCCTCGAGGATCACCTCGCCGGGCGGCAGGTCGCCGATCACGAAGGTGCCGTTCAGGTCGGTCTCCACCAGGACCATGCCCTGTGGGCCGTGCATGTGGTAGACGCGGGCGCGGTGCAGCGGCAGGTTGGTGAGACCGTCCAGGACGGTGCCGCGGGCGGTGG
>CAZMGG010000178.1:706-10133 GCA_964565715.1 uncultured candidatus Brocadiaceae bacterium | reverse complement strand
TGCTGGAGGTGCAGGAGTACGATCCCTACGGCAGCACGCGGTTCTACAGCGGCGGCGTCTTCACCGGCTACATGTCACTGTCGGGCAACCCGTTCCACTGGAAGGGGCACCGCTTCGACCCGGAGACGGGGCTGGTGTACATGCGGCACCGCCATTACAGCCCTTTGCTGGGGCGATTCGTGAGCCAGGATCCACTTGGGGGATGGCAGGATCCTCTGGTGCTCGGTAACGGATACGACTACGTGGGAGCAAACCCGCTAACACGCGAAGACCCTCTGGGATTGCAGTCCACACTGGCCAACTTCTTCTGGAGTCGTGGCCGCACCTTGACCGAAAGCCCGTCGTTCAAGAAGGCAGCCAAGGTTACAGGAGTGGTGCACGACGTAACCGCAGGGGTTGCTGATTCCCTTGAGAAGACGGCCGCTGGTGTTGCCGCTGCGGTCCGGGACGCCATCGAAACAGAGATTGCGTTCAAGCGTGGTGTATTCACAGGAGACTGGGGTCCATGGGCGGACAAGGTATCGCAGAATTGGGAAGCGCTGAGGAATGCCCCAACGACGGCGTGGGATAGTGCCACGGGGACATGGGATCGCCTGACAAGCGGGGATGTCCGGAAGACCTCTGAGGGTGTCGCGGACCTTGTCCAGTTCGTTGCCGCTGCCTGGAAGGCGGGGGGGGCGATCCGCACACGAGCCAGGGGAAGCAAGAGCCCCTGCCCGCCACGTCTGGTGACTAGCGCAGGCATCGCGCGTATTGAGGCTCATTTGCGCCGGCCGGGGCTGGAAGGCGCTCTGGACATGCCATATAATCGGGCGGCTATCGAACGCTTGAGGGCTGGGCATAGAAGCGACCACGACATGCGCTTTTACGAGCACGAGAGCATCGAGGCCGACCTCATGGATGCAGGTATGGGCTCGCGAGACGCACATATGGAAACACTAAAGAGGCAAGGGATTCCCTATGAGCCGGGTTATGAAAGCAAGATTTATCATCCGGACATTGTATCGGAGTTTCGCGAGCACTTCAATCCAGCGGCCTGGCCCAAATGAATAATGACGACGGGTGGCTCGGCGGTTTGCCTGGTGGGCCTGCGCTCCCTTTGCCGCGTGCGTGCGAGGTGTATGGCCAGAGAGACCAGCATCTCGGTCCCACATGGGAGCGGGCCGGGGTGCGAGTTCTTGTTGAGCCTGCGGACAGACTGAAGGTCGTTCTTGGCTCCGTGCGGCGGACCGACGAGAGCTACCGATTGTTTGCCGAAGCAGCTGTGATGGGTTTGCTAGACGTGTTACTGGCGGTAAAGCCGAATCCCGTTCGAGATGTGAGGATCAGCATTCTCCGGCTAGACATCGATCCAATCGAATCGAGTCAGAGCGCCTTCCGGAATGCCGGTCGCGATGCAGGGTTCAAGGTCATTGCGCTTGCGTTCGAATAGCATTTGGCTCCAGGCGATCGCCCGGGCGCGTTGCACCGGCTCCAGCGTCGTGCGCAGGGCCGGGCCCAGCGTGCGCCATCCTCTAGTAGCCTAGCCCTTGAACCAGCGTGACCCGGCGGTTCTCCAAGCGGAGAAACTGCTCGAAGCACCCCTCCGTCGTCACACTGGGGAACCGGCACAGCGTGACGTCGGAGAACCGTCCGAGCATGACCGCCGACACCACGCTGCGGCTCGGAGGGAGTTCCGCTCATCTCTTGCCGGGATCGGCATCGCCCTCCCCGTCAAATCGGCAGCCCTCGCTTGTCTAGGGCCTGGCAGCCCGTTGAAGAAGCCGCCTTCGGCAAGGCGGTGAGGCGATTCTGGATCTCCGAGCACTGAGTCGCACCCCGCCGACCCATTCCTGCGCCTCCACGCTGGCACCGACCCGGTCAGACCCGGAAGATCCCGCGCCGTCCCATCCCGGCGGGCCTGCTCCCGCCGCACCCCTCATGAACATCCAGCGCGACGGGCTCACGCCCAATGCGGGCCGCAGACCCAGGGCCCTCAGGAACGCCCGCGAAGGCGGCGACTCGGGGCAGTGAGGGCCCGATGATCGCAGGTGCATTGCTGGATCCGGAGGCGGCTGGCTTCTGCCGAGTCGTCGTCCTGAGCGGGCATCAACGGCTGGCAGACTGGGCAACAGATCCGGCGATTGGCATGAAGCTCGTGGCGGCCGGGCTGCTGAGCGCGGACCAGGCGCGCGTCTTGGAGAGGTGGATGCCTCGGTGGATCTTGAACGGAGGCGAGTTCATCGAGTCGCCACCGCACGCGGAATGGGCGAAGGGGCGTGGCGCAAGAGTTGCCGCCGCGGACATGGCGCATCGTGCATGGTGGAATCGCCTTGGCGTGATCCAGGACGAAGAGTGGGGGCCAGTCCTGATGGCAGTGGGGCCAGGCGGTCAGTCCCTGGCATGGAACCAGAATTGGCGTGAGAACCCGCCGAGATGCTTGTTGCTGTTGTGGGACGAATCGCAGGCGACGCATCTCAATTGGCTGAAGGGGTTGGACGGCTTGGTGCCGACCTGGGAGGAGGCAGGTGAAGGTGAGGCAGGCGAACCAGCGATGTCGTTTCCTCTGTTGGGTCAGGCGCCCGAGAGCGGCGGATGCGATGTCGCGGCCTACTGGTCCATGGATGGGAAGGACTGGCACGAGGGGGCGCGAGTGTGGCAGTGCGGCATGCTGCCAAGCCGTGTTGGCGACGTTATGCCGTGCTTGCCGACATGGGTGACGAAGCATGCGCCGCAGGCATCCGAACTGCCCGTCTTGTGGGGCATGCGAGGGCCAGCAGATCCGGCCCTCGCAGGGTTGGGAGAGCTGCTGATTGCGAACCTGGTGGCCGAGTGCAGAGACCTGGAGACGAGAGGGCTTGGGCTGTCGCGTCTGCAGGAGTTCCTGGAGCGGTCGTGCAGCAGAGGGCGGGGCTTCAGGGTCGCGGGGCGGGTGGATGAGGTGGTGACCGTCTGTGCCAATGGCCGAGGCGGCGATTGGGTTGCGGTGGTGGCGCGGGCCAGGTGGATACGAGGGCATGGGCGTACATGCCTGGACATGATGCACTTCTTCCGCGATCCGATGCACTGGATCGCGCAGCCCAGGGGATGGATGCGGGAGCCGCCGATCCCACAGGGGCCGTAGGGGCCGCCGACCGGATCGTGCGGCATCGAATGGATGGGCCGCCGCCCTCGGCGATGGGGCGGCGGTGCCGGTCGGGGCGGGGACCGCTGGCCCCGCCGTCCTGGCCAAGGGAGTCCGCCGGCCTGTTCCTGCGCCTCCACGCTGGCACCGACCCGGCCAGACCCGGAAGATCCCGCGCCGTCCCATCCCGGCGGGCCTGCCCCCGCCGCACCCCTCATGAACATCCAGCGCGACGGGTTCACGCCCAATGCGGGCCGCCTCCTGTGGGCGGGTTTCACGGCGATCCTCGCCGCCGGCGTCGGCTTCGGCATCCGCGGCGGCATCCTCGCCAACTGGGGCGCCGACTTCGGCTTCACCGCCCAGGTGCTCGGTGCCATCAGCGGCGCCGGGTTCACCGGCTTCTGCTTCGGCATCATCGTCGGCGGGCTGGTCTGCGACCGGATCGGCTACGGCAAGCTGGTGATCGCCGCGTTCGCGCTGCACGTGCTGTCGGCGGTGATCACGCTGGCGGCGAGCCCCGGGCAGGCGGAAGGGACGCCCTACCAGCTGCTCTACTGGGGCACGTTCGTGTTCGCGCTGGCCAACGGCACGCTGGAGGCGGTGGCCAACCCGCTGGTGGCGACGCTGTTCCCGCACAAGCGGACCCACTACCTCAACATCCTGCACGCGAGCTGGCCGCTGGGCCTGGTGCTGGGCGGCGCGGTGGGCTGGGTGCTGGGCGAGGGCGCGCAGTGGCACTGGAAGACCCAGCTCGGGTTGTTCCTGATCCCGACGGTGGTCTACGGCCTGATGTTCTTCCGGCAGGAGATGCCGCGCTCGGAGGCCTCGCAGAAGGGCATGAAGCTCGGCGACATGCTGGCCGACGTCGGCATCCTTGGCGGGCTGGTGGTGTGCTTCCTGATGGCGCTGTTCTTCGGCGGCGCGCTGGGGCTCGGCGATGGCCTGGGCTACGGCATCGGCGGCGTGCTGCTGCTGGCGGTGGCGTGGATCACCAGGTTCAGCATGGGCGCCTGGGTGATGTTCACCTTGTTCGTGCTGCACGCCCTGGTCGGCGCCGTGGAACTCGGCACCGACAACTGGATCCAGAACATCACCGGCAACATCCTGACGCCGGCGGAGGGCAAGATCCTGTTCGTGTTCACCTCGGCGGTGATGTTCAGCCTGCGGTTCTGCGCCGACTTCATCGAGCGCAACCTGAAGCTGACGCCGGTGGCGCTGCTGCTGTTGTGCTCGGTGCTGGCCTGCGTCGGCCTGAACCTGGTGTCCGGCGTGGCGACGTTCCTCGGCGCCATGGCGGCCCTGACGATCTACGCGGTGGGCAAGACCTTCTTCTGGCCGACCATGCTGGCGGTGGCCAGCGACCGCTTCCCGCGCACCGGCGCGGTGGCGATCTCGATCATGGGCGGCATCGGCATGATGTCGGCGGGGCTGATCGGCGCGCCGGGGCTCGGCTACGCCAAGGATCGCTTCGCCGGGGCGGCGCTGCAGGAGGCCGATCCGGCGCTGTACCAGACGGCGAAGGCCGGCGAGGAGAGCAGGTTCCTGTTCTTCGAGGCGGTGCACGGCCTCGACGGCAAGGCGCTCGGCGAGGCGCAGAAGGCGCTGGAGGCGGCGCGGAAGGAACTGGCGGCGGCCGGCGAGAAGGACCCGCAGGCGGCCCTGGCGCGGCTGACGCCGGCGCAGCGGACGCTGCACGAGGCCAGCATCGAGGGCGACCGCAAGACCCTGGTGGCGGACTCGGCGATCCCGGCGGTGATGGCGGTGCTCTACCTGCTGCTGCTGCTCTACTTCAAGGCGAGCGGCGGCTACAAGGTGCAGCACATCGAGGAACGCGGCCCGTAGCCGGTCAGTCGACGCGCCAGGTCTGCAGGATGCGCATGTAGTTGGCGCGCTCGAAGGCCTTCGGGTCGGGCGTGCGGCGGAGGTCCATGCTGCCGCGCAGGGCGCCGAGCGATGGGTACTCGCGGACCTCGAGCCAGTCGCGCAGGCCCTGCTGCAGTTCGGCGAGGACGCGGGGGCCGCGGCGGAGCAGGGCGGAGACGACCTGGACGGCGCTGGCGCCGCACATGATGGCCTTGATGGCGTCCTCGGTGGAATGGATGCCGCCGGACACGGCCAGGGGACGGTCGAGGGTGCCGGACAGGATGGCCAGCCAGCGCAGGCGGAGCAGGAGTTCGTGGGAGGTGGAGAGCTGCAGGCGGCTCTTCACCTCCAGGGCCTCGATGTCGAGGTCGGTCTCGAAGAAGCGGTTGAAGAGGACCAGGGCGTCGGCGCCGGCCTCCTGCAGGCGGAGGGCGAAGTTGGCCAGCGAGGTGTAGAAGGGCGACAGCTTGACGGCGATCGGGATGGCGATGGCCTGGCGGACGGCGCGCACCATGGCCAGGGCCTGCTCCTCGAGTTCGGCAGAGCTCTCGCCGGCGTCGGTGGCCACCAGGTAGAGGTTGAGCTCGAGGGCGTCGGCGCCGGCCTGTTCGATCTGGCGGGCGTGGTCGAGCCAGCCGCCCGGCGTGTAGCCGTTGAGGGAGGCGATCACCGGCACCGCGACGGCCGCCTTGATGTCGCGGAGGTGGTCGAGGTAGGCGTCGGGGCCGAACACGCAGCCGTCCGGCTCGGGGAAGTAGGACAGCGCCTCGCCGTGGGCGTCGGCGTGGGCGGTGACGGCCTGGTGGTGGGCCAGGGCATCGGTGTCGATCTGCTCCTCGAACAGCGAACGGAGCACGATGGCGGCGGCGCCGCCCTCGGCCAGCGCCACGGCGTGCTCCGGGGTGTCGCTGAGCGGCGAGGCGCCGGCGACGAACGGGTGCGGCAGGCGGAGGCCGAGGTAGTCGGTGGCGAGGTCCATGGCGTCACTCCTGCTTCTGCTGGTCGGGGAAGCGCAGCTGCGCGATGTGCTGGTAGACGGCGAGGCGGCGGGCGGCGGCGGCCTGGGCGCCCTGGGCGTAGCGCCGGAAGCCCGCCGGATCGAGCTGCTCGACCATGCGGAAGCGGCCCTCGTTGCGCATGTACTCGGCCACCGGCAGGTCGCCGCCCGGGGTGTCGAAGGCGAGCGGCGGTTCGCCGCGGGCGGCGCGCTGCGGGTCGTAGCGGTAGAGCGGCCAGACGCCGCTCTGCACGGCGCGGCGTTGCTGATCGGCGCCGAACAGGAGGTCGTAGCCGTGGGCGATGCAGGGGCTGTAGGCGATGACCAGCGAGGGGCCCGGATGCGCCTCGGCCTCGCGCAGGACGCGCACGGTGTGGGCGTCCTGGGCGCCGATCGCGACGCTGGCGACGTAGACGTGGCCGTAGTTGAGCGCCATCAGGCCGAGGTCCTTCTTGTCCATCGGCTTGCCGCGGGAGGCGAACTTGGCCGCCGCGCCGAGCGGCGTGGCCTTGGAGGCCTGGCCGCCGGTGTTGGAGTAGACCTCGGTGTCGAGCACCAGGACCTTGACGTCGTGGGGCATGGACAGCACGTGGTCGAGGCCGCCGTAGCCGATGTCGAAGGCCCAGCCGTCGCCGCCCACCAGCCAGACGCTCTTCGGCACCAGCTGGTCGGCCAGCAGGTGCAGTTCGCGCGCCTCCGGCACGTCGAGGGCGTCGAGCCGGGTCCGCAGCGCGGTCACGCGCCGGCGCTGGGCGGCGATCCAGGCGTCGGTGCGGGCGGGCGGCGGTTCCAGCAGGTCGGCCACCAGCCGCTCGTCGCCCAGCAGGTCCTGCAGCGAGTGCAGCAGCTTGCGGGCGGCCCGGGCCTGGCCGTCGATGCCGAGCCGGATGCCGAGGCCGAACTCGGCGTTGTCCTCGAACAGCGAGTTGGCCCAGGCCGGACCGCGGCCGTGGCGGTCCTGGGCGTAGGGCGTGGTCGGCAGGTTGCCGCCGTAGATCGAGCTGCAGCCGGTGGCGTTGGCGATCACCAGGCGATCGCCGAACAGCTGGGTCAGCAGCTTCAGATAGGGCGTCTCGCCGCAGCCGGCGCAGGCGCCGG
The DNA here is from genome assembly GCA_964565715.1 of uncultured candidatus Brocadiaceae bacterium. GTDB lineage: Bacteria > Planctomycetota > UBA1135 > UBA1135 > UBA2386 > CAZMGG01. Next base: position 3,072 of record CAZMGG010000178.1, on the reverse strand, counting down.
AGAACTCGAACAGGGGCTGCAGGAGCTGGCTGTGCTTGACGTCGAGCTTCGGCAGCAGGGCGCGGTCCAGCTCCGGGATCTGCAGGAACGCGGCGAAGCGTTCCTGCTCGCGGGCGCGGATCCCGGCGACCGGCGCCATGTCGATCGCCTTGTGCCGCGGGTTCTGCTTGTCCCTGGCCGGGCAGACCTGCACGCACAGGCCGCAGCCGGTGCAGTCGTCGGGCGCCACCTGGATCGTGTAGCCGTGGTCGGGCAGCTCGCGGCCGCGCCAGGGCACCGAGGGCAGCCCCGCCGGCGGGGCGCCGGCGTAGGCCTTGGCCCGGATCGCCGCGTGCGGGCACATCACCGCGCACTTGTTGCACTGGATGCAGATGGCCGGATCCCAGACCGGGATGGCCTCGGCGATGGCGCGCTTCTCCCAGCGGGCGGTGTCGGTGGGCCAGGTGCCGTCGGGCGGGAACGCGCTCACCGGCAGCAGGTCGCCGTGGCCGGCCAGGATCGCGGCGGTGACCCGCTGCACGAAGTCGGGGGCGTCGGCCGGCACGGTGGCCGGGCGGCCGGCGCCGGCGGGGGCCCGCGCCGGCACCGGCACCGGACCGAGGTGGTCCAGCGCCGCCGCGATCGCCGCCTCGTTGCGGCGCACGATGGTCTCGCCCTTGCGGCCGTAGCTGTCGCGCACCGTCTGCACGATCGCCGCCAGCGCCGCCTCCCGCGGCAGCAGGCCGGTGATGGCGAAGAAGCACGCCTGCATGATCGTGTTGATGCGGCCGCCGATGCCGGCGTCGCGGGCGACGGCGGCGGCGTCGATGCTCCAGACCCGCAGGTCCTTGTCGCGGATCTGCTCCTGCACCTCCCGCGGCAGGTGCGCCCACACCTCGGTGTGCGGATGCGGCGCGTTGAGCAGCAGCGTCGCGCCCGGGGCGGCCAGCGCCAGCACGTCGAGCCGGTGCAGGAACTGGAACTGGTGGCAGGCCACGAAACCGGCCTGCTGCACCAGCCATGGCATGTCGATCGGGCGGTCGCCGAACCGCAGGTGCGACACGGTCATGGCCCCGGACTTCTTGCTGTCGTAGACGAAGTAGCCCTGCGCCCGCAGGCCCTCCTGTCCGCCGAGGATCTTGATGGTGCTCTTGTTGGCCCCGACGGTGCCGTCGGCGCCGAGCCCGTAGAACACCGCCTCCTGCAGGCCCGGCGCCGGCAGGCGGAAGCCCGCGTCGACCGGCAGCGACAGGCCGGTGACGTCGTCGGTGATGCCGACCGTGAAGGTCTCGGGCAGCACGTCGCCGGCCATCGCCTGGAACACCGCGTCCGCCATGGCCGGGGTGAACTCCTTGCCCGACAGCCCGTAGCGGCCGCCGAGCACCCGCGCCGGGCGGCCGGCGCGGCCGAGCGCCGCCAGCACGTCCAGGCACAGCGGCTCGGCCGGCGCGCCGGGCTCCTTGCAGCGGTCGAGGGCGGTGACGACGCGGGCGGTGGCCGGCAGCGCCGCCAGGAAGTCGGCGGCGGCGAACGGCCGGTAGAGACGCACCTGCAGCACGCCGGTCCGTTCGCCGCGGGCGTTCCGCTGCGCCGCCACCGCGCGCAGGGTCGCCCCTGCCGAGCCCATCACCACCACCACGGCCTCGGCCTCGGGGTGACCGGTGTAGTCGAACAGCCGGTAGCCCCGCCCGGTGCGGGCCTGGAACGCCGCCATCGCCGCCCGCACGTGGTCGGGGCAGGCCACATGGAACGGGTTGCAGGCCTCGCGGGCCTGGAAGAACACGTCGGGGTTCTGCGCCGTGCCGCGCAGCACCGGCCGGTCGGGGCTCAGCGCCCGGGCGCGGTGTTCGGCGATCCGGTCGTGGTCGAGCAGGGCGCGCAGGTCCTCGTCGGCGAGCTGCGTGATGCCGTTCAGCTCGTGGGACGTGCGGAAGCCGTCGAAGAAGTGCAGGAACGGCACCCGTGACGACAGCGTCGCCACATGCGCGATGCAGGCGAGATCCTGGGCCTCCTGCACCGACGCCGAGGCCAGCATGGCGAAGCCGGTGCCGCGGCAGGCCATCACGTCGGAGTGGTCGCCGAAGATCGACAGGGCATGGGTCGCGACCGTGCGGGCGGCCACGTGCACGACGAACGGCAGCAGTTCGCCGGCGATCTTGAACATGTTGGGCACCATCAGCAGCAGCCCCTGCGAGGCGGTGAAGGTGGTGGCGAGCGCGCCGGCCTGCAGGGCGCCGTGCACCGCGCCGGCGGCGCCGCCCTCGGACTGCATCTCGACCACCGTCGGCACGGTGCCGAACACGTTCGGGCGGCCGCGGGCGGCCCACTCGTCGGCGTTCTCGCCCATCGCCGAGGACGGCAGCATCATCGAGGCCAATGTCGAGGCC
>CAZMGG010000178.1:0-696 GCA_964565715.1 uncultured candidatus Brocadiaceae bacterium | reverse complement strand
GGTAGATGGCGGCGAACTCGCTGAGCCGGTAGGCGACCGAACCGGCCGCCTCGTTGCCGTCGACGATGATGGCGCGCGCGGTCATGGCCGGCCAACGCCGGCGTGCGGTCGATAACTGCGCCCCTACGCACTGTTGCCCGCCGGAGCGGGCCCGGCGGCGCAGGCCGCGGCTGCTGCTCACCACGCGGGGGGTGATCGCCAAACGCAGGGCCTCGGACGTGCCGCCCACGCCGCCTGACGGATGGATCACCACGCCTTGGGCGTCGATGCGGAGGCCGAAGGCGGTGGCATGAAAGTCGGATGCCGGTGGCCCCATGCGGACGAGGAGGCGAGGCGAGTGCTGGACGGCTTGACTGGAGGACGGGGCGAGATCCTGTGGCTGCATGTTGTAGATGGCGTCGAGTTGGCGGAAATCGCAGCCCGCCTGAACCTTCCGGTCGGAACCGTGAAGTCGAGGTTGCATCGCGGCCTGCAGGCGGCCCGCAGGGATCCCGGGGTGGCATGGCTCCTGGGCTAGAAAATCCTGTCACGCGGGGAACTCGTGGCAGGCATCCTGGACCCTGGATCACGACAGGGTTCGAAGTGGCGAACCTGTCCGCTCGCGGGACCCAGGCATGAGGCCAGGATGCCGCGGAGGCGCGGTGGACGTGTCTTCTTCAACCAAAGCAACCAACTAGAGCCCAGCCATGTACGACG
>CAZMGG010000177.1:0-10153 GCA_964565715.1 uncultured candidatus Brocadiaceae bacterium | reverse complement strand
ATGCGCGACTTCGACGTGATCGTCGTGGGCGGCGGCCACGCCGGCGCCGAGGCGGCCCTGGCGGCAGCCCGGATCGGCGTGCGCACCGCCATGGTGGTGCTGGATCCGGCGGCGATCGGCCGGATGTCGTGCAACCCCGCCATCGGTGGGCTGGCCAAGGGCCAGCTGGTACGGGAGGTGGACGCGCTGGGCGGCGCCATGGGCCTCGTCACCGATCGCACCGGCATCCAGTTCCGCATGCTGAACACCAGCAAGGGGCCGGCGGTGCGTTCGCCGCGGGCGCAGTGCGACCGGGCCGCCTACAACGCGACGATGGCGGCCACCGTGCTGGCCCAGCCAGGGCTCACCGTGTTCGCCGGCGAGGCGGTGGACCTGCTGACCTGCGGCGACGGCGAACGGCGGCGCGCCGATGGCGTGCGCCTGCACGACGGCACCGCCCTGCGGGCGCCGGCGGTGGTGCTGACCACCGGCACGTTCCTCTCTGGCCGGCTGTTCGCCGGCGCCTGGGAGCAGGACGGCGGCCGCCATGGCGAGGCGGCGGCGAAGCCGATCAGCACCGCCCTGCGCGGCCTCGGCCTGCGGCTCGGCCGGCACAAGACCGGCACGCCGCCGCGGCTGTGCGCGGGCAGCATCGACTACGCGGTGCTGCAGGAGCAGCGCGGCGACGAGGCGCCGCAGCCGTTCTCGTTCCGCACCGCGCGCATCGAGGGGCCGCAGGTGAGCTGCTGGCTCACCCGCACCACCGCGGCGACCCATGCGCTGATCCGCCGGAACGCGCACCACTCGCCGATGTACCAGGGCCGCATCCGTGGCGTTGGCCCGCGCTACTGCCCGAGCGTCGAGGACAAGGTGATGCGGTTCCCGGACCAGGAGTCGCACCTGATCTTCCTGGAGCCCGAGGGCCGCGACTGCGACACCGTGTATCCGAACGGCATCAGCACCAGCCTGCCGGTGGACGTGCAGGAGGAGTTCCTGCGCACGATCCCCGGCCTCGAGCAGGTGGTGGTGACGCGGCACGGCTACGCCGTCGAGTACGACCACCTGCAGACCGACCAGCTCCGCGCCGACCTGCAGGTGGCGGGGCTGCCGGGCCTGTTCGCCGCCGGCCAGATCAACGGCACCTCGGGCTACGAGGAGGCCGCCGGGCAGGGCCTGGTGGCCGGCGCCAACGCCGCCCGTTTCGCCCGCGGCGAGGAGCCGCTGGTGCTCGACCGCGCCACCGCCTACCTCGGCGTGATGATCGACGACCTCTGCCGCGTCAACCCGCAGGAGCCGTACCGGATGTTCACCAGCCGGGCCGAGTTCCGGCTGCTGCTGCGGTCGGACAACGCCGACCGGCGGCTCTCGGCGATCGGCGAACGGCTGGGGCTGGTGGCGCCGGCGCAGGCCGGGCTGGTGCGGCAGAAGGAGGCGCGCATCCAGGCCGCCCTGCAGCTGCTGGACCGCGAACGGCGGGCCGGCCGCACCCTGCGCGAATGGCTGCGCCGGCCAGAGGTGTCGGTGGCGGACCTGCAGGCCTGGAGCGAGCCGTTGCGCGGGCTCGACCTCGGCCCGGCCGAGGCCAGCGAGGTCGAGGCCGAGGTGAAGTACGAGGGCTACATCGCCCGGCAGCAGGAAGACGTCGCCAGGCTGCAGCGGCTGGAACACCACCGCATCCCCGGCGGCTTCGACTACCAGGGCGTGCCCGGCCTGTCGGCGGAGGCGCGCGCCCGGCTGCTGCAGCGGCGGCCCCTCACCGTCGGCGAGGCCTCGCGCATCGCCGGCGTGCGGCCGGCGGACGTGCAGCTCCTGCTGGCGCTGCTGCGACGCGGCGAGGGCCGCGGGCCGCTCACATCTGCAGCACGGCCCTGACCAGTTCCTCGGTGGTGCCCGAGACGCCCTGGCCGCGGACCTTGCCGACCTTGTCCCGGGCCTCCTTCTCCGAGTATCCGAGCGTGATCAGCGCGGCCACCGCATCGTCGTGGGTGGCAGGCTGCAGCACCGGTCCGTCGCCGGGCATCGTCGTGACCAGGTCGAGCTTCGGCAGCACGTCGCGCAGCTCCAGGCACAGCCGTTCGGCGGTCTTCTGGCCGATGCCCTTCACCCGCCGCAGGGCGGCGGCCTCGTTGCGGGCGATGACGCCGGCGAACTCGGCCGGCGAGTACACGCTCAGCACCGACAGGGCGATGGTCGGGCCGACGCCGGTGACGTTGAGGATGCGGCGGGCCAGTTCGCGCTCGCTGCGGGTGGCGAAGCCCAGCAGCGTCGGCGTGCCGTCGACCACGTGCAGGATGGTGTAGAGGGTGGCGTCCTCTCCCTCGGCCAGCGCCGCGCTGGTGGTCATCGAGACCTTCACCTCGTAGCCGACGCCGCCGGTGCGCAGCACCGCCCGCGCCGGCAGCTTCTCGGTGACCGTGCCGACGATGTGGTCGTACATGGGCCCGGAGTGGAGCCGGCCCGGGGGGCGAGCTCAAGGGGCAGGGTTGCCACGGGCCCCGCCGCCGGTTCCACTGCTGCCCATGACCGGCATGGATCCCAAGGCCCGCCTGGAGCTGCTGCGCTTCGTCTGTTCGTTCGCCTGGACCGACCTGAAGGTGCAGCAGGCGGAACGGGACCTGGTGATGCAGCTCGCCGGCCGCTGGCGGCTCGGCGAAGCGGAGCTGGCGCAGGTGCGCGAGTGGCTCGGGGCGCCGCCGGCCGCCGAAGCGGTGGACCCGACCCGGGTGCCGCGGGCCCACCGCGAGGAGTTCCTGGCCGCGGCCGAGGCCATCGTGCGCGCCGACGGCCGGGTGGTGGGCGCGGAACGGGACACGCTGGCCCTGTTCCGCGAGCTGCTGGACGCCTGACCCGCCGGGCTCAGCCGCGCAGGCTGAGGCCCAGCTCGTCGAGCCGCGTCTTGATCTCGTTCAGCGAGGTCTGGCCGAAGTTCGGGCAGGCCAGCAGGTCCGCCTCGGTCTTCATGGTCAGGTCGCCGATGGTGCGGATCTTCAGCATGTCGACGATGCGCCGGCTGCGCACCGACAGGTCCAGCTCGGTGATCGGCCGGCGGGACGGATCCGGGTGGTTGGGATCCGCCGTTTCCTCGACCGGTTCGACCTCGTCGGTCTCCTCGCCCAGCTCGCGGTTGAGCAGCTCGTCGGCGGTCATGCCGAGCCGCAGGCCCTTGGCCCGCAGGATCTCCTTGATCTCGAGCAGCGACGTCTCGCCGAAGTTCTTGTAACCCAGCAGCTCGGCCTCGGTCTTCTTCACCAGGTCGCCGAGCGTGCGGATGTTCATCTTGTTGAGGCAGTTCCGCGAGCGCACCGACAGCTCGAAGTCGTTGATCGGGGTGCGCAGGAGCTTGTTGCGCTTGTCCTCGCGGCGCTCCTGATCCTCGTCGTAGTACATGTTGAGCGCCGCCGCCGCATCACGCCGATACAGGCGCGCGCGGGAGTTGGTCGGATCGGCCTGCAGCGCCAGGTCGAAGCACTGCATGGCGCGGCGGTAGTTGCCCATGTCCTCGTAGAGGATGCCGAGGTTCATCACGCAGGCGGCGTTGACCGGCGGCGACATCAGCGACCGCTCGTACAGCTCGCGCGCCTCCTCGTCCTCGCCGCGCAGATCGACGTTGATCGCCAGGCGGAACAGGGCCTGCTTGTGGTCCGGTTCCAGGGCCAGCGCGTCGTCGTAGCAGGCAATCGCGCCCTCCGGGTCCCGCTCCAGCTCGCGGATGCGGCCGTCGTAGTACTTGCGGTTGGCCTCGCTGAGCGACGCCCGGGTCTTGTCCAGCGCCTTGCGCAGCGCCTCGACGTCGCCCTGCAGGTCGAGCACGTGCAGCCAGGTGGCGGCCTGGTGCTTGTCGGAGTCCTTCTGCGCCAGCACCTTCACCGCCTCGTCGAAGCGGCCGAGCACGGCGTAGCTGCGGGCGAGGCAGTCGGCGATGGCCGGGTTGGCGCGGTGTTCGACCAGGCCCTCGACGGCCTCGGCGTGGCGGCCCAGCGCCCACAGGGCCAGCGACCGCGCCGTGCCCCTGGCCATCGGCGAGGCGAGCCAGTCCCGCAGCCCCTCGACGTGGCCCAGGCTCTGGAACACCGCCTTGCGCAGGTTCGCCAGCTTCTGGTGGTCGATCTCGCCGGCCAGCAGCGAAGTGGGATCCAGGGGGGCCGTGTCGTGTGCCGTGTCGGTCATGATGCGATGGGTCCGCGAAGGTCTGCTGGGTCGGTACAGCCGCCATGCACCGCCCGCCGCCGGTGCGGGCGGATCGGGCGGAACGAAAGGGCGGGCAGAGTAGGGTTGGCCCCGGGGGCGGTCAAGCTTGCCGGCGGCCGGCGCGGACCCCCCGGTAGACCGCCAGCAGGTCCTGGGCCATGGCCGGGAAGCCCCGCGCCCGGCCCCGGGTCACCCGGGCCATGGCGCGGACCCGGGGCCGGTCCACCGCCAGGTCCTGCAGGGCGGCGCTCCAGGCCGGAACGTCGCCCGGCGGCAGGACCAGCCCCTGCACCCCGTCTTCCACCGCGTCGTGCAGGCCGCCGATCCGGCTCACCAGCACCGGCCGGCCGGCGGCCAGTGCCTCCCGCGGCGTGAGCCCGAAGGCCTCGGCCCACAGCGCCGGCGCCGTCACCAGGTCCAGCCCGCGCAGGATGCCCGGCAGGTCCTGGCCGCGGTAGGGGCCGTGGTAGCGGACCGGATCGCCGGGCCGGAGCGCGGCGAAGGTGCGGGTCACGTAGCCCTCGTCGCCGTGGTAGGGCACGGCGTTGCCGAACACGTCGAGTTGGATCGTCCCCGGCGCCCGATCGTGCACCGCCTGCACCGCGGCCACCACCACGTGCAGGCCCTTGCTGGGCAGCAGCGTGCCGAGGTAGCCGACCCGCAGGGCCGGCTGGTCGGCCAGGGCCGGCGGCAGCGCCCGCAGGGCCTCGGTGTCGACGGCGTTCTCGACCACGGTGAAGCGCTCCTCGGGCACGCCGAAGCCGGTGAAGGCCGGCATGGCCCGTGCGCTCGGCACCACCAGCCGATCGGCCTGTTGCAGGAGCGCGCGGGCCCGTTCGTGCAGGCGCCCGGTGGCCGCATCGGCGCCGTCGCCGCGCGGGAACCAGTGCGGGAACGTCGCGGCGATGCACTCGCCGCAGCGCTGCCGTTCGATCCGCGCGCATGCCGTGCCGGTGCGGTGGAACATCTGGCCGCGCGGGCAGAGCAGCCAGTAGTCGTGCAGGGTGAGCACCACCGGGATGCCGCGCGCCTGCAGCGTGCCGACCATGCCGGTGCTGAGCCCGGTGAGGTGGTGGACGTGGGCCACGTCGAACGGGCCGCGTTCGGCGAGCCAGCGGTCGAAGGCCGGCTCCAGGGCCGGCACGTCGTAGATGCCGTCGAAGTCGCGCACGCCCTCCCAGCGGTAGGCGATGCGGTCGATGCGCGGGTTGCCGTCGTGCTGCGGGAAGATCTCGCCCTGCGGCCGCGGCCGGCCGTCGGCGCGGGCCAGGATCGTCACCGCGCAGCCGGCGTCGGCGAGCGCCCTGGCCAGCCCGCCCGTGTGCTGTTCGACCCCGCCGACGGACTCCGGCGGCAGGGCATGGCAGAGGAGCAGGACGCGCATCGCCGGGACGATGGCGGCAGGGCCCACGGGAGGCAACGCCGCACAGCCGGAACCGGCGATGCCATCGGCGGATCGTGTTTGACAGCGGCCGGCACCCCGTTCTAGCATCCGCCGCGTTCCACAGGGTGGTCCGAAGCCTCGGTCAGGGCGTCGGATGCGCGGTGGAAAGTTCTCTACAGGCGGTGGTTCTGCGGGGCGTGCGGGCACGGTGGAAAACCGTCCCGGCGGTCCGCGCTGGCGGCCGGTTCCATGCCCGGCCACTGGAGGGGTTGGACAGGTGGATCGCATCCGCATCCGTGGCGGCCGGGGCCTCGAGGGCTCGGTCCGCGTCTCAGGCAGCAAGAACGCGACGTTGCCCATCCTGGCGGCGGCGCTGCTCGTCGACGGGCCGATCGTGCTGCGCAACGTGGCGCGTCTCACCGACGTGCAGAACCTGCTGCGCATCCTCGGCCGGCTCGGCATCGTCCACGAGTGGCGCGACGACGGCGCGCTGGTGGTCGAGGCCCGGGACAAGACGCTCTACACCGCGCCCTACGACCTGGTGCGCACGATGCGCGCCAGCTTCGTCGTGCTCGGCCCGCTGTGGGCCCGGCGCGGCTGCGCGGCGGTGAGCTATCCCGGCGGCTGCGTGTTCGGCCACCGGCCGGTGGACCTGCACCTGAAGGGGCTGCAGGACCTCGGCGGCACCATCGAGATGCGCGACGGCAACGTCGTGATCTCGGGCAAGCCGCGCGGCGGCGTGGTCTTCCTCGGCGGCAACTACGGCAGCACGGTGCTCGGCACCGCCAACGTGGTGATGGCGGCTTCGCTGGCCGAGGGCACCACGTTCCTCGAGTCGGCGGCGATGGAGCCCGAGATCGAGGACCTCTGCCACTTCCTGAACGCCTGCGGCGCGCGCATCTCGGGCATCGGCAGCCATCTGCTGGTGATCGAGGGGGTCGAGACGCTGCACGGCTGCGAGTGGTCGATGATCCCGGACCGGATCGAGGCGGGGACGTTCCTGTGCGGCGCGGTGATGACCAACAGCGACGTGCGCGTCGCCGACTGCGATCCGATGCACCTGCTGGCGCTGCTCGACCGGCTGCGCGCGGCCGGCGCCCGCATCGAGATGGGCAAGGACTACGTCCGCAACGTGCCGACCGCCACCGGCGCGCTGAAGGCGGTCGACATCACCACGATGCCGTATCCGGGCTTCCCGACCGACCTGCAGGCCCAGTTCATGGCGCTGATGGCGCGGGCCGAGGGCGTGTCGGTGATCACCGAGAAGATCTACCCCGAGCGCTTCATCCACGCCGCCGAACTGCAGCGGCTGGGGGCGCGGATCCGCCGCGAGGGGCCGAGCGCGATCATCGAAGGCACGCCGCACCTGCGCGGCGCGCCGGTGATGGCCAGCGACCTGCGGGCCAGCGCCAGCCTGGTGCTGGCGGGGCTGGTGGCCGACGGCCACACCGACGTGCGGCGGGTCTACCACATCGACCGCGGCTACGAGCGGATCGAGCAGAAGCTGCACGGCATCGGCGCCGACATCGAGCGGATCAGCGACGGCTGATGCCCTGGCCGGCGCGGCCGGCGGCGGCGCCGGGCGACGGGAAAAAGTGCGCCGGCCGCCCCGGCGGCGGCGGAACGCGGTACGGTGCTGTGCTGCCCCTGGCGCTCCGCCGGTGTCCGTCGTGAAGTCAGCTCCCGTCGCCCTCCGCTTCCCCCTTCCCCTCCTGCTGATCGCCACCGCTGCCGCCCAGGGTCCCGCCCCGGGCCATCGCCTCTACCAGGTGGCGGGCAGCACCGAGACCCGGCTGGTGGACGCCACCAACACCGAGCTGCATGTCTGGCCGGGGCGGTTCCCTGCCATCAACGCCTACCTGTTGGCCGACGGCTCGCTGCTCCGCGCCACCGTGCGCAGTGCGTTCACGATCCCCGGCACCACCGGCGGCGTCGAACGGGTGGCGCTGGACGGCACCGTGCTGTGGGACTACCAGCATCACGGCGCCGACTTCACCAGCCACCACGACATCGCGCCGCTGGCCAACGGCAACGTGCTGCTGATCGTCTGGGAGTTCAAGACCGCCGCCGAGGCCGTCGCCGCCGGGCGCGATCCGGCGCTGCTGCCGCACACCCACTTCTACGTCGACTCGGTGGTGGAGGTGGAGCCGACCGGTCCGACCAGCGGTCGGGTGGTGTGGGAGTGGCACCTGTGGGACCACCTGGTGCAGGACTTCGATCCGACCGCTGCCAACTTCGGGCCGGTCGCCAACCAGATCGGCCGGGTCGACATCAACTACCCGCCGACGCCGCTGCCGATGGGGTCGGCGGGGGCGTGGAACCACGTCAACGGCATCGACCACGACCCGATCCACGACTGGATCGTGCTCAGCGCGCGGCACCAGCACGAGGTCTGGATCCTCGATCACAGCACCTCGACGGCGGCGGCGGCGGGCAGCAGCGGCGGCCGCTGGGGCCGCGGCGGCGAACTGCTCTACCGCTGGGGCAATCCGGAGGCATACCGGGCCGGCACCGTCGCCGACCGGCAGCTGGTGCTGCAGCACGACCCACGCTTCGTCCCGCCGGGCCACCCCGGCGCCGGCAACCTGACCATCTTCAACAACCAGTGGCAGCCGAACCAGTCGGCGGTGTTCGAGATCGCCCTGCCGCTGGACCAGGTCGGCAACCTGGTGCTGGGCGGCAACGGCCGTTACGGCCCGGCCGGGCCGCTCTGGCAGTTCAGCACGCCGCAGTTCTTCTCGTCGTTCGTGTCGTCGGCGCAGCGGCTGCCGAACGGCAACACGCTGGTGGCCAGCGGCTCCCAGGGCGGCATGTTCGAGGTCGACCACGCCGGTGCGCTGGTGTGGCTGTACGCCCCGCCGGGCCTGACCCAGCCGATCTTCCAGGTCCACTACGTCGACCGGCTGCTGTGGGCGTCGACGGCGCTGCTGCCGGCCGGCGCCGGCGGCCGTGCCGACCTCGACCTGATCGCCGGCGCGCCGGCGGGCGGCTACTTCTACTTCGTGCTGGGCTCGGCGTCGGGCACCACGCCGGGGCTTCCCTGGAGCGGCCTGCACATCCCGCTGAACAACGACTTCCTGTTCGCCTCGTCGCTGGGCCTCGCCAACTCCGGCCCGTTCGTCAACACGCTGGGCACCCTGGATCCGCTCGGCCGGGCGACCGCCGGACTGCTGCTGCAGCCGGGCCAGGTGCCGCCGCCGCTGGTGGGCCTGGCGATGGACTTCGCGGCGGTGCTGTTCGATCCGTCGCTGCTGCCGCGGGCCGCGACCAACGCCGTGCGGGTCGGCATCGGCCCCTGAGCGCCGCTACCAGTCCCAGCCGATCCGGACCGGCAGCTTCGCCCGCTGGATCGCCGGCGGGTCCGGCGGCCGGGTGGCGTTGACGCCGGCGTCGGCCGGATCCTCGAACTCGGCGACGCACGACACGCGCCACTTCCAGCCGGGCTGCAGGTGCGCATCGCGGGTGCGGGTGCGCAGTTCGTCGGCGTAGAACGAGTTGCTGGCGATCGGCATCGGCGCCGCCCAGACGATGACGACGCTGACCTGGCTCGCCACCAGCCGGTCCTCGGCGTCCAGCACGTCCAGGCTGACCCAGGCGCGGTTGACCGGCCGGCCGGTGGTGTTCTGGTACAGGAAGCGGGCCCGCACGTAGGCGCTGCCCGGATAGCCGTCGAGCGAGATGTCGCGGATCGTGACCCGGCCCGCGTCGGCGAAGTCGAAGACCTGCGGGATCGGGTTCTGCGCCAGGAACTGGCCCTGCTGGGCCTGGAAGTCGTTGAGGGCCTTCTGCAGCTCCGGATAGGCGCCGAGCGACGCGTCGCTCGACTTCGTGTGGATGGCGCAGGCGCCGATCGGCAGGCAGAGCAGCAGCGGCAGGAGCGTTCGCCTCATGGGTACCTCGGGGTTCGTGGGGCGCGGCCAGGGCGCCCGGGGTGGCAGCGTAGACGGAAACGGCCGTCGCCGTATTCCCCTCGGCCTTGACCCCGGTGGCGGAGCGGCCGATCCTGCCGGCCATGTTCGACTCCCTGGCCGGCGCCCTCGGCAGCGCCTATCGCGCCCTGGTGGGCAAGAAGGTGCTCACCGAGCAGAACGTCGACGACGGCATCCGCGCGGTCCGGCAGGCGCTGCTCGAGGCCGACGTCAACTACCAGGTCGCCAAGGACTTCGTGGCCGACGTCAAGGCCCGCGCGGTGGGCCAGGACGTGATCAAGGCGGTCGACCCCGGCCAGCAGTTCGTCAAGGTGTTCCACGACGCGCTGACCGAGCTGCTGGGCGGCCAGCAGGCCGAACTGCCGGTGGCTGGCCAGGGGCCGTTGATCCTGATGATGTGCGGCCTGCAGGGCAGCGGCAAGACGACCACCTGCGGCAAGCTGGCGCTGTGGCTGAGGCAGCACAAGAAGAAGAAGCCGCTGCTGGTGGCCGCCGACCTGCAGCGCCCCGCCGCCGTCGAGCAGCTGCAGACCCTGGGCCGCCAGCTCGGCATCGCCGTGCACGCCGAGGGCACCGCCGGCCGGCCGCCCGAGGTGTGCCAGCGCGGCATCGCCGCGGCGAAGGCCGGCATGTTCGACGTGGTGATCCTCGACACCGCCGGCCGCCTGCACGT
>CAZMGG010000176.1:0-10171 GCA_964565715.1 uncultured candidatus Brocadiaceae bacterium | reverse complement strand
CACCCGCCCCGCGCAGGGTCCCGGGCGTGCCCGTGCACGGCTCGCTGTCGCTGCGCTACCGGGGCCGCACCGCGGCCCGGGAACGCGACCGTGATCAGGACCTGGTCGGCCTGTTGTCGCTCACGGTCGGCGACCCGCAACGCCACGCGGTCACCGGCCACTTCCTCGGCCGCGGCTACGCCGACCTGGACGGACGCCAGCGCGACAACGCGCTGAACGGCCTCGACCAGGCGTTGCATGAGCCCCTGAACGGCCGCGTCTACACCGCGCACCTCGACTTCCATCGCCTCCCCCACCTGGACCTGGCCCGGGCCGGCCGGCAGATCCTCGACGAGACGCCCGCGACCGTCGAGTTCGACGGCCTGCGCGTCGAGACCGGGCGGTTCGGCCCGGAACGGCTGTGGTTCGGCGCCCACGGCGGCGTGCCGGTGCACCACTTCGAGGCGTCCCGCGGCGGCGACGCCGTGTTCGGGCTGAGCGCCGGTGCGCAGCCGTGGGATGGCGGCCGGCTGCGCGCCGACTGGCTGCACCTGCGCGACGACTTCCTGGGCTTCGGGCTGCGCGACGACCTGCTCGGGCTCGGCTGGTGGCAGGACCTCACGCCGGCGCTGCAGCTCCGCGGCCGCCACACCTGGCTGGAAGGCGATCCCCGCGACCTGCTGGTGCGCGGCCGCGCCGAGGTCGAGCCCTGGGGCCTGTCCCTGGACTTCGGCTACCGCGAGCTGCTCACCACGCAGCGGCTGCAGGTCACCGAGCTGGATCCGTTCTATCTGATCGCCTTCGCCGAGGCGCCGTACCGCCAGGTCGACGCCACCGCGACCCTGGCCATCAGCGATCACCTCGACGTCACCGCCGGCGCCGACCTGCGGCGGCTGCGCGACGCCGCCGACGAGGGACCGTTCAACCGCGAGTTCGAACGGCTGCACCTGGGGCCCGCCGTGCACGGCCTCTGCGACGATCGCCTGTCGGCGAGCCTCACCGCCGAGTACTGGAACAGCCAGGGCGAGGACTTCCGCACCATCGGCGGCGAGGTCCGCTGGCGGTTCTCGCCGCGGACCACGGGCTCGTTCGGCACCGACTACCATCTGTTCCGGTTCGATTCCCTGCAGGATCGCGAGCGCGATCACGTGCGCGACTGGCACCTCCGCCTGGAGCACCGCGCCGACCATGGCCTGCGCCTGGACGGCGGCTACCACTACGAGCGTGACTCCACCGACGAATACCACCTGTTCCGCCTGGGGATGACATGGACGTTCTGAAGCCGAAGCCGCGGCTGTGCCGCCTGATCCCGTGGCTCGCTGGCCTCGCCGTCTGGCTGACGGCGGCGGCCTGCCTGAACCTCACCGGGCCCGGCGCCGGCACGGTGCCGCGCTTCCCGCACGATGTGCACGTGGTCGACAAGCAGCTCGGCTGCACGTTCTGCCACCCGCGGGTGCGCGCCGACGAACGGCCGGGGTTCCCGCCGCCGGAGCTGTGCGCGCCGTGTCACGACGACATCGACCGTGACAAGCCCGCCGATCGCCGCGTCGCGGCCTTCTACGGCCCGGACAGCCGCTTCCTGCGCGAACTGGCGGCGCCGCTGTCGCCCGAGATCCGCTTCTCGCACCGCCAGCACGTCACCGGCGCCCGCCTGGAGTGTTCGGAGTGCCACGGGCGGCTCGACGCGCCCCGCGCCGCCACCGACCGCGGCCAGCGCAAGACCGACTGCATGTCGTGCCACCAGCGCAGCGGCGCCCCGAACGAGTGCGCCACCTGCCACACCACGATCGACCGGCACCTGCCGCCGCCGAGCCACGACGGCGGCTGGGCACACCTGCACGGTCACGCAGTGCTGAGCGGCGACCCGGCCATCCAGAACCGCTGCGGCCTCTGCCACGACGAACCCACCAGCTGCCAGGCCTGCCACCAGCGGCAGCCGCCGCGCGACCACACCAACCAGTTCCGGCTGCGCGGTCATGGCCTCGCCGCCTCCTTCGACCGCGCCCGTTGTGCCACGTGTCACACCCGCGATTCGTGCGAGCAGTGCCACCAGGAGACCCGGCCGCTGAGCCATCGGGGCGGCTTCGGCGCCCCCGCCGATCGCCACTGCACCTCGTGCCACTTCCCGCTGCAGGACAACGGCTGCGCCACCTGCCATCGGAGCACCCCGGGACACCTCGCCGCCACGCCGCTGCCAGGCGACCACCACCCGGCGATGAACTGCCGTCACTGCCATGGCAACGGCGTCGCACTGCCCCATCCGGACGGTGGCCACGCCTGCACGCAGTGCCACCGCTGACCGTAAACCGGCCACCGCGGCCGGCGCCGAGTGCGCAGAGAGTCCCCCCGGGATACGCCAGGTGCCCCATGCCGCCGGTGCCGAGCGCGGGGGACGATTGCAGGCAAGTGACAGGCACGTGACGGACCAAGGTCACGTCGCCGTCACGACCCCTCGCGGAAGACCACCATGGCACACGCCCCTCTCCCCAAGACCTACCGCTCGTTCCCGATCGCGGCCTGCCTCGGCTCTGCCCTCGTGCTGGCCCTGGTGGGCTGTCGCGGCGATTCCGGCCCGGCCGGGCCCGCCGGCGTGACCCCGACCTTCGACCCACCGATCGGCACCGCCGATCCGCTGCCCGGGATGAACGTCGAGATCACCAGCATCACCGGCGGCACCGGCGCCAACGGCAACGCCCGCCCCGGCGACGTGCTGACCGTCGACTTCACGGTCCGCCGCGGGGACGGCACGTCCCTGGACCTGTCGACGCTGTCCCGCGGCGCGATCATGGTCAGCGGCCCGACCTTCAACTACCAGCGCGTCATCGCCAGCCAGGGCGACGTGCTGGCCAACGCGGTGCGGAAGGGCCTGGGCACCTACTCCTACCGCTTCGCGGTGCCGCTGCCGGCCACCTACCTGGAGCCCTACAACGACAGCGCCGCCAACACCGACGGCGAGTTGACCGGCCAGCCGCTGCTGTCCGGCACCTACACCGTCGGTATCGAGCTGCGCAAGGACTACGTGGTCGGCACCGAGACGTACCGTGACCCGGGCGTCGACACCTTCGACTTCCTGGTCGGCGATGCCACCACGATCGAGACGCGCGCGGTGGTCAGCGACGCCAACTGCAACCAGTGCCACGCGCAGGTGCGGGCCCACGGCAACAATCGCCTGAACGTGTCGAGCTGCGTGCTGTGCCACACCGCCGGCGCCGAGGACCGCAATGACCCCAACGTCGCCGGCGGCACGCCGGGCGCCAGCATCGACTTCAAGGTGATGATCCACAAGATCCACGCCGGCGCGACGCTGCCGTCGGTCCTGGGCGTCACCACCAACACCGACGGCTCGCGGAAGTACGACGCGACGCCGCAGCCCTACCAGCTGGTCGGCTTCGGCAACTCGGTGCACGACTACTCCCACGTGCGCATGCCGAACTGGCCCAGCCTGACCAATCCGATGCCGCGCGACACGGGCTACGCGACCCTGACCAGCACCCAGCAGGGCCTCGAGAACCTCATGCGCAGCGGCCCGGCCGACTGCACCACCTGTCACGGCGATCCGGACGGCAGCGGCCCGCTGGCGGCGCCGGCCCAGGGCGACCTGATCTACGCCCAGCCGACCCGTGCGGGCTGCGTGTCCTGCCATGACGACTGGGTGCCGCACCTGCCGTATCGCGCCAACACCCAGACCATGCCGGCGCAGCGTGACGACGCCGCCTGCAAGAACTGCCACCGCATCAGCGGCACGCCCCTCGACGTCATGGACGCGCACCGGCATCCGCTGATGGACCCGGCCATCGCCCGCGGCGTCCGCTTCGACGTCAGCAGCGTGTTCGAGGTCGGCGGCGACAACGACGGGACCTTCGATCCGGGCGAGAAGATCGGCGTCACCTTCCGGGTCGTCGATGGCTCCGGCGCCGACATCCCGGCGGCGTCGATCAGCCGCATCGAGATGGTGCTGAACGGCCCGACCACCAATCCCAACATGGTGCACATGGTGCGGGTGATCCCCGCCGGCATCGGCGCCGGACCGACCTACACCGTCAACGTGCCGCAGGCGCTCTATCTGGAGCCGCTCGGCACCTCGAGCGCCGGCCCGCAGAACTTCGGCACCATGCGCGCCCCGCACTGGAACGTGTCCGGCGCAGCCACCACGCTGTTCCGCCGCACGGCGTCCGGCGCCACCACGACGCTGGCGCAGAACGCGGTGCCGCCGCAGAACTACCTGGACGTGGCCACCGGCACCGGCAGCCTGTTCGCCAATGGCAACTACGTGGTGATCGAGGACCTGGTGCCCGGCCGCCGCGAGTTCCTGCGGGTGCAGTCGGTCGACGGCGACCGGCTCTGGCTGTCCTCCATCTACAGCCAGACCTACCCGCCGCGCATCAACTTCAGCCACGCCGTCGGCGCCACGGTGCAGGCGGTGACGCTGGCCACCGTGCCGGCGGGCAGCTACACCCTGGACCGCGCGCTCGGCACCATCGCCGAGACCACCGAGTTCGGCGACGGCGAGATCCTGGCCAGCTACACCACCGACTTCGTGGTGCCGCAGGTCTACCCCGGCGCGCTGAACGAGACCCCCGATCTCGAGCAGAGCTGGGGCGACTGGACCGGACTGCCGATGCTGAGCGGGACCTACTCGCTGGGCGTGTTCGGCGCCCGCAGCATCAGCGTGACGGTGTTCGGCGAGACGACGTCCTACAACGACGCCAGCCAGGCAGCGGTGAGTCTGCTGCGGTTCGGCGACGCCGCCACCGTGCAGACCGTCGACCGCATCGCCGGCGCCGAGACCTGCAACGCCTGCCACACGGACATCACGTTCCACGGCAACAACCGGCGCGGCTACAATACCTGCATCCTGTGCCACGGCACCGCCGGCGGCGAGGACGCGGCCCGCTACGTGTATCCGAACGGCGCGGCCACGCCGGGAGTCACCATCGACTTCCGCACCATGCTGCACAAGATCCACCACGGCCGTGAGCTGAGCGATGCCGCCGGCTACACCGTGGCGGGCTTCGGCGGCACCGGCCACACCTACGAGCACGTCGGCTTCCCGGTGATGCCGGGCGGCACGATGGACTGCAAGCGCTGCCACGGCGACAACAACACCGCCTGGCTGCAGCCGGCGGACCGCAACCATCCGCTGCAGACCCGGCCGACCCGGGCCTGGCGCGCGGCCTGCGGTTCCTGCCACGACTCCAGCGCGGCCCAGGCCCACATCGACGCCAACACCAGCCCGGCGGGCGGCGAGGCCTGCGCCATCTGCCACGGCACGGGCAAGGGCAACCGCGTCGAGTACGCCCACCGGGTCCGCTGACGGATCCGGAAGCCCGGCGGGCACGGGGTAGACTGTCCCGGCCCGCCGCGGCGGCCCGCGTTGGCCCGGCGCCCGCGCCGATGCCAGCGGGCCTTCCGGCGCGGCGCCGCTTCGGGCACGATGCGGCGCCGCCGCCCTGCACTCCGATGATCGCTCCCGTCCTGCTGAGTCTCACCGCTGCCCTGGCCGGCCCGGGCCCCGGCTCGACGGAGCCGCCGTGCGGCCCGCCGCCCCCGCTCCCCCACGCGGTCGCCTTCGTCAACGACAGCCGTTCCCATGGGCTGGTCGGCGACCAGTTCCTGTCGCTCAACGAGGTGATCCAGCTCCACAACCGGACGCTGACCTTCGCCCAGCTCTCGACGCCGGAGCAGTGGCAGATCAGCGGCGCGGGCCAGGACGTGGCGTGGGCCGACATCGACGGCTCGTCGACGCCGGTCATCACGATCGAACGCAACCTCGACCCGATCATCGACTTCCCCCACGGCCTGCTGATCGCCGGCGTCAACGACCGGCCGGTGCTGGACTTCACCGGCGCCGGCGTCACCACCGGCTTCGTCTCCGGCAGCAACTTCGTGTCGTGGCGCGAGCTGATCGTCCAGGGCGGCACGGTGGGCATCGAGCTGACCCAGACCGATGCGATCCAGGGCACGGTGATCGATGGCGTCGACTTCACCGGGCAATCGGTGGCGGCGGTGCGCTGCACGCTCGCCTCGCCGAACCAGAACGGCCGCGTGCTGTTCACGCGCTGCACGTTCGCCAATGCCCCGACCGCGATCCAGCTGAACGACACCGGGCCGGGCCGCACCGCCCAGTTCTACGTCGGCGACTCCACCATGAGCAACGTCGGCACCGGCATCGACGTGGTGCTCGGCCCCGGCGGCTCGGGCCGCTACCTGCTGGAGCGGCTGGTGGTCGCCGCCAGTGTCGTCGGCGTGCGGTTCCAGCGGCCGGGCGCCGCGGCGACCCGGGCCATGCTGCTCGAGGCGACCCACCTGCGCGTCGCGGCGCCCCTGCCGTGTGCGATCGCCGGCGTCGCCGGCGGCCCCAGCGGAGTCACCCTGCGCATGCTCGACCTGACCCGCACCGCCGGCAGCGGGCCGGCCCTGGACCTCGGCGCCCTCGGCGGCCAGATCACCGGCGACGTCGACGAACTGAAGGCGGTCGGCGGCGTGAACGTCCTGACCGGCGGAACCACCGGCGCCCTGCACCTCCTCAATGCCCGCGTGAGCGGCGGCGCGGTCACCGTCGGCAGCAGCGGCGGCGTCACGATCGACCTGCGCGACAGCCGGTTCGACCTCGTCGCGCTCGGCACCACCGGTGGGCTGCCGGTGGTCGCCGCCGGCTGCTGCCTGGTAGGCGGCAGTGCCCAGGGCAGCGCCGCGGCGCCGCTGTCGTTCACCGCTTGCCATCTCGGCGCCAACCTCGGCCCGCACGTCACCGCCAGCGGCACCCTGGCGTCGCCGCAGATCGGCTCGTCGGCGATCGTGCCGGCCCAGCCGCTCCTCGGCGGGCCGCTCACCCTGCAGGCCGACCTGCCGCCGGGCTTCCTCGGCATCTGGGCGATGGGGCCGACCGCCTACTTCCCGACGATCCAGCCGCCGCCGATCCACATCTACATGGAGCCGAGCGGCATCGTCACGCTGCCGGGGATCTACCGCCTGCAGCAGGGGCTCACGTTCGGCATCCCCAACCACCCGGGGCTGGTGGGCACCGACTGGACCGGCCAGTTGCTGGTGCTGCCCGATCCCGGAGTCCCCGGGCCGCCGCTGGCGCTGCCGCCCGGCGGCCGCTTCGCGCTGCGCTAGAACCCTCAGTCATGCCCAAGACCCTGCCGTCGTCGTCAGGCGCCGCCCGCGCCGCGTGTCTCTCCGTCGCCGCGGTCGCGACCCTTGCTGCCGCGCTGGCCGCGCAGGGCGCCCAGAACCTGAGCCTGGTCGCGCACGTCCCCGGGATGCCCTGCGCCACCAGCGACATCCACCACATCGGGGGCGACTACGTGCTGCTGGCGCGCCGCTCCCAGGGTTTCGCGGTGGTCGACGTGCGCAACCCCCAGTCGCCGGTGGTCAACCACATCACGCCACCCGGCTACCCGCGCGGGGTGAGTTCCTACGGGGTCGGCGACATCAAGTTCGACGGCCGCTACATCTACGCCACCAGCGAGGACTTCTACTTCGGCAACACCGGTGGCGTGTTCATCTACGACACCGTCCCCGACCCGATGAATCCGACGCTGGTGAACGACTACCGGCCGACGGAACTGCAGGGGGGCGTGCACAACGTGTGGGTCGACGGCAACCACATGTACTGCGTGAGCGACGGCACCTACCTGATCGAGGTGTACGACATCACCAACCGCCTCGCGCCGGTGCGCGTGTCGACCCTGGGCACGACCGTGCCCTCGGCCTGGGCCCATGACGTGATGACGCGCAACGGCCGTGCCTACTGCTCCTTCCTGCACGGCGGCTTCGCCATCTACGACGTGACCAACCCGGCGGCGCCGGTGCTGCTCGGCCGCAAGACCTACGCCAATCCGTTCACCCACAACGCCTGGCCCAGCGCCGACGGCCGCTATCTCTACACGACGGACGAGAACAGCGTGCAGGGGGTCGGCGGCTACGTGCGCATCTGGGACCTGCAGAACATGGCCAACATCGTGCAGGTGGGCCAGTACAAGGCCGGCGCCGTCGATTCGATCGTGCACAACGTCTACGTGTTCGGCGACCTGCTGTACGTGGCCTACTACAAGGAAGGACTGCGCATCTGCTCGTTGCTGCCGGACCCCACCAACCCGGTGGAGATCGCCCACTACGACACCTTCCCGGGCACGCAGACGCCCTGCTTCCCGGCGCCGGCCTACGCCGGCTGCTGGGGCGTCAAGATGCTGCCGTCGGGTCTGATAGCGGCGTCAGATCTCGATAACGGCCTGTTCCTGCTGCGGCCGGATCTCGTGACCCACACGTTCGGCGCCACTCCCAACCCGGTCGCCGGTGGCCAGACGCTCCACCTGTCGCTGGGCTGGGGCAGCAACGCCAACGGCATGCTGGACGGGTTCGGCGCCATCGTCGTGACCGGCTTCCAGGGCATCCCGCTGTTCTCGCCGCTGCTGATCGATGGCCTGCGATTCGCGGCGCCCGGCAGCGTGAGCCGCGCGGTGCCGATCGCCGTGCCACCAGGCCTGCCGTCGGGCCTCACGGTCGACTTCACCGCGTGGAGCGGCACCGCCAGCGCCTTCCACCTCAACCAGGCGACGCTGGTGCGGGTGACGCTGCAGTAGGCGCCGGCGTGGCAATGCGGCGGCGACGCGGCTAGAACGGCCGCACGCCCATGGCACCACGCATCGCCCATCCCTCGGGTCTCGGCTCCCTCGCCAAGGCCGATCACTGTCTCGTGCTCGCCCCGGCGGGCTGGTTGGGCCCGCGCGGCCCCGGCAAGGCCGTGCTGGCGAAGCTGCTCGGCACCGAGGCCTCTGCCCGGGCCCTCGACCTCGCCGGCGAGGCCGGCACGGGCGGGCTGCTGGGCAAGGCCGCCACGTCGCTGCTCCCCGGCAAGGGCAGGCGGAGGCTGACGGTCGGCGCCCTGCCGGACCAGCCGTCGCGGCACAACGCCCCTTCCCGCGCCGAGAGCATCCGCCGCCTGGTCGCCGGCGCGGGCCTCGGCGCCGGCAGGGCGGCCGTCCTGCTGGTGCTCGACGACGCCGACCACGTCCTGCCGGCGGTCAACGCCGTGGGCCGGGCCCTGCCCCTGTTCACGCGCCGCAGCAAGCCGGGCAAGGACGGTGACCTGGCGATCCTGTGCTGCGACCGGCAGGGCAAGGCGCTGCCGGTCCCGCCCCTGGCCCAGGCCGTGGCCGAGCACGCGCGGCAGGCGGCCAGTCTCGTGGACATGCCGCCCACCGAGTTGCACCCGGCGGCGCTGGCCCAGGCCGCCCGCCGCATGCTGCGCGGCATCCCCGGCGTCCGCATCACCGAAACCACCGGCGACGCCTTGCTGCGGGCCGGACTCGGCGGCATCCACGCCGTCGGGCGCTGCGCGCTCACCCCGCCCCGCATGCTGGTGGCCAGCGTCGGCAAGGGCCGCGGCCCGCATGTGGCACTGGTCGGCAAGGGCATCACCTACGACACCGGCGGCCTGCACCTGAAGGCGCGCGGCGCCATGGAAGGCATGAAGGCCGACATGGGCGGCGCCGCCGCCGTGCTGGGGGCCTTCGCGGTGCTGGCGCGACAGAAGCCACGGCACCGGCTCAGCCTGGTGCTCTGCCTCGCCGAGAACGCGATCGGCCCGGCCGCCTACAAGCCCGACGACATCCTGACGATGCACTCGGGCAAGACGGTGGAGATCAACAACACCGACGCCGAGGGCCGGCTGCTGCTGGCCGACGGGGTGAGCTGGGCCGCCCGCAGGCTCGGGGCCGAAGTGATCCTTGATGCCGCCACGCTCACCGGCGCCCAGCTGATCGCGACGGGCAACCTGCACGCGGCGGTGGTCAGCAACGACGCCGGCATCGAGGCGACGCTGCTCGCCGCCGGCACGCGCAGCGGCGACCTCTGCTGGCCGCTGCCCTTCGCGCCGGAGTTCTACAAGTCCGAGTTCGACAGCCCGGTCGCCGACATGCGCAACTCGGTCAAGAACCGCAACAACGCGCAGTCGAGCTGCGCCGCGCAGTTCGTCCACTGGCACATCGAGGACACCGGCGTGCGCTGGGGCCACGTCGACCTGGCCGGCCCCGCCCATCGCAGCGACCGCGGCACCGGCTTCGGGGTCGCGCTGCTCGTGGCCGCCGTGCAGGACCTGGCCGCCGGCGGCCGCTGACCCCGACGCGGCAGCGCCGGAAACGACGCGAGGCAGCCGATCTGGACGATCGACTGCCTCGCAAAGGAT
>CAZMGG010000175.1:0-10630 GCA_964565715.1 uncultured candidatus Brocadiaceae bacterium | reverse complement strand
TGCCGGTGGACTCGTAGCTGCCGACCGGCTCCAGGAACTCGTTGACGAAGACCTTGGGCCCGCGCACCGGATCCGGGTCGCTGTCCGACTGCTGCACCCAGCTGCGGTAGAGCGTGCCGTAGCCGTCGAACTCGTACACGGTCTGCGAGCCCGCCTGGGCGCCCCCGATCGGGTTGCCGGAAGGGTTGATGACCTTCCGCAGCCAGCCGTCGACGGTGTACTCGTACGAGGTCTTGCGCATCCAGGCCTCGGAACCGCTGCCGCTCGGCGCCTCGTCCACCGGCTTGCGGTCCTCGTAGGCATCCACCAGCAGCCAGTGCTGGTAGTGGAACTGGCTCTCGATCCAGTCGCGGGCGTTCTGGTTGGAGCCGCCGTACTTGGCCGGCTTCTGGCCGTTGGAGCCAAGGTTGTTGCGCCGCTGCACGGCGAGGTTGCCCCAGCGGTCGTGGTAGTACTCCGCCACCTGGGCGACGCCGCCGGTCGTGCTCGACATGCGGTGGACGCGGCCGTCGAAGCCTTGGTCGGCCTGCGGGATCGACAGCACCAGGGCCAGCCCGCCGGCGGTGGCCCGCTCGGTGACCTGGGTGGCGTTGCCCCAGGCGTTGCGCACGTACTCCGTGCGCACGGCGCCGGCGGTGACCGCCGACAAGTTGCCCAGGCCGTCGTACTCCAGCGTCGAGACGACGCCATCGCCGTCGATCACCTTGCGCGGCATGCCCTGCAGCGGGCCCAGGAAGCTGGCGCCGCCCGGGGCGTTGGGCAGGTTGTGGTGCAGGATCGTGCCCACCGAAGTGCCGGCCACCGGCGCGCCCGACAGCGTGGTCTGCCGCCGCACGCTGTTGATCTTGCGATCGACGGTGCCAGGCATGCGGCCGTGGAACGCCGCGTCGCTGCGGTCGAGCCAGTTGCTGTAGTAGTGCTGCCAGGTCCCGTCCGGCGTCACCTCGGTGTCGGGCAGCCATGCGCCCCAGTGCTGGTTGGTCGCCTTGGCCTGCAGCCAGGTGAACGAGCGCTCGATCTCGGCGGGCTGGCCCGATCCGGTGGCCGGGTTGGGCATCGTGATCTTCTTGATCTGCTTGGAATCGGCCCAGTACTCGTACTTCGTGATCCGCGTCGTGGTGCTGCCGTTGCGCAGCGACCGTACGTGCACTTCCTTGGGCTTCTGGCAGACGCAGGTGGTGTCGTAGAGCCGGTCGACGGTGATCTGTTCGGGCTCGAAGGCCGTGGCGGCGACGCCGCCGATGCCGGCGTTCTCGGTGTTGACGTGAGCGAAACGCGGCCGCGACGCCGGGATCGTGATCGTGCGGTAGACGCGCAGGGTCGCCACGTCGTACTCGGTGACATGCTCGTTGCCGGCCCCGTCCTTGGTGCTCATCGCCGCCAGGGTCACGCCGCTCGGCACATCGGTCGTGCGCGTCACCGGCAGGCCGTAGTGGTAGGTGGTGGCCACCGCGGTCTGCGTGAACACCTGCGTCGCGACGCGGCCGCTGCTGTCGAAGGTCGTGGAGAGGACCTCGCGGTCCGGCAGCGAGCTGGCGGCGGTCAGGTTCTGCGGGAAGTCGGTGCCGGCGTGGACTCTCTGCACCTCGGTGATCTTGGTGTGGGCCGCCTGGTCGTAGTCGAACTCGCGCACGATGCGGCCGGTGACCTCGTCGCTCGGCACGTAGAGGCTGCCGGCCGTGACCTCGCGCAGGATGCGACGCACGGGCCCGTAGATCCGGTGGATCTTGGCGTTGAAGTGCCTGCGCTCGGTCGTGCCAGGCTGCACGAACACCATCGCCCAGGTCAGATCGCTCAGCACCGTGGTACCACGCTCGTAGGAGATCTCGAGGAAGCTGTAGTTGGCGGCGTTCTGCCAGGACCAGGACGGCGCCCAGTTCCAGACCTGGCGGATGCCCGACGGGAACAGGATCGACTGCAGGCGCTGGTAGGAGTCGTAGGTGTAGGTGGCCTGGTTGTCCCACGGGTCGCGCACCCACTCGATGCGCCAGACGGTGACCTGGCCCGAAGCGCTGGAGTATGTCACCGGCGCGAAGTGGGCGACGGTGCCGTCGGTGTGCTTGACCTCGAGGTACTCCGGCGTGCTGCCGCTCGCCGGGAAGTACCAGAGCTGCGCGCCGGACCGGTCGCTGGCCAGCGCCTCGCCGCCGCTCACCGGGTTGGGATTGGGGCCGGGCAGCGAGAAGATCGCCGAGGCACCAAGCGGGATGGGGCTGCCGTATTGGTAGTACTGGCTGTTGTCGCGGAAGCAGAAGGCGCCGGGACAGGTGCCGGGCGGCGGTTGCAGGATCTCCGGGTCGCCTGGCGGGTCGGGCAGCTTCGGCCACCCGCCTGGCAACGGCAGCGGACACCCGCAGAACCCACCGCCACCGCCGCCGAACAGCGGTGTCTGGTTCACCTTGATCACGTCCGAGTAGCAGCTGGCGAAGCCCGACAGGCCGGTGTGGACCGGCGGGAACTTCACGGTGTGGAGCACGCAGCCCGTCGGCGACGCACTGGTCGGCCCCTGGGTCGGCTCCCCGTTTCCGCCCCCGGGGCCGGATTCCGTGATCGGGCCCGGCAAGGGGTACGGCGGATTGGGGCCATTCGTGCTGGGCCCAAGAGGCTCACCCGTCTGGGCGGGAGGAACCGAGCCGCCGGTCGTCGGCCCGACCACCGCACCCGGGCAGCACTCGTTGATCGCGCACTCCGCCTCCGCCGGCGGCGCCTGTGCCGGGAGCAGGGCACTCGGGAGGAGGAAGGCGAGGAACGCGGCCGCAGCGGCGAGGCGGGCGAGGGTCATGGAGTCTCCGGGTCCAGGGAGGTCAGCCACCGGGCGAGGGGCTGCCGTTGCCTCCTTCAGCGTTTCCACCTCCCCACTCCGGGTCAGATTCCCTGGCGAGGAGCTCGACGATCGCCTGCAAGGCGGGGCGGACCTTGTCCGTGCGCACGCCGGCGCGGGCGGCGATCACGGAGACACCCATGGCGCCGTCCTGCACCGCCTCCGCCACTCGCAACTGTCGGCCACGCAGCAGGTTCGGCAGATCCAGCGACGCATGGGCTGGTGCCGAGGCAACGGGATCGGCGGCCACCGCCAGCCGGACATCCTCGTCCTGCAGCCGTTCGGGGTGACGCGCCCTCCATCGCTTCTCGCGGCGGATCAGGTCACCGAGCGCCCACCGCAACTGCTTCTCCAGCAACGGCTCGCGCACTTCCAACGGTCCCCACCGTCGTTCGAGGCTCCAGAGCCGCAGCAGGGCTTCTTGAACGAGGTCGTCGGGCGACGGCAGGTGCCGCGCGTGCACCCACCGGGTCAGTAGGGCCACCGCCTGAGACCAGTCGTCACCCCGAGACCCGAGACCCGAGACCCGAGACCCGAGACCCGAGACCCGAGCCAACCCGGCCGTCACTTCCGTCTTTCCTCGCCTTCATGTTTCCTCGCATCGCAACCCGTGGAAGCGGAGGGCCCTTCCCGCCCCAGCCGGACGGAACAAGGGTTCCTCCTCTCCAAGTACCCCAGCGCCTTAACAGAAAACCGCCGGCGCCCCCCGGCCTTGCCCCACCTCGCCGCCCCCGTACTCTCCCCACCTCACCCACCCTCCCCACCGACCCTCGCCAACGCCCATGCCCGCCACCTGCCCCGTCTGCAGCCATCAAGGTCCCCCGATCGTCACCCAGCAGGTCTCCACCGGCGGCTGGATCGTGTTCGCCGTGCTGCTGGTGACCTGCTTCCCGCTGTGCTGGATCCCGTTCGTGGTCGACGGCCTGAAGGAGGAAGTGCGACGCTGCGGGGCCTGCGGCTGCAAGATGGGTGTGGCGTAACACATTTATTTACAGCATCTTACGGATATGTCGCCGCCATTCGGTCTTGCCTAACCGTCACACCGTTCGATAACCTAACGTCGTGGACGTTAGGCAGATCAACGAACACCTCCTGCGCGGGGAGCTCACGGCCCCGGGCCTGTTCCCCCATCTCGCCGAGCTGGCGCGGTCCGAGTTCGTCTTTCGCTTCGATTTCGGGCTGCACGAACTGCCGCTCGAGCCCGGCCTGATCCTCATCCGCGGGCCTCGCCAGTACGGCAAGAGCACCTGGCTCGAGGACCAGGTGCGAGCAACCATCGTCCGCTTCGGGCCCGCCTCCGCCTTCTACCTGAACGGCGACGAACTGCCCGACGCCGAGGCGTTGGTGGCGGGCGTGCGCGAACTGCTGCCCTTGTTCCGCACCGATGCGCCGGTGCGACGCCTGTTCCTCGATGAAGCAACCGCCGTGAACGGCTGGGAACGCGGCCTCAAGAGGCTGCTGGACGCCGGCGAACTGCGCGATGTGCTCGTCGTCACGACCGGATCGCAGGCGCGCGACCTGCGCCGCGGCGTGGAGCGACTGCCGGGACGCAAAGGACGACTCGAGCGGACCTCGTGGCTGTTCACACCGCTGCCGTTCGCCGAGTTCGACCGCGTGTGCGGGGAACGGCTCGGCGACGATACCCTGGTGGCGTATCTGCTGTCGGGCGGTTGTCCGCTCGCGGCGGCCGAGCTGGCGACCCACCGCCGGCTGCCCGAGTTCGTCATCGAGATGGTGCGCGACTGGGTCCTGGGCGAGTGCGCCCGAAGCGGGCGCGATCGCAGCAGCCTGCTCGCCGTCTGGGACGTGGTGCTCGCCCGGGGTGGCAGTCCGATCGGTCAGGCAGCCCTGGCGCGCGAGGCTGGCCTCGGCAACAACACGGTCGCCGCCGGCTACCTCGAGCTGCTCGCCGACCTGACCTGCCTCGGCATCAGCCAGGCGTGGGACGCCGATCGCAAGGTTGCGGTGCGTCGTCGGCCAGCCAGATTCCCGCCCACCAACCTTCTGGCGGCCGTCGTGTTCGACCGGAGCCGCCTGCGCTCGCTGGCCGATTTCGCGGCGCTGCCGCCGGAGGTGCAGGGTCGCTGGTGGGAGTGGCTGGTGGGCCAGGAGATCTTCCGGCGAAACGCGCGGCGCGGAGACCTGGCGCCGGAGTTCCTGCCGTACTGGGACGGCGGCGACCATCAGATCGACTATGTCGTGCGTCCCGACCTGATGATCGAGGTGAAGCGAGGACACACCAGCCCGTTCGAGTTCGCCTGGTTCGCCCGCAGCTTCCCCCGCGGCTCGCTGTGGGTCGTGGGGCGGGATCGCTTCTCCGCCGACCGGTTGCGCGGATTGACGATGGCCGACCTGCTCCTGAACGACGACTGGTAGCGACGCCGACGCCGTCAGCAGAGGCGCAGCAGCCGCCGCGAGCAGCAGGCCGCCGCCAGCACGGCGGCGATGGCGCCGAGCAGACACCAACGCATCCCGGCGAGCCCCTCGCCGCCGGCGGTGAACAGCACCGCCGAGGCCACCATCCCCAGCACCCGGCCGAGCGCGTTGCCCGCGTAGTAGAACCCCACCCGCAGGGCCACCGCCTCGCCGCCGCGGCAGACGACGAGCCAGCTGTGCAGGCTGCTGTCCAGCGCAAACAGCACGCCGAAGCCGAGCAGCGCCAGGCCGAGCACCGCGCCGGGCGGTGCGCCGGCGCCGAGCAGCACGAACGCCAGCCCCAGCGGGGCTGCGAGCGACAGCGTGACCCAGGCCACCTGGCGCGCGCCCATGCGTTCGTCGCGCGGCCGCAGCAGCCGCGGTGCGAGCGCCTGCAGGCCGCCGTAGCCGATCACCCACAGGGCGAGCAGGCCGCCCACCGCCGCCGTCGACCAGCCGAGTTCCGCCACCAGGAACAACGGCAGCGCCACCGCCAGCAGCGTGTCACGGCTGCCGAACAGGAACAGACGCGCCAGCGCGAGCCAGTTGAGCCACGGCTCCTGGGCCAACAGCGCCCGCAGCGGCGGCTTCGCGCTCGCGCGCCCGAGGCCGCCGGGCACCGAGACCACCAGCAGCAACGCGACCAGGACCAGCACCGCCAGCACCACCAGCCCACCCGAGTAGCCGGGCCAGAGCAGCAGCAGCCCGCCGAGGAAGTGGCCGAGCCCCTTCTGCGCGTTCTTGCCGCCGGTGAGCACGGCCACCGTGCGGAACAGGCCCGCCGGCGCGTCCGCCAGCGCCGCGACGCTGCTCTTGGCGCCGGTCTTGACCAGGTCCTTGGCGATGCCGCTCACGAGCTGCGCCAGCATGACCAGGACCAGGGCGGGCGAGGCCCACAGCAGGGCGATGGCCAGGAACTGCAGCGAAAGGCCCAGCAGCAGCAGCGCCCGCAGGCCCTTGCGGGCGCCCAGCAGGCCCGCCAACAGGTTGGCCACCACGCCGGCGATCTCGTAGGGCAGCAGCGCCGCCAGCAGTTCCAGCGGCGGCCGGCCGGTGCCATACAGGTGCAGCAGCACCAGCACGCGCAGCGCCCCGTCGGACAGCGAGAAGCCGTGGTAGGCGGCGGTGACCAGCAGGAACGGCGCGCGGGAGCCGGTCATGACGCGGCGCCTACATGTGGTAGAGCATCAGGTAGACCAGCACGCCGGTCACCGACACGTAGAGCCAGATCGGCGCGGTGACCCTCGCCCAGCGGCGGTGCTGCTCGCGGCGGTCCTGCAGGCCGAGCCAGATCGTGCGCAGGATCAGCGGCACCTGCACCACGGCCAGCACGATGTGGCTGATCAGCAGGGGGAAGTAGACGCTGCGGATCCAGCCCTCGTGGCGGAACTTCACCGCCTCGCAGGTCAGGTGGTAGGTGAGGTAGCTGCAGAGGAACAGCGCCGACACGCCGGTGGCGGCCAGCATCAGCTTCTTGTGCAGCTCGATGCGGCCGCGCTTCACCGCGAGGAGGCCCCAGACGATCAGCACGAAGGCCGTGGCGTTCAGCGCCGCGTTCAGGTGCACGAGGTGGCGGAAGTCGAAGGCGCCGAGCATGGTGGTTCAGGTGGCGTCGCGGGCCGAACGGCGGGTGACGACGAAGGTGCCGAGCGCAAACGTGGTTCCGGCGAACAGGGCGGTGACCAGGAGGCAGGTGGCGAGCGGCGGCACGCCGGCGACGGGCCCCTGCAGGACGTGGCGCAGGGCGCCGACGCCGTAGGTGAGCGGGTCCAGCGCCATCAGCCAGGCGAGCGCCGGGTGCGCCCCGTCCAGCGGGAAGAACGCGCCGCTCAGCAGCAGCATCGGCATCAGCAGCAGCATCATCAGGGCGTGGTAGCCCGCCGAGCTGTCGAGCAGCCAGGCCATCGTGAAGCCGAGCCCGGTGACGGCGAGTGCCACCAGCAGCAGGACCAGCAGCGCGTTCAGGGCCGACGCCGGGGTGAGCGGCACGCCGGCGAGCGGCGCCAGCAGCAGGAAGATCGCGCCGAGTCCCCAGCCGAGCGTGGCGCCGCCGAGGATCTTGCCGAGCGCGATGGCGGCGCGGGGCACCGGTGCCACCAGGACGCCCTGCAGGAAGCCTTCCTTGCGGTCCTCGATGACGGTGATGGTGGCGAAGATGGCGGTGAACAGGGCGATCATCGCCAGGGTGCCGACGAAGAAGTAGCTGCCGTAGTCCTGGCCGTTGGGCTTGAAGGAGCCGTGCAGGGCGCCGCTGAACAGGAGCCAGAACAGGAGCGGCTGCAGCAGCGAGCCGGTGAGGCGCGAGCGGTCGCGCAGGAAGCGGACGATCTCGCGCTGCCAGAGCGAACGGACGGCGAGCATCACGGCGCCACCTCCTCGGCGGCGGTGAAGCGGCGGCCGGTGCGGGCGAGGAACACGTCGGCCAGCGACGGGTGGCTCAGGGTGACGCGGCGGGCGCGCTCGCCGAGCCGCTGCATCAGCCGCGGCACCAGTTCGTGCAGGTCCTGGCCGTCCAGGCGCAGGACCTCGCCGACCTGGCGCGGGGCGCGGCCGGCCTCGGCGCGCACCAGTTCGGCGGCGGCGGCCAGATCGTCGGCCTCCAGCTCGAGCACCTGGCCGCCCACCTCGCGCATCAGCTCCCGCGGCGTGCCCTCGGCCACCACGCGGCCCTGGTCGAGCAGGGTGAGGCCGTCAGCCTCCTGCGCCTCGTCCATCAGGTGGGTGGTGAACAGGATCGTCACGCCGGACTGGCCGCGCAGCAGCGCACCGAGATCGCGCCGCGCCGCCGGATCCAGCCCGGTGCTGGCCTCGTCCAGCAGCAGCAGCTCGGGCCGGTGCAGCAGCGCCTTCACCACCTCGACGCGGCGCCGCTGGCCGCCGGACAGCTCGGCCACCGGATCGCGCTGCCGGTCGCGCAGGCCTGCGTGGTCCAGCAGCTCGTCGATGCGCGCCTCCAGCCCGGCCCCGCGCAGGCCGTACAGGTGACCGCCGTGGCGCAGGTTCTCGCGCACCCGCAGCTTCCGGTCGAGCGCCGGCGACTGGAACACCACGCCCAGCCGCGGCCGCACCGCGGCCGGCGCCGTGCGCAGGTCGTGGCCCAGCAGGCGCAGCTCGCCCTGCTGCGGCGGCAGCAGCGTCGCCAGCAGGCGGAACAGGGTCGACTTGCCCGAGCCGTTGGGCCCGAGGAAGCCGTGGCTGCGGCCCCGCTCGACCCGCAGATCGACGCCGGTCAGCGCCGCGCGTTCGCCGTAGGCGAAGCCGACGCCGCGCGCCAGCAGGGCCGGACCCGTGGCCTCCGCGCTCATGCCGGCCCCCGGTCCCACACCATCGCGGTGAGCAGCAGCGGCAGGTAGACCAGGGACGCCAGGAAGGTCATCCGCATCGCCGAGTCCCAGCGGGTGATGGCCGCGGTGATCGCCGGCGCGAAGAACAGCACGTCCAGGCAGATCGCGGCGCCGAGGTAGACCTCGCCGGCCATCCGCGTCACGAACGGGATCATCGAGGCGATGCCGAGCCCGGCGACGTAGATCAGCATCGTGACCCGCGTCCGCTCGCCGCCCGGATCCACCACCGGCAGCATGCGGAAGCCGCCGCGGGCGTAGTCCTCGCGGTAGCGCCAGGCGATGGCCAGGAAGTGCGGGATCTGCCAGCAGAACAGGATCGCGAACAGCACCACCGCCGCCCAGCCGATCTGGCCGGTGACCGCGACGAAACCCACCACCGGCGGCAGCGCGCCGGGGATCGCGCCAACCAGCGTGTTGAGCGGCGTGCGCGTCTTCATCGGCGTGTAGACCGCCACGTAGCCCAGCAGGATCGCGGCGCTGACCAGCGCGGCGGCCAGGTTGCTGCTCGCCCAGACCATGATCAGACCGAGCCCGGCGCTGGCATGGCCGAAGGCGCGCACCTGCCCAGGCGTCAGCCGGCCCGACGGCAGCGGCCGGCCGCGGGTGCGTTCCATCCGCGCGTCCAGTTCCCGCTCCCGGTGCATGTTCAGCGCCGCGGCGCCCGCCGCCACCAGGAACGAACCCAGCGTCGTGCCGGCCACCAGCCCGAGCGGCGGATGCCCCTTCGGCCAGGCCATCCACGCGCCGGCGGCCACCGCGAACACCGCCAGGGCCGACAGCTTGGGCTTGCCCAGTTCGGCGAAGGCCCGCACCCGTGCCAGGCCCTTGGCGAGCCCGCTCATGCCGCTGCCCGGGTGGCGCGGAACACCCGCGCCGCCAGTTGCGCCATGCACAGCATCAGCAAGGCGCCGATCAGCACGTGGGCCGAGATCAGGCTGGACCGCCACAGCGCGTCGATGTTCTCCGGATGCTTGCCGGTGCGCACCATGAGGGCGACGAATCCGAGCGCGATCTGCACCACCAGCAGGCTCAGCAGCCAGCGGCCCAGCGCCTTCACGCCTGGCACGTCGCCATGCACGCCGCTCGCCCCGATCGCCACCAGCACCAGCAGGAACACCACCGCCGCCAGCCCGACGTGGGTCCACAGGGCGTGCGGTTGATGGCTGTGCCGGGCGATGGCGCCGAGCGTCAGCTGCACCAGCAGCGCCACCAGCCCGACCACGCAGAGCCGCCGGCTGCGCCGGCCCAGGTGCGCGGGCGCCCTGGTGCGGGCGTTCCAGGAAGGCGTCAGCGCCAGCGCGATGGTGCTGAACGTCGCCAGCGTGACCTGCGCCAGCACGCCATGGGTGGCCGAGGTGAGCAGCGGCAGGTTCTTCAGCACGCCGGCGCCGCCGACGATGCCCTGGACGATCACCAGCAGGAGCCCGAGGCAGGCCCACCGCCGCAGGCGCGGCCGTTCCGGCGCGCGCACCGTGATCCAGATCAGGAGCGCGACCATCATCGCGCCGACCAGCGTGGCGATGATCCGGTGGAAGTGTTCCAGGAACGCGTCCAGGTCGGTGAGCGACCGTTCCGGCATGAGCTGGCCGTCGGACAGCGGCCAGTCGGCGAACGCCATGCCCGAGCCGGTGCTGGTCACCATCGCGCCGAAGCCGATCAGCACGACCGTCGCGGCCACCAGCGCCACCGCCAGCCGCCGCGGGCCGTGCAGGGCCGGGTCGGCGCCGCCAGGTGCGGCCAGGGCTGGGTCGGAGGCGGTCATGGGGGCCAGGGGGTGGAGCAGAATGCCCCTGGCGAGGGTGATTTTCAGCACTTCCCCAAGGGTGAAGCCGGTCGTCCGGTGGTTCCGATCGGTGCTGGGCGACGGCTGCGGGCGCGGCCGGGGGGCTGGGCAGGTTCGCGGTGCCGGGTAGAGTTTCGCCGTCCGTCCCCGCTTGCCTCGGCGACGACAGGGAAACGCAACATGCACCTGATCCCAATTCTCCCCCCCCCCCCCGCGGGGTCTCGCCGCCCTCCTGTTCGTGACGCTCGCCGTGGCGACCGGTAGCGC
>CAZMGG010000174.1:0-10658 GCA_964565715.1 uncultured candidatus Brocadiaceae bacterium | reverse complement strand
GCGCGGTGCAGCGGCAGGTTGGTGAGACCGTCCAGGACGGTGCCGCGGGCGGTGGCGGACCGCACGACCGGGATCACCACGTCGATGGTGCCGGCGGCGGCACGGACCAGGGGCTGGGTGAAGCCCGGCGGCAGGCCATGCACCAGGAGGCGGGGTTCGGGGCCCTTCGGCACGGTCTCCAGGGTGAAGGCGCCGCCGATGTCGGGCATGGCGTGGGCGCCGGGGACGCCGCGCACCAGCACGGTGATCCGCGCCGGGTCGACGCCTTGCGGCAGCAGGACCTGGCCGCGCACCGGATCGGTGCGCTCGACGCGCAGGACCAGTTCCTCCTCGCTGTCCTGGTGATCCTGGTTGAGGACGGCGAAGCCGTTCTTCAGCACACGCAGGCCGAGGGTGTGGATCGTACCGTCGAAGCCCTGCAGCTCGAACTCGCCGCCCGGCCCGGTGCGGGTCTCGGCGACCGGCACGCCGAGCTGCCCGCCGGCCATGGCGATCACGGTCGCGTCGGCGACCGGTGCGCCGCCGCTCTTCTGCACGACGCGGCCGGCGAGACGGGACGGCGGTTGCAGGAAGATCGGGTCGGCGATGCGGCCGAGTTCGACGTGGGCGTAGCCAGTGCCGATGCCGGCGCCCTCGTAGCGCAGGATGGCGCGCTGCGGCACCAGGTCTTCCCCGAGCGTGACGCCCTCGGCGGGACGCACCGTGGCGGTGCCGATGACCGGCGCCGGCGAGGGCAGGGCGAACGAGTAGTGGTCGGGGTAGAAGGTCAGCCGCAGTTCGTCGGGCATGGTGACGCCCTCGGCGGCGAACACCACGGTGACGTGGGCGCCGGTCCACCAGCGCCAGCCGCCATAGGCGGCGGTCAGGATCACCAGCGCCGGCACGACGTAGCGGACCGTGAAGGGCAGCCGCTGCCAGCCGGTGGGCTGCGGCTTGGGCACGTAGCGCGGACGACCCGCGGGCCTCGGGGTGACGGGATTCGGATCCGGGAATGGGCTCAAGGCGAGGAGGGTAACACGGAGCAGCGGCGCCGAGGTTCAGCCATGGAGGTTCGGGGTGGGCGCGAGCGGAGCGGGCGCTATCCTCCGGAACCATGAGCACGCAGAACGCCGCCAAGGCGGCGGCGGCCGCCGCCGCGGCGGCCCTCGTCGAGAACGGCATGCGCATCGGCCTGGGCAGCGGTTCGACCTTCCTGCTGGCCCTGGAGGCCCTGGCCCGCCGGATCGCCGAGGAAGGCCTGACGGTGGCCGGCGTGCCGACCAGCGACGGTACCGCCGAGGCCGCGCGCCGGCTCGGCGTTCCCCTGACCACGCTGGACGAGGTCGACGTGCTGGACCTCACCATCGACGGCGCCGACGAGATCGATCCGCGCAAGAACATGATCAAGGGCGGCGGCGCGGCGCTGGTGCGCGAGAAGATCGTGGCGGCGGCGGCCAGGGAGATGGTGGTCGTGGTCGACAACCTGAAGCAGGTGGATCGGCTCGGGGTGAAGTTCCGGCTGCCGGTGGAGGTGCTGCAGTTCGGCTGGAAGCAGGCGGGCCACGCGATCGAGGCCACCGGCTGCGAGATCGCCCGGCGCGAGGCCAACGGTGCCCCGGTGGTCACCGACAACGGCAACTTCATCCTCGACTGCGCCTACGGCGAGGGCATCGAGGATCCGGCGTTCCTGCACGACGCGCTCAACGCCATCCCCGGCGTCGTCGACAACGGCCTGTTCGTCGGCCTGGCGGGCCGGGTCATCGTCGGCCAGCCCGACGGCCGGACGCGGACCCTGTGATCGTCTACCTCATGCGGCACGGAGACGCCGAGGATCTCGGCGTCGGCGGCGCCCGGCGCGACGAGGAGCGGGCGCTGACGGCCGAGGGAGTGGCGAAGCTCGAGGCGGCGTGCGCGGTCTACGCGCGGCTGATGGAAGGGCCCGACGCGATCCAGGCGAGCCCCCTGCGCCGGGCGCGGCAGACCGCCGAACTCCTGGCCCGGGCGTCCGGGCACCAGGGCGCGATCGGCACCTGGGACTGCCTCACGCCCGACGCGCGGCCCATGCAGGCCGTGGATCTGCTGCAGGCCGAGATGCTGGCCGGCCGGCGCTCGATCGCGCTGGTCGGCCACGAACCGCACATGGGCTCGCTGCTGGGACTGCTGCTGACGGGTTCCGAGCGGCTGAGCCTGCCGTTCAAGAAGGGCATGCTGGCGGCGGTCGAGGTGCGCACCAGCCACAGCATGCTGGGCGACCTGCGATTCTGCCTGGGGCAGAAGCAGGCCGGCCGGCTGCGCTGACGCAGATCAGAGACCGGCGTCCTTGCGGGACACGGGCACGAGCTGCAGGCCGGTGATGTCGGCGTTCACCACCACCGGGTCGCGGTGCCACAGTTCCTGCGGCAGCGTGCTGCCCTCGTTGCCGCGCTCCCGGTGCCAGTGGAGCTGCAGGCGGTAGGTGCCCGGCGCCACGCCCTGCACGTCGAAGTTGCCGTCGCCGTCGATGCCGTCGCCGCCGATCCCGTCGTAGTCGGTGCGCGTGCCCTCGGCGGTCTGGGTCACCCGCACCTGGACGAGACTCACGTAGATCCAATCCGGCCGCTTCTCGCCGAACACCGACAGGTCGCAGCGGCCGGCGACGCGCAGCGTCGTCGTGGTCTGGATGCGGATCCCGACCTGCGGCACGGCGGCGCGGGCCTGGACCTCACCCGAGGTGCCCTTCTGGCCGTCGGCCTCGGCGGTGAGCGTGAAGTCGCCCTCCGGCAGCTTGCGGAAGGCGAACCGGCCCTGCTCGTCGGTCTGCTCCATCCGCCAGAGGTGGTCGCCGGGCTTGCCGTCCGGCCCGAGCACGCGGCCCTGCAGGCTGACGCGGGCGCGCCCCAGCGGCGCGCCGGCGACGTCGGCCACGTAGCCCTCGATCGACGTGGTGCGCAGGTCGACGGTCAGCTCCCGCATCTCCCCCTCGCCGAGTTCGAAGGTGGTGCTCCAGACGCTCTGGCGGCCACCGAACAGCGAATCGGCCTCGCTGATGTTCAGGTTGACGCGCCCCACCGGCACGTTGGTGAGGGAGAAGCGGCCGTTCGGCTCGACGCGGGTGCCGAGCCGGCGGGAGGAGTCGTTCTTGCCCTGGGCCCAACCCTGCACGACGTAGCCCTCCGCCGGGCGGCCGTCGACCACCACCGTGCCGCTGACGGTGCCGACGGGCCCTTCCGGGACCAGCGGCGTGGTGTC
Organism: uncultured candidatus Brocadiaceae bacterium; assembly: GCA_964565715.1. GTDB lineage: Bacteria > Planctomycetota > UBA1135 > UBA1135 > UBA2386 > CAZMGG01. The sequence goes on along the minus strand of CAZMGG010000174.1, from coordinate 7,451 downwards.
GATGGTCACGCGGCTGGTCTGGCCCGACACGACGTCGGCCTGCTCCCGTGGCAGGTCGCTGCTCATGAACGCGTTCTGCATCATCGCGAAGACGCCGCCGGGCGAGGTCAGCGCATCGACGCTGTCGACGAGCTGGATCCGGTAGGAGCCGGGCTGCAGCCCGCGCAGCAGGCACAGCCCTTCCTTGTCCGGCGTCAGCACCTGCGGCATGTCCTCGATGGCGCCGCGGGTGCCGCCGCGACGCATGACGGCGACCGTCCACTTGCCGACCTCGGCGGGCCGGCCGGCGGTGGCGACGAAGACCTCCAGCGCCCCCGGCGTCGCCATCTGCAGCACCGTCTCGGCCGCGCCCTGCCGCGCCGTGCCGTGGGTCGCGCCGTAGCGCGGATGCACCGCCGAGACGCGCACCTCGTCGGTGTGGAACCGGTCGACGGTGAGCCGGCCCTCGGCATCGGTGCGGCCACAGGACACCGGCAGATCCGCCAGCCGCCCGCCGCCGACGCCGTTGCCGAACACCTCGCACAGCCGGATGCCCTTGCCGAGTTCGTCCACCACGCGCACGGTGAACTGCCGGCGCAGGGGCAGATCGATGCGCGCCTCGGCGTCGGCGGCCAGCTCGACGCCGGTCTTGTTCACCGCGAAGCCCGCGGCGGTGGCCAGCAGCGTGTAGCGGCCGCCCGGCAGCCCGGTGATGCGGATCCGGCCGTCCTCGAGGTTCGTCGTCCGCTCGGCGACGTCGAGGGCCGGATGGAAGCCGAACGCGGCCATCTCCAGCAGGCCATCGCCGTCCTTGCCGCGGTAGACCTTCAGGTCGGGCTTCGGGATCGCCTTGCCGTCCGGGCCGGCGACGGTGACCGTGAGCGCGAACACCGTCGGCAGCGTCACGACGACCTCGTTGAGGATCGGCTGCGGCTCGGCGAGGCTCCAGGCCTGGCCCGGGCCGCGGCGCGCGGCGGCGGTGACGCGCCCGTTGGGGTAGCCGTTCACCCGCACCTTGCCCTCGGCGTCGGTGGTGCCGACGCGGCTGGCGAGATCGATGGGCGCCACCGACACCGTCGGGCCGGCGATCACCTCGGCGCCCGCCACCGGCTTGCCCGCCTCGTCGCGCACCACCGCGATCAGTTCCTCGCCGCGCTTCAGCCGGATGCGGCCCAGGTCCTTCACCTGCCCGGCGCGCAGCAGCACGCTGGGTCGGACGTCGCCCAGCAGGCCGGGCTTGGTGGTGGCGACCAGGTTGCTGCCCGGGGTCAATCCCACCAGGCGGAAACGGCCCTCGGCGTCGGTGGTCGTGCGCGGGAACGGCAGCTGCTCGAACACCTGCTCCACCCACGGCGGCATCGCCATCACCTCGAACGGCGCCTGCTTCTCGCGCACCAGGATGAAGCCCTTCGGGTCGAAGCGCTCGAGCGGGAACAGGCCGACCAGCTGGCCCGGCAGGTCGGCGCCGCGCACCAGCGCGTCGGGGACCGGCTCGCCGTCATCGTCGATCACGATGCCGGTGACCACCGCGCCGTCCTGCAGCACCACGTCGCCGAGGTCGACGACCTCACCGGGCCCGGGCACCTTCTGCACGATGCGATGGGTCGGCGCATCGGAACCGATCCCGGCCAGCAGCACGAAGATCGCCCGCGGCCACACCCCTTCGATCAGGAACGTGCCGTCGGCGCCGGTCCGGGTCTCGCCGGCCTGCAGCTGCGGCGCCTGCGTCTCGGCGGCCATCAGGTCGGCCGAGCCCAGCACCTTGTCGAGCGAGAACCGGTAGAGGCGGACGCCGGTGTCGGGAACCGGCTGCAGCAGGTGGTTCACCACGCGGCCGCGATAGCCGGTCAGCGCGGCGCGGATCTCCGGGTCGAGATCCTCGGTACCCGCCACCGGCGCCGGCACCGCCTCGCGGCGGGCAATGGCATCGCTCGCCTGGCCGGGGCCGCCGTCGATGCGGACAGGGCCCGAATCCGCCGCCACCGGCGCCACCGGCGGCGGCGCCATCGGCGTGGGCGCGCCGTCGCCGCGGGAGAACAGGAACCAGGCCAGGGTCCCGAGCAGGACCGCACCGACGAGAGCAAGGGCGAGAGGGCGATTCATGAAGGGCGTTGCGGCAGAGGGGGTGATTATTGGGCGGCCTGGGGGCCGGCGCACACCCCAGGGTGGCCGGCCCGGGCCCCGATCAGCCGTCCGCGCGCAGGAACGCCAGCGCCGCCAGGACCAGGGCATGGTCGATCTGCCCCTGCCGCACCAGGTCGTCGACCTGCGCCAGCGGCACCGTCACCACCTCGATGTCCTCGCCGGGGTCCTGGGCCAGTTCGGCGATCCGGCGGCAACCTCGCGCCAGGTACACGAAACAGCGGTTGGTGAAGATCGCCGGATTGGGAGTCATCACCCCGATCCGGCGCAGGCTCGTGGCCTGGTGGCCGGTCTCCTCGCGCAGTTCGCGGGCGGCGGCGGCGGCCGGGTCGGTCTCGCCGGGATCGATGAGGCCGCCGGGGATCTCCAGGGAGAACTGGCGCGTGCCGTGGCGGTACTGCCGCACCAGGATCAGTTCCTCCTGCTCGGTGAGCGCCACCACGTTCACCCAGTCCGGCGTGCGCACCAGGAAGAAGCCGATGTCGGCGCCAGTGCGCGGCGAGCGCCGCCGCGCCTTGTGCACGTCGAAGACCTTGTAGCGCACCAGCGGCTCCTCGCCGAGGTGCTCCCATTCCCGCAGGCTCATCCCTTCCTCCGCGGCTCGACCGTGCGCACCGCCAGCGGCGCGCCATCGCTGTCGCGGAAGGTGATGGTGAACTGCCGGCCGTCGAAGCGCAGCGTGGCGAAGCCGCCGCCGGTGGCCGCGAACGACGTGGTCGGGCTCCAGGTCGGCGACCGCGAGAGGTCCGGGCCGGCGGCGGCGCCGCTGGTCACCTGCGGCGGCAGTCCCTCGCCCTGCACGAAGGCGAGGCAGTGGTCGCCGGCGCACAGGTACAGGTCCACGCCCCACTGGGTCCACAGGCTGCGCGCCACGGCGGACAGGGAGGCCGTCCGCTTGGCATCGGACTCGCCGGTCAGGCTCTCGAGCGGCAGATGCCCGAACACGACCTTCACGTCGGCGTCGGACTTCGTGAGCGCCTCGCCGAGCAGTCGGCGCGAGAAGCGCATGGACGGATGTCCGACGTCCTCGCTGTAGAGCTGGGTGTCGAGACCGAAGAAGCCGACCTTGCGGCCGTGGCTCCTGGCCTCGAACTGATAGACCAGCGTGCGGCTGTTCCAGCGCGCGTTCAGCGTCGCGTACTCGTGCAGGGGCAGTTCCTTGCCGCGCAGGTCGCAGTCGCCGGTGACGGCGTGGAACGGCATCGGCAGCGTCGCCGCCGGGTAGACGTCCTCGAAGCAGTGCCGCCACCGCGGGTCGCCGATCGACTGCACGCCACGCGGCATGAACTGATCGCCCAGCAGCAGGACGAAGTCGAAGCGGCCGGGCGTGGCGAGCCGCTGCAGGCCGGCCGCGACCCGGTGCTGGCCGGGCCAGCCGGTGCCGCCGTTGCCCAGCACCGCGAACTCGAGGTCGCCAGGATCGGCAGGCACCTCCGCCGGCACGCGTTCGGAGGGCATGGCCGGCGCGCCCAGCACCCGGGCCGCGGCGAGTTCCGGCACCACGGCGAACGACACCGGCACGGGCGCCGCGTCGGCGGCACCGGCGGCGGGGCGCAGTTCGGCGCGGCCACGCAGACCCCCGGGTGCGCACGCCTCGAGGTGCAGGATGCCCTGGGTGGGCTGCCCGTCCAGGAGGATCGTCGGCCGGTCGCCGCCGACGTGCTCGCCGGGCAAGGGCCAGTCGAGCGGCGGCCAGCGCAGTTCCATGCTGCGGGCGCGGCCGGTCGGATCGACGCCGCGCACGATGGCGCCGCCGAAGGGATCGAACGCCGCCTTCACCTCGCGCAGGCTGGCCACCCCCACCTGGAACGTCGCCGCCGGGTCCTGCGGCGCAGCCCCTGGGCCGTCCTGCGCCGTCGCCGACGCCATCCACAGCGACACCAAGCCCATCACGTAGCTCTGCTTCATGGTTCCAATCACCGTTTGCGCCATCGTCGCCCTGTGCCGCTCTGCGTCACCGCTCCGTGGGCCTGCGACAGGTCACCGTCAGCCCCGGACGCTCGGCGCCCAGGATCACCTCCAGACGCAGCCCGCCGGCCTCCGGCCGGGGGGCGCCGTCGATGGGCACCAGCCGGCCGAGCCCTGGATGCACCGTCTCCAGCGTGAAGCTGCCGTCCTCGCCGCTGGTGGCGCGCAGGCCGACCGGCGGCGCGGCGCCCTCGACGATGCGGCGGCCGGTGATGCCGTCGGGCGGGCGCGGCGCATCGGGCTGCCACTGCACGACCATCCCGGCCACGGGCTCACCGCGGGCATCGACGACGCGGCCGCGCAGCAGACCGGAGATGCCCGTGCGCACCCGTTCGGCGGGTTCGGCGGGCCACAGGTCGAACGGGAGCGGCTCGCCGCCGGCCTCCAGCAGTTCGCGGTGGGTGGCGAAGCCCTTCGCCGAGACCGACAGCCGCAGCATCTCGCCGGTGGGCGCCGACAGCGTGAACCAGCCCTCGCCGTCGGCGGTGGCCACCCGTTGCTGGTCGGCGCCATCAACGACGCTCACCGTGGCGCCGGCCAGCGGCCGCAGGTCCGGTCGCGCCCGCACGGTGCCGCGCAGGGTCGCGTTGGGCAGCGGCATCATGGCCGCCTGCAGCAACCGCCCGTCGGCGGCGACCGGCCCCAGTTGCAGCGGCTGCATGTCCGGATGACGCAGTTCGAGCCGTACTGTGCCTTCGGCGAACGGTCCGACCCGGAAGCGGCCCTGGGCATCGGTGCGCGCCTGCGGTTCGTCCGGATCGCCAGCGGCGACGACGCTGGCGTCGGCGATCGGTGCGCCGGTGTCGCTGCGCACGACGGCGCCGTCGATCATCCGACCGGGCCGCAGGGGCACGACCAGCGGTTCGTCGACGATGGCCTCGGCCTGGAACAGCGCACGGGCGACGAACTCGCCGTCGGCGGTGCAGTCGAGTTCGTACAGGCCGGGCTCGGCGAACGACACCTCGGCGACGCCGCCCAGCCGGTAGACCCGCTGGCGGCTCAGCTCGCCCAGGTGCCAGGCCGGAACGCCGCCGGGCAGCACCGCGCAGATCATGGCGTGCTCGCGGAACGCGGCGACGGCCCGTTCGCCGGCCGCGGCCACCGCCCGCGGCACCTGCAGCATGCCGTCGGGCTCCTGGCGGGGCTGCAACCGCGCCCGCACCGCCTGCGCCAGCGTGCCGTCCGGCCGCTCGAAACGGAACCTGCCCCGCAGCGACCAGCGATCGGCCAGCAGCGTCACCTCGGCGGTCTCGCCCGGGGTCGCCGCCGTCTGCCGGAACAGGTGGCCGGTGGCCAGCACCGCCACCTGGTCGACGGCCCGAGCCGGCCAGCGGATCCGGCCCTCGGCATCGGTGACGCCACGCTCCACGTCCGCGCGCAGGCTGCGCACGAGTGCGCCGCCGATCGGGCGGCCCTGGTCGTCGCGCACCAGCAGCGTCGCCACCCCGGCGCCGGCTGGCGCCTCGGTGCGCTCGCCCGGGTTCGACCCGGCTGCCATCGCCGCAGCGGCGGCGGGCGAGTCCGGAGCGACGGCGCCGCGAGTGGCGGGCCCGGCGCCGCTAGCCGCCGCGCCGGCTGCCGGCGGCTCCCCGTTGCCCCCGGCCGGGCCGCCGCCGAGCAACCACCAGCCGCCCAGCACCAGCACGGCGATCGTCGCCAGCACGGCGGCGGCTCGCGTCACGGGCACGACCTCGGCGGATGGACAGACAAGACGCGAGGCAGTGTAGCGGACCCGCCGACGCCGACCACGCCCCGTCGACGCACCGCTGACCGGCGGCGACGGCGCGGGTAGCCTTTGCCGCCCATGCCGCCCGCCGCGCCGTCCGTCGCCCCTCGCGCGCTCGCCGGCGCCGCCGTTGTCATGGCGCTCACGGCGATCGTCACCGTCGTGGTGCTGGTGGCCATGCGCCTCGGCTATCCGTTCGAGCTGGAATGGATGGAAGGGGCGATGGTGGACCACAGCAGCCGCGTGCGGGCGGGCCTGCCGATCTACTGTCCGCCGACGCCGGAGCACGTGTCGTTCCTCTACACGCCGCTCCTGTTCCAGCTCGGCGCCCTGTGCTCGTTCGTCGTCGGCGAGGGCTATCTGGCCCTGCGGCTGGTCAGCACCCTGGCGGCGCTGGGCTGCGCGTGGCTCCTGTTCGCATGGGCCCGCCGCGAGGGCGGCGGCACGATGGCGGGCTGGCTGGCGGCGGGCCTGTTCTGCGCCGGCTACGGCTATCTGCGCTACTGGTACGACCTCGCCCGCAACGACACGCTGTTCCTGGTGTGCGTGCTGGGCGCGGCGTTCCTGCTGCGCTTCCGCGGCAACCGCGCCGCGTGGCTGGCGGGCGGGCTCACCGCGCTGGCGTTCCTGGCCAAGCAGAGCGCCCTGATGTGGCTGCCGGCGGTGGGCGTCGGCGCGCTGCTGCTCGACTGGCGGAAAGGACTGCGCTTCGGCATCGCCTCGGCGGTCCTGCTGGGCGCGGTGGTGCTGGTGGCGGATCGCAGCAGCGACGGCTGGTTCACGTTCTTCGTGTTCGAGATGCCGCGCGGCCACGGCATCCAGGGCGATCGCAAGCTCGGCTTCTGGACCGAGGACCTGCTGCCGATCCTGCCGATGCTGGTGGGCGCCCTCTGGCTCGGCCTCGCGCGCATCGGCAGCGGCCGCCGCGGCGAGGGGCTGTTCCTGTGGGCCTTCGGCGGCGGCGGGCTGCTGACGAGCTACCTGTCGCGGCTGCACGCCGGCGGCTTCGACAACGTGATGATGTACGCGATGACCGCCGGCTGCGTGCTGCTGCCGGCGCTGCTGGGCGAGAACGGCCGTGCGCGGCGGCTGGCCCTGCCGCTGGTCGTGGCGCAGTTCGTGCTGCTGGTGCTCGACCCGCGGGCGCTGTGGCTCGAACGGCCGGCGCTGCAGTTCGATCCGCGGCAGGCGCTGCCGGGCGCGGCGCACGCCGAGGCCAGCCGCGAGCTGCTGGCCCTGATCCGCGCCGAGCCGGATCCGGTGCTGGTCCCGGGCCACGGCTGGCTCACGGCGATCTGCGGCAAGCCGGCCTTCGCCCACGGCCAGGCCATCTTCGACCTGCTGCAGGGCCTGCCGGGGCACGACCTCACCATCCTGGCGGATCCGGAACGGCTGAAGCTGCTGCCGGAGCGCTACGGGCGGGCGCTGACCGGCTTCTACGGCGGCTACGTGGCCATGCTGCAGGAACGGCGATATTCGGCCATCGTGCTCGACGAACAGATCGGTGGCGCCTTCGAGGGCATGTTCGCCATCGGTCTGCAGGGCTACCGCCGGCGCGAGGGCTGGTCGCTGCGCCAGCCGGCGGCGCTGCAGCCCACCGTCGGCATGATCCTGCACTCGCCCTACGTGCTCGAGC
>CAZMGG010000173.1:0-10852 GCA_964565715.1 uncultured candidatus Brocadiaceae bacterium | reverse complement strand
GGATTCCCGGCCGGTCCCGCCCATCGCCGACGGTCCAGGGGCACAATGTGCCTCACCGTCCCGGCCATGGACCTGCCCGCTCCGCCCGACGAACGGACCACGCTCGACCTGGTCCAGCGCATGCAACGCGGCGAAGACGCCGCGTGGCGCGACCTCTACGACCGCTTCCGCGACGAGCTGTTGCTGGCGATCCGCAGCCAGCTCGGCCCGCAGCTCCGCTCTGCATTGCAGAGTGAGGACGTGCTGCAGAGCGTGGCGCTGGAGGCGTTCCGGCAGATGCCGGGCTTCGAGGACCGCGGCCGCGGCAGCCTGCGTGGCTTCCTGCACCTGCTGGTGCGGCGCAAGGTGATCGACCAGGCCCGCGCCGCGGCCCGCGGCAGCCGCGGCCGGACCACGCCGCTGACCGACTCGGTGGCCGACGGCGCGGCGGCGCCGCTGCCCGAACCGCTCTACCGCGATCCGCGCTACCTGCATCTCGAACGCGCGCTCGCCGCGCTGCCCGAGGACCTGCGCGAGATCATCCGGCTGCGCCGCTTCGAGGGCCTGTCCAGCAAGGAGGCGGCGGCGGTGCTGGGCAGGAGCGACGCGGCGACGCGCAAGCTGCATTCGCGGGCGGTGGCGCGCCTCACCCTGCTGATGGAGCCGCCGGCCGCATGACCCCGGAGCGGCTGGAGGACCTGCTGGCGGAGTTCCTGGAACGGCGCGAGGCCGGCGAGGACGTGACGGCAGAGGCCTTCGCCGGCGCCCACCCGGACGGCGGCGACCGGCTGCTGGCGGCGCTGCGGGCGGCGGCGTCGGCCGACGCGCTGCTGCCGCGGCGGACGGCGATGCCGCCGACCATCGGCGACTTCACCGTGCTGCGCCAGCTGGGCCGCGGCGGCACCGGCGCGGTCTGGCTGGCGCGGGGCCCGGATGGCGCCGAGGTGGCGATCAAGCTGCTGCAGGGCCCGGCCGGCACGTCGCCGCGCGCGCTGGAACGGCTGCGGCGGGAGGCCGCGGCGCTGCAGGGCCTGCGCCACCCCAACGTCGTGCGGGTGCATGGCCTCGGCCAGCATGAGGGCCAGCCGTTCCTGGTGATGGAGCACATCGCCGGCGAGTCGCTGGCGGATCGCATCGCCGCGGCAAGGCAGGACGGTTCGAGGCCGTTCGTCGACCGCCTGCAGCTCCCCGGCCAGGGCCCGGGCTGGGCCCGCGCCTGCGCCCTGGTCGCCCGGCTGGCCCGGGCGGTGCAGGCGGCCCACGACCACGGCGTGCTGCACCGCGACCTGAAGCCCGGCAACGTCATCCTGCGCGCCTGTGACGGCGAGCCGGTGCTGATCGACTTCGGCCTCGCCCGCGCCGACGGCGAGCCGACGCTGACCGGCACCGGCGACGTGCTCGGCACGCCGAGCTTCATGGCGCCGGAACAGGCCCGCGGCGAGCCGGCCGGACCGCGCACCGACGTGCACGGGCTCGGCGGCATCCTCTACGAGCTGCTGACCGCGACGGTGCCGCACCCCGGGCACGACTCCACCACCGCGCTCGACGAGGCCCGCCGGCTGCCGCCGCGGCCGGTGCGTCGCATCGATCCGGGCCTGCCGCGCAGCGTCGACCTGGTGGTCCGCCGCGCCACCGCGCTGCGACCGGTCCGCCGCCACCGTTCGGCGCTGGAACTGGCGCAGGTGCTCGACGCGCTGGCCGCCGGCGCGCGGCCGCCGCGGGTGACGCTGGGGCCGCTGTTCCACCTGGAGGAGTTCGCCCAGCGGCACGGCCGCGGCCTGCGGTGGGCCGGCGTCGCGGCCCTGGCCCTGCTGGCGACCCTGGCCCTCACCCTCACCTGGCGGCAGCAGCGCCACGCGGAGTTGCAGCAGGCACGCCACGAACTGGTCCTTGCCCACCTCGCCGGCGAGAAGGACCCCGCCCTGGCGGCGGCGCAGGCTGTCCTGGCGCTCGACGCCGGCGATCCCCTCGGCCGGCACGTGCGGGCGGCCCACGACCCGGCGGCGCCGGCGCCCGAAGATCCGTTCCTGCAGGCCCTGCGCGCCGGCGAGGCCGCCATGCGGAAGGGCCGCGAACGCACCGCGGAGGCGCACTTCCAGGAGGCGATGGCCGTGGCCCCCGATGCCACCCTGGAACGGGCCCTCGCGGCGGCGTGGCTCGGGCTCGCCGCCGCCGGCGCCGGCGACCACGACACCGCCCGGATCCAGCTCACCGCGGCGCTCGGCGTGCTGCCGGGCTCCGCCCGCCTGCACCAGCAGCTCGCCTGGGTGCACCGCCACGGCGACGAGCTGCCCGCCGCCGAACGGGAGCTGCGCACGGCCCTGGACCTGCGACCCGAGGACCCGGACCTGTGGCACGACCTCGCCCGCATCCTCACCTACCAGAAGCAGTACCCGGCGGCCCACGCCGCCGTCGACCGCGCCCTGGAGCTGGCCGCCGGCGAGCCGTTCCTCTACCTGCGCACCAAGGGCGCGCTCCACGACGCCAGCGGCCGGCGCGACCTGGCCCTGCCGATCCTGCGCCGCATCGCCCAGCGGTATCCGACCGCCGGCAACCACTACAACCTGGGCCGCACGCTGGACAGCGAACACCGCCTGCGCGAGGCCCGGGACTCGTACGTGGCGGCGGTGACGGTGGAGGCGGACTACGTGCCGGCCCTGCTGGCGCTCACCTTCCTGCACTCGGGCTCGGACCGCGAGAAGTGCGAGCGCTGCCGGCAGGCCCTGGCGGCTGTGCCCGATCTGCTGGACGCCACCGCCGCCGAGGACTGGGCCCTGCGCGGGCTCGCCGCCGACCGGAAGTTCGAGATGGCCGAACAGTTCGCCCGCTATGCGCGGCGGATCGGCCCGGCGGAGCGCCTGCGCGCCGAGGTGGACCGGCTGCTGCAGACGGAGCTGCCCGATGCCGCGCTCGGCCGCCTGCTCAAGGCCCGACGGGCGCTGGCCGGCAACTGAGCGTTCTCCCCCCGGGGAACCGCCGGTACCATGGGCGATTGGATGCCAGGCATCGCCACCACCGGGCGCCGGATGCTGATCGGGAGGACCGCGCTGTGCGCGACGGTCGCCACGGGAGTCTTCCTCTTCGACCTCTACTCGGCGCCCGGCGCCGCCACCAGCGTGCCCTACATCGCCCTGCCGCTGATCGGCATCTGGGCTGACAAGGAAGGCGAGGTCGGCATCTGGACCGTGGTCGGCATCGTGCTGGCGGTGCTGGGCTGGTTCGTCGGTGCGGTGGATCCCACCGCACAGCACGTGTTCGTCAATCGCGTGGTCGCGGTCGCCGCGATCGCCGCCACCGGCCTGGTGGTCGCCCAGAACCGCCGCGTCCATCGCGCCCTGCTGCGCCAGGCCAGCCGCGATTCGCTCACCGGCCTGTGGAACCGGCGCGCGTTGGAGGACCGGCTGGACGACCAGCGCGAGCGCAGCGAGCGGCACGGCGAGAACCTGGCGGTGTGCCTGATCGATCTGGACGGCTTCAAGCCGGTCAACGACCGCTTCGGCCACGCCGCCGGCGACGCCCTGCTGCAGCGCATCGCCGACCGCCTGCGGGCGTCGGTGCGGCGCTACGAGACCGTCGCCCGCATCGGCGGTGACGAGTTCGTGGTCGTGCTGGAAGGACTCGACGGCCCCGACGACGCCCGCCTGGTGGCCGAACGCCTGCTGGTCGGTCTCGCCGACGCCCAGCAGGGGCTGCCCTACCGGGTCGGCGCCAGCGCCGGCCTGGCGCTGCTGCCGCTGCACGCCGAGGATCCGGGCGCACTGCTGCAGCTCGCCGACCGGGCGATGTACCGGGCCAAGGCCCGCGGCGGCGGCGTCGAGGTGGCACCGCTGCCACCGGCGGTGGCCGGCGCGGTCGCCGGCGAAGACGACGTTCAGGGCAGCAGGTCGGCGGGCGGCACCGCGTAGGGCTGCCGTTGCAGCGCCGACCACCAGGCCCGCTCGGCCCAGCGGAACCAGCGGGCGGCCCGTTCGGCGTCGGTGACGGTGACGCCGGGCAGCGGGCCGTGGCCCTCGCCGCGGCGGGCCCGCTGGTAGTGCTCCAGCAGCACCGCCGCCGAGGCCGCGGCGTCCGGCAGCATGGGCGGCGGCGGCGGCAGCAGCGCGCGCAGCCGTTCGGGCCGGGCCAGCAGCGCCGCCAGGCCCGCGGCGTCGGCCGGCGCGTAGGCGAGGCCGCAGCCGTCGGGCACGCGGCTGCGGTAGGCCGGCACGTCGGCGAACAGCACCGGCAGGCCGAGGCCCTGGGCCTCGTCGAGCACGAGGCCATAGGACTCGTGGCAGAGGGTCGGCAGCACGGCGAGGTCCGCCTGCGCCGCCGCCGCGGCGAGGTCGGCGGTGCCGAAGGCGCCGTCGAAGCGGACCGGCAGGCCGTCGGCGAGCCGCTGCAGTTCCTGCCGGAACGCCGGATCGTGGGCCTCGCCCAGCACGCGCAGTTCCAGCGCCGCCGGCCGGGCCTCGCGCAGCGCCCGCAGCACGATCTGCAGGCCCTTGTCGGGATACAGGCTGCCCCAGCAGAGCAGGCGCAGCACCGGCGCCGGTGCGGGTCGCGGCGCCCGGGCCGGCATCGCCAGCAGCGGCGGCGGCAGGGGCACGAGGCTGTCGCCGCAGGGCCCGAGGCCGAGTTCGCGCAGGCTGTCGGCGTGGGCCGCGCACGGCACGAAGCGGCACTGCGCAGCGCCCACCTCCGCCAGCAGATCGCGCCGGAAGAAGGCGAACGCCTCCCGGCGCTCGGCGTCGCCGAGCGGGAACCAGAACGGCGGCGGCTGCGGCCCGATCAGGTCGAGCCCGCGCACCGGCGCCGCCAGAACGGCGAAGTGATCGTGCAGCGTCACCGCCGTGGCGATGCCGCGGGCCCGGGCCTGCCGCAGCGGGTCGCTGCTGAGCCGCAGCCAGTGGTGCACGTGCACCACATCGGGTCGCAGTTCGTCGAGCACCGCGCCGAGCCGCGCCGAGCCGAGCGGCGACCAGGCCTTCCACCAGCTCTCGTGGAAGAGATCGCTGCGGTGCAGCCGCAGCACCGGCAGGCCGTCGTGGTCCTCCGGCGCGGGCGGCCCGTCGGGACCGGGCCGCAGGGAGCCCGCCAGCACGGTCACCTCGTGACCACGATCCTGCATGGCCCGGCTCCACGCCTCCACCGCGCGTTCGGTGCCGCCGGTGGTCTCCGGCGGGAAGCCGTGCAGCACCTGCAGGATCCTCATGGCGAACGTTCCCGCGGCAGCAGCCCGGCGACGTCGGCGGCGGTCACCGGACGCCCGCGCAGGCCGGCCAGGATGCCGCGGGCCTTGGCCCAGGCCGCCGCCGGCCCGGACAGCAGGCTGAACGGCCACAGCAGCACGTCCAGCAGCCAGAAGGCCGCCCACTGCCGCGCGTTGCCGCCGGCCCGCAGGAAGCGCACCGCGTTGGCGGCCATCATGTACTTGCGCAGCGGCGACCGGCCGCCGCCCGACGAGCCGGTGCCGGCGTGCACCACCTGCACCCACGGCAGCCACAGACAGCGGCCGCCGCGCGCAACCAGGCGCCGGCACAGGTCGACGTCCTCCCAGTACATGAAGTAACCCTCGTCGAAACCGCCGACCGCCTGCAGGTCGGCGAGGCGGAACAGCACGCAGGCGCCGGGCACGAAGTCGACCTGCTCGGGGCCGTGGCTGCGCGGTGCCGGCGGGCCGCCGTGGCCGTCCAGGCGCAGCGCGTTGGGCCAGAAGCCGAGGCTGCCGCCCTGGGCCCAGACCGTGCCGTCGGGCTGCACCACCGTCGGGCCCACCGCCACCACGGCCGGGTCGTTGGAAAGGGTCTGCGCCAGGGGCAGGAGGAAGTCCGGCGGCAGCCGCAGGTCGTTGTTGAGCAGCAGCACCTGCTCCTGGCCCTGCCGTGCGGCCCAGTCGATGCCGCGGTTCATCGCCGCGCCGAAGCCGAGGTTCTGCGGGTGGACCAGCAGGTCCACCGCGGCGCCGGCGGCGCGGGCCCGATCGACCGCCGCCCGCAGCAGCCCGGCCGAGTCGTCGCCGCTGCCGTTGTCCATCACCAGCACGTGCAGCGCGCAGCCGTCCACCGCCAGCAGGTCCGTGAGGCACTGCGCGGTCAGCGCCGGCTGCCGCCAGTTGAGCAGCAGCGCGGCGATGCGCGGCGACGCGGACGACGCGGGCTCAGCCACAGAGCCACCGTACACAGGACCAGTAGCCGGCGAACAGGCGATCCAGCAGGCGGCGTACCGTGGCCTTCGGACCCCGGTCGGCAAGCCCCGGGTTCAGGGTGAGCGGCAGGGCCACCAGGAGATCGCGGTCGGGCACCGTGCGGCCCCGCTGCGCCGGCCCGCGGGCGCGGACCGCCGCCGGCAGCATGCGCAACAGCTCCCACTTGGCCCGCCACCAGTCGCCGACGTGGCCGCGCTGGTGGCCGAACGCGGCGTAGACCACGCCGTAGAGGAGCTGGGCCGGCGCGGTCAGCAGCAGGGTCCGCCAGCGCATGCAGGTCAGCAGCACGAACCAGCGGTTGCGGCTGTGCAGGAACGTCCGCCGCCCGCTGTAGTCGTCGTCCGCCGACCGCACCGACAGGCCGGCGGTGCCGCCCAGGTGCAGGCAGTGGGCGTCGGCGCTGAGCCGGATCCGGTGGCCCCGCATGCGGACCTTCCAGGAGAACTCGTTGTCCTCGTAGAGGATGAACAGGCGTTCCTCGAAACCGCCCACGTCCTGGTAGACGTCGCGGCGGCAGAGGAAGCAGAGCGCGATGGCAGCACCGATCGGCTCGGGCGCCGGCGCCGCCTCGCGCAGCGGCCGGAACCAGTTGCGCAGCACCAGCAGCCCGAGGAAGTGGATCGCCGCCCCGTCGTAGTGCACCACGTCGGGACGGTCGCCGCACAGCGAGCGGGCCTGCACCACCGCCGTGCCCGGATCGCCGGTCAGCACCGCCCGCATCGCCGCCAGGGCGCCGGGCTGCAGCACGACGTCGTTGTCGAGGCAGAGCACCAGGTCGTGCCGCGCCGCGGCGACGCCGGCGTTGCGCGCCGCGCACGGCCCGCGGTTGCTGCCGAGCTGCACGATCCGCACTTCGGGAAAACGCTCCCCAACGATTCCACAGGAAGCATCGGTGCTCTGGTTGTCCACCAGCAGGATCTCGTCCGGCGGCGGAACCTGCTCGCGCAGCGCGGCGAGACACCGCGGCAGGTAGGCCTCGCCGTTCCAGTTGACGACGACGGCGCTGATCAAGACCGGCCCTGGGCCGTGGCCGATCGGGCACCGTAAATGCCTTTCATCACGGCATTTCTATCGGTCGTGGGCCCGTTCCGCACCCCGGAAACGAAAACGGGTGATCGCCTCCCGTCAGGCGATCACCCTCCCTTGCACATCTCTCGTCTCCGCAACCATCGCCTGTGTCGCACCCGTCACTGCATCCCTGCTCGCATCCGGGATCGACACCACGGCGGTTGGAGAAACCACTGGACCGGCAGCGACCGGTCCGACGGTGGAAGCGACACTGGCGCGCGACCCGCGCAAGAAATCTCCGTCGGGTGCGCAGAAAAGCCACGGCGGGGGCGAACGGAGGGCGAACCAGGCCTCAGCCGAGCGGTGGCGTGAAGTCCGGATGGCGGCACACCTGCCGGCGCTTCAGGCAGTAGGGCAGGTGCCGCAGCGCCGCCAGCGACGCCTTCACGCAGACCCACCAGCCGAACGGCACGCCCTTGATGTTGTCGAACAGGCCGATGGTGCCCACCGCGTCGCCGACCTGGCCGCCCTTGCCCTGCTGCTTGCCGCCGAGCCCCTTCTGCAGGAACAGGAACGGGAAGCCCAGGATCTGGCTCCAGGGCAGGTACTTGAACGCGTAGAGCCAGAAGTTGCGGACGTGGTAGTAGAGGCTGCGCTTGCCGTGCCGCATGCCGAACGGCGCCTTGTGGAAGACCTCCACCTGCGGCAGCAGCTTGACCCGGAAGCCGAGGTTCTGCAGGCGGGCGGTCAGGTCGCGTTCGTTGCCGAAGATGAAGAAGCGCTCGTCGTAGTAGCCGGCCTGCCGGATGGCCGCGTGGCGGGCCATGCTGCCGCAGCCCCGGAAGGTGGCGAGGTAGCGCTCGGTGTTGGCCTGCGGCGAGTCCCTGTACCAGTCGGGCATCTCCGGCTCGACGACCTTGGGCGACAGGATGGCGGTGGTCTCCGGCTCGCGGGCGAAGCCGGCCAGCATGTGCTCGACGAACGTCGGCGGCAGCACCACGTCGTCGTCGAGGATGCCGACGAACTCGCCGCGGGCGCTGGCGAAGCCGATGTTGAAGGTCTCGCAGGCGCCGTAGGCCGAGTGCGGCATGGCGATGAGCTGCACCCAGGGGAACTCCCGCCGCACCATCTCCGGCGTGCCGTCGGTGCTGCAGTTGTCGACCACCACCACCTGGTCGGCGGGCACGGTCTGCCGGGCGATGGCCTGCAGGTTCTCGCGCAGGTCCGCCTGCCGGTTCCACACCGAGATCACCAGGCTGACGGTGGGCTTGGCCACGGCGTCGGTCATGCGAGGTCCTTCAGCAGCAGGCGGTAGAGCGGCTCGCAGTGGGCCTGGGCCCGGGCGAGCTGGTCGGGCCGCAGGTCGGCGTAGAGTTCGGCGTGACGCACGCCGGGGATGTCGACGTTGACGGTGGCGGCGCGGTCGCGGTGCTCGGAGAGCCCGACCAGGTCGATGTAGGCGAGCTGGCTCGCGTAGGCCTCGAGCGCGTGCCGCTTCTTCGCGTACACGTCCGTGGTGTCGAACAGGGTGCCGCCGGGCACCACCTGGTTGACGCCGAACAGGAGGCAGCGGCAGTCGGGCGGCAGCGCGTCGGCGGTGGCGGCCACGGCGGCGGCCACGGCGCGATGGTCGCGGTGCGCCTCGTTGAAGAAGAACGAGTAGAGCGTCTTCGGCCGCACCTCGGCGAACAGGGCCCGCAGGCGCTGCCCGATCGCCGGCAGGTGCTCGGGGAGCTGGCCGTCGGGGAGGTCCCAGTGCCGCAGGTCGGTGATGCCGAGCCGGCGCAGGGCCTCCTCGCCTTCGGCCCGACGGATCGCGCGGATGTCGCCGGCCTTGCTGCCGGGATCCCCCTCCGCGCCATCGCTCATGTGCACCACGGTGACACGATCGCCACGGCCGCCGTGGAAGGCCAGCAGACCGCCGGCGCCGATCACCTCGTCGTCGGGATGCGCCGCCAGCGCCAGCACCGGCGCCTGCAACGGGTCCTTGGGCAGGAGCGGGCAGAACAGGTGCTTCATGAGGTCGTCTCCGCGCCGGGCCGGAGGCGCCGGTAGATCGCAACATAGCGGGCCACCGCACCGGTCACGTCGGGCACCTGCTCGGGCACCGCCTCGTGCAGCGCCGCCAGCCGGCCGGGCGCGGTGAGCAGTTCGCGCAGGCAGCGGGCGAGGTCCGGGAGCGGCGTCACCACCACGCCGGGCTGGCCCTGCCGTTCGCCGAAGGCGCCGCGGTCGCCCACCACCACCGGCAGGCCGCGGGCCAGCGCCTCGTCGATCACCAGCCCATAGGTCTCCTGGCAGCGCGACGGGAACACCGCGAGGTGCAGGTCCGCGGCCGGGTGCCGCTGGCCCTCGCCGTAGGGGCCGTGCCGCAGGAGCGGCACGCCGAGCGTCCGGGCCTCGCGCTCCACCGTGTCGGCGAACACCGGATCGAGGAAGGCGCCGTGCAGGTGCAGTTCGCCGGGCAGCCCGGCCATGGCACGCACCAGGTCGAGCACGCCCTTCGGTTCGGTCAGGTTGCCGAAGGTGCCGATCCGCAGCGGCCCGCCGGCCCGCGGCGGCGCCGCCCGTTCGTCCGGCGGTGCGGGCCGCAGCAGCCCGTGCGGGATCACCTCGATCGGCCCGTCCCAGGGCAGGTGCTCCGCCACCATCCGTGCCGCCGTGCGGCTCGGCGCGGTCAGCACCCGCGCCGCCGCCACCTCGCCCCGCACCTGCCGGTCGCGGCCGTGCACCGCCTCGCGCACCAGGCCGAGATCGTGGTGCCCGAGCTCCTGGTTGACGCAGGCGACGCACTCCTCGCGCAGGGCTCCCTCCGGACAGGTGATGCCCGGCGGCGGCATGCGGAAGAACCGCGGGCAGGTGACCCACACGTCGTGCAGGGTGAGCAGACCCGGGATGCCGAGCGCCGCCGCCGCCGGCAGCACGCCGACGCCGAGCCCGGCGAAGTGGTGCACGTGCACCACGTCGGGCCGCTCACCGGAGAGGATCCCCGCCACCAGGGCCTGCAGCCGTGGCCGGACCAGGTTGGCCTGGTCCCACTCGCTCTGGTGCTTGCACAGCCGCCGCACCTGGATGCCGCGATACTCCTCCTCGAGCACGTCCTGGCCCCGATGCGGCCGTTCGCTGGCGCAGATCACCAGCACCCGGTGGCCCATGGCCAGGAGGTGTTCGCCGAGCGTCGCCGCCACCAGCTCGGTGCCCGCCCGGATCTCCGGCGGGAAGTTCGACAGCACGAAGGCGACCTTCATTCGGCCCACAGCTCCCGCACCGCCGCCTTCAGGTGCTGCCGTTCGGCGTGCCGGGCGCCCGGATCGCGCTGCCGCCGGCCGATCTTCAGCCACTCCTCCCAGATCCGCAGCCGGATCACCAGCCGCAGCCACCAGAGGGCCCAGCCGCCGTAGTGCTTGCGGTAGTAGCTGAGCCGGTTCCGGTGCCAGATCACCAGCATGCGGGCGAAGCCGCGGGTGCTGCCGCCGCGGTGGTGCAGCACCTCGGCCTCGGCGAGGTAGCGGATCTTGCGGCCCTGGCGCCACAGCCGTCGGCACAGGTCGACGTCGTTGAAGAACAGCGCCAGCTCCTCGTCGAGCCCGCCCATCGCCAGGTACTCGGCGCGGTCCATGCAGAACACGGCGCCCGGCGGCTGGTCGACGTCGCGGCTGGTGCGGTGGTCGAAGTCGC